>JAZRDN010000042.1:0-20803 GCA_045660295.1 Eubacteriales bacterium
CTTCGGTTCGGTAGACGGTGACGAAGCCGCTGCTTACCGTTACACCGAGGCGAGAATGTCGAGAATAGCCGCAGAGCTTATGGTGGATATCGAAAAGAACGTTGTCGATATGAAGAAAAACTTCGACAACACTCGCGACGAGCCCACCGTTCTTCCCTCGCGCTTCCCCAACCTCCTTGTAAACGGAGCTGTGGGTATCGCCGTAGGTATGGCGACAAATATTCCCCCTCATAACCTTGGAGAGGTAATTGACGCCACTATCTTCCGCATGGACAACCCCGAATCGAGCATTGACGACCTTATGGAAATAATCAAGGGTCCCGACTTCCCAACCTCCGCGATAGTCTACGGAACGCAGGGAATAAAGGACGCTTACCGCACAGGTCAGGGACGTATCATCGTCCGCGCCCGCGCTCATATCGAGGAAGACAAGCACAGAATTATCGTCACCGAGATTCCTTACATGGTAAACAAGAGCCTTCTCGTCGAGTCTATCGCTAATCTTCACAAGGAAAAGAGAATAGACGGCATCACCGACCTTCGCGACGAGTCGGGACGAGACGGTATGAAGATAGTTATCGAGTACCGCCGCGACGCGAATGGAGAAATAATACTTAACCAGCTTTATAAGTATTCTCAGCTTCAGGACACCTGCTCGGTAAATATGCTTGCCATTGTCAATAATGAGCCCAAGGTGCTTCCGCTTGACAGAATACTTGACCTCTATATCGCGCACCAGAAGGACGTTATCGTCAGAAGAACGCAGTTCGACCTTGACAAGGCGCTGGCGAGAATGCACATCTACGAGGGCTACAAGATTGCCATAGACAACATCGACGAAATAGTCGCTCTTATCAAGTCCTCAAGCTCTATTCCCGAGTCAAAGCAGAAGCTTATAAACCGCTTCGGACTCTCCGACGCGCAGGCTCAGGCAATAGTCGAAATGACACTTGGACGCCTTACGGGCATGGAAAGAGAAAAGATCGAGGAGGAGCTTGCGAGACTTGCAGAGCTTGTGGCTGACCTTCGCTCTATTCTCGGAGACCCCGAAAGAGTTAAGCAGATAATCAAGGACGAGATGCTTGAGATACGCCGCAAGTTTGCCGACGAGAGACGTACCGAGATCACCGAGGCTTACGGTGAGATAGATATCGAGGATCTTATCGAGAAGCACGAGTGCGTTATCACGCTTTCCCACGCGGGATACATCAAGCGCCAGCCCGCCGATACTTATTCCTCTCAGAACAGAGGCGGTAAGGGTATCATCGGCGCGACCACCAAGGAGGAGGACTATATCGAGCGAGTTATCGCGGTAAACAGCCACTCAGACCTGTTGATGTTCACCAATATGGGTAAGGTCTACACCAAGCGCGCGTTCAGGATCCCCGAGGCGTCGAGAACGAGCAAGGGTACTAACCTTGTAAATATCATAGAGGGACTTACCAAGGAAGAAAAGATTACCGCGCTTATCTCGGTGGACGAGTATCCCGAGAATGAGTTCCTTACCATGATAACCAAGAAGGGTATAGTCAAAAAGACAGTATTGTCTGATTTTGAGGTACACCGTAAGGGCGGTAAAATTGCCATTAATCTCGACGAGGGCGACGAGCTCCTGTTCGTTATCAAGACCGACGGCGAGAGCAATATTCTTATCGCTACCGAGAACGGTATGTCGGTTAAATATGCCGAGGCTACCGTACGCTCCATGGGCAGAAGCGCCCGCGGCGTAAAGGGTATCAGCCTTAAGGGCGACGACGTGGTTAAGGGCGCAGTTAAGGTTGAGGAAGGCAAAAAGCTGGTTACCATCACCGAAAACGGCTACGGAAAGCTGACCGAGTTCGACGATTTCCGTGAAATGAAGAGCCGCGGAGGTATGGGAGTAACCTGCCATAAGATAGGCGAAAAGACAGGTAAGCTCGCTGGTATCGAAGCGGTCGAGCTTGAAGATGACCTTATGCTTATCACAGTAGACGGCACTATTATCCGTATCCGCATAGAGGATATTCCCACATATTCGAGAACCGCAGGCGGCGTAATCATTATGCGCGGCGGCAAGGTTGTCAACTTTACCACCGTTAAGAAGTCCGAGGAAAAGGAAGATTACGAATCAGAGGATTCTGAAGAAACTGAGGATACTTCGAAAGAATAACATGGTAAAATGATATCTGATATTTTATGATTTGATAATTTATCGTTTTCTTTATGTCCTTTCTTTGCTCGTGCAAAGAAAGAACGAAAGAAAGCACGTTGGGAGGGCGTTTGCGAGCGCCCTCCCATAGCCGTAAGAGAATCGAACCCACAAGCCCTGCGACGATAAATTTTAGTATCTTTCGTCGCGCTTAGTCTTGTGGAGTTGGTACTCCACTGCGACTAATCACGCCAAAATCTATCAAAAATTTATTCGTCCAAAACCTTATGTGTTCGACTCCCTTACGGCTATCACCATACGCCCTCGCAGGGGCGTAGCCTCACGGCGGTATGCGAGCAAATACAAATGTTGTGGGTTCAAGCTGTACTTTTACAAATAAAAAGCCCATAAAACTAAACTTTGTGGAGCGATTTGGGAAGGGTCCCAAACGCTTGCGGGAGCTATTCTCCTGTCAGCGTACTGAACCTTCCAAGCAGTCACCACAAATCGCCGATAGAGGCACAAACAAGAACAAACACTTACCCTGCGCCAAAAGTTTTTGCCCCGCTTTTTTCAAAAAGCGGGAAAAAACCGATTCAAAACTAACTAACCAACTAACTAATAACTATCATGCCAATAAATTACACATTATACAGAAACAATTTTTTGTCTACGGACGGAAACACAAGAATATCATATTATATATGTATGCCCAACCACCGAAAGCCGAGGAGCGTGGTGCAGATAGTCCACGGAATGTGCGACTGCTTCGCGCGCTACGGCGAGCTTGCCGAGTATCTGACCGCCCACGGCTACGTTGTCTGTGGTCATGACCACGTCGGACATGGCGAGAGCCTTGGCGAGGACGGCGCGAGGGGCTATTTCGCCCACCGAGACGGGGACAGGCTGCTGGTCGAGGATACTAAAAAGCTAACCGCCATTATCCGCGAGAATATCGAGGGTCTGTCAGTCATTATGATAGGTTTTGGAATGGGCTCTTTCGTCGCGCGCAGAGTTATGGCGGAGAACGGCGAGCAAATAAAAACCCCCGACGCGTATGTCCTTGTGGGAACGTCGGGAAGCGATAAGCGAATAAAAAAATTGAAGGGTAAGGCAAAACGCACCGCCTTGTTTAAGGGCGAGAAATACCGCAGTAAAGCGTTGCTTAAGGCGATGCTCAAGCCCTGCGTAAAGGGATTCGGCAAAGGCGAGCATCAAAACGCTTGGATCACAAGCGATAAGGAGCGTGCCGCGAGACGTTTTGTCGATAGCGGATGTAACTTTATTTTCACGCTCCGCGGATTTTACGACCTGTTTTCTCTGGTTGAAAGCACGTTGGGAAAAAGGTGGGCGGAGAATGTAAAAAAAGATACTCCTATACTTTTGATGTCTGGAGACTCCGACCCTGTCGGAGATTGCGGCAACGGGGTTTGTGAGGTTTATAACAGCCTCATATCGCTTGACTGCACAGATGTAAAAATGATACTGTTCAAAAACGCACGCCATGAAATAATAAACGAGGCCTGCCGTAACGAGGTCTACTCCTCGCTGGTCGCATGGCTCAGAGAGGTTAATTTGTAAGCTCAAATAATAAAAAACAGGCGCTCGCATTTAGCGAGCGCCTTTCCTGTTGTTTAACAGTTCAAATCTAACTTTGTGGAGCGTTAGGGGAAGGGGTCCCCGACGCTCGCGGGAGCAAATCTCCCGTCAGCGTACTAAACGCCCCAAGCAGTTGTCGCCAACTGTGGTCAGAGGCACAAACCAAAATAAAACATTTACCACGCTCCAAAAGTTTTTCGGTTCCTTTTTGTAAAAAGGAACAAAAACGAAACAAAAACTAATTTTTAATCATAGCCATAAGAGAATCTTTGGTGTTCAGCTCGGGGTTGTCGAGAACTGCGTCAAGGAGCTTGTCAAGGGTGTTGCCTACATCTTTGCCGCTGATTCCCAATTTGCCTAGGTCACGACCGTCAACGGCAAGCTGCCGAATGTAAAGACAGTCGCCGTTGGCGCGGATAGCTTCTACACGTTCGAAAACACCGCGCACGTCCTCTCCCAGGGCGCTTTTTATTTTTAAGAGATGCTCGGTGTCATCGCCGCAGACCGACATGAGCCTACGAAGCTTGCCGTCACTTGACGCGTCAAGCGGAGCTTCAGCCAAACGCGCTAACTTTTTTATTCTCGCGCTGACGGCGTTTGACAGCTTGAGCGTGGTTGTATATTTTTCTGTGTTTTCTTGACCTGAAAGACAAAATGCCATGCGACACGCAAAGTCGTTCGGCAGAGCATCAATCTTTGAAAACCTTGTTGGGTCAAGGGATATCATCGGTGCAATGATTTCAAAAATTTTTGCGTTGTACATGCATAAAAGTGCCTTTTCGACTCCTTCGCCTAACAGTATTCCTTCAAGCTCAACGCTCTTGCGCTCGGCTGATATGTTGGCAAGCCCGTGACGGCACTTTTCTGCCGCCGCAAGGGTTTCTTCCTCTATTTCAAAGCCTAACTTTGAGGAAAATCTGAACGCGCGCATTATTCTCAGCGCGTCCTCGGTGAAACGGCGTTCGGGCTCGCCTACCGCCCGTATTATTCGGCGCTCAAGGTCGTCCTTTCCGCCAAAAAGGTCGACAAGCCCGCGCTTGTCGTTGTACGCCATTGCGTTTACCGTGAAGTCTCGGCGAGCAAGGTCGTCCTCTATGTTTCGGGTAAAGCTGACGCCGCTTGGGTGTCGGCTGTCCTTGTAGTCGCCGTCTACCCGATAGGTGGTTATCTCAATCGGGTGTTGGTCGATGACAACGGTTACAGTTCCGTGCTTGAGACCTGTCTTTATTACATGCATGTCGGAGAATATCTCCGCGGTTTCTTCGGGAAGCGCAGAGGTGGTAATGTCATAGTCGTGGCTCTCTCTGCCAATCATCATGTCTCTTAACGCGCCGCCGACTATAAAAGCCTCGTGCCCCGCTTCCTCTATTCTGTTTAGTATCTTTCTTACATATTCAGGATATTTCATAATTATAGTTAGTTTGTGTTTGGTAAGGGGTGACGGGTCGCTTTTTTGTAAAAAAGCTCCGCAAAAAACTTTTCTTCAAGGGGTTATTGGTTTGGGTCTGTGCCATTGTCTTTTGTTTGCGCTAACTGCTCGGGGCGTTTAGTACGTAGCCGTAACAATAGCTCCCGCAAGCGTTGGGGACCCCTTCCCCAAACGCTCTACAAAGTTAGTTTTGAGTCGCTAAAAATGCACCTAAGGCAAAGGAGTGTGCGTTTAGCACACGACTGATGGCAACGACGGCTATGTTCGCACAAGCTCGGAACGCTGACCTATAGGGCTGCGGCGCCTTCGCCGCCTATTTGCCTACACAGAAGTGGGCGAAGATTTCGGAAACTATGTCGTCGGAGACCTGCCTGCCGTCAAGCTCGGAAAGCGAAGCCATGGCGGTCTCTACCTCGAACGAGGCGGCGTCTATTTCTTCCTCGCCGCAAAGAATGTTTATTGCCTCGGTCAGATGGGATATGGTTTTTGTGAACGCGGCGTGCTGGCGCGCGCCGAATACTATCGCGTCATGCTCAAGGTCAAGCGCCTTGTCCAAAAATCTGTTCTCAGCCGCCTCGGCAAGTGTAGCAATTCCGTCCTCTGTTTGGGTTGATATCTCGATTACTTCGCCGAACACATCGGCAATTCTGTCAATATCAGCTTTGTGCTCAAGCTCTGACTTGTTGACTACCGCTACCACGCGGTCTTTTTTGCTTTCAAGATAGGAGATAAGCTCCCCGTCCTCGTCCGTCAGCGGTGAGGACACGTCGAATACCGCCAAAATAAGCTCGGCTTCGTCTATTTTCGCATAGGCGCGCTCAATGCCTATCTGCTCGACTCTGTCGCCCGACGGGCGAAGCCCCGCCGTGTCGCAAAGCCTCAAAGTCACGCCGCCAAGCGAGGCGGTCTCCTCGAGAATGTCGCGCGTCGTGCCCTCAAGCTCGGTCACTATTGCCGCGTCGCGCCCGACTATGCGGTTGTACAGCGAGCTTTTTCCTACGTTGGGTCTGCCGCAGATAACTGTTTTTATGCCCTCGGCTATGGCTCGTCCGCTTTTGTAGGTGGCGGCTGTTTTTCTGACGTCGGCGAGAATTGTCTCCAGCTTTTCTCGCATTTCGTCTGCCGAAAGGTCGGCAAGCTCCTCGTCGGGGTAGTCTATCTTGGCGTAGAGCGAGGCGAGGATCGCACGGAGCTCGGCGTAAATTTGGTCGCACTTTTTGTCCAGATGACCCTCAAGCCCCGAGCGCGCCAGCTTAAGCTGGGAGTAGTTTTTCGCTTCGAGAAGGTTTGAAAGCGCCTCCGCCTCGGAGAGCCCCATTCGCCCGTTTACAAAGGCGCGGCGTGTAAATTCGCCCGCCTCGGCGTGGCGAGCGCCTGCCGAGAGGATTGCCGAGAGCACCGCCTCGGTGACGAGCAGACCGCCGTGACAGCTTATCTCCACGGTGTCCTCGCCCGTGAATGAGCGCGGAGCGCGGAAAAGCGTGGCGATTCCGTCGTCGATGGGCGCTTCGTCTTGGTTTTCGTTTTTGTATATCTTGCCGTAAGCCGCGCGGCTTGAGGGCAGGGCGGACAGCGCCTTGCCGCAGGCGGGTCGAAAGACCTTTTCGGCGATTTCAAGTGCCTCGCCGCCGCTTATTCTGATTACCGCAATGCCGCCCTTGCCCCTTGGTGTGGAGACGGCGGCTATGGTGTCGTTGAGTTTCATTTTTTCTCCGATAGTTTTTGATGTGTTGTGATTTTTTGCGAATTAGTGCCTGTCCGCGGCTTAATTTTCTTCCGCGGTCTCGCCGTTTTCGTTGTTTCTCGCTATTGCTTCGTTCAAAATCGAAAGCAGCTTTTCGTCGGGGGCGATGCGAACGCGTATGCGGTCGGCGGTTACGTCGTAGGCGCTGTCAACGAACTCGAGGATGTACGAGCCGTCGCCGAAGACGTCGGGGCAGTAGCTGTAACGCTTTTTCGCGCGTTCGTCCTTGCCGCAGTCCTCCCATTTCGTGACCGACACGAGCTTGGAGAGCTCCATGCGGCAGACGGTGTAGCGCGTGCTTCGGGTTATCTCGTCAACGAAAAACTCAAAGCCCTCGCCAAGGTCGTCGATCCTGTACGCGTAGGCGCGGAGCAGAAAGCGCCCGATGAGCATTATCGAGGCGGTCAGCGCCGCGAGCGCCGCGAGCTGGAGCACGAAGCGGAAGGGAATGACCTTTACGCCTCCCGCGATGAAAAGTATAACGCCGCAGATGAACAGCCAGGTCGCAAGCCGCTTGGTTTTGTTGGTTTGTGGTGTCGGAATGATCTCGTATTTCATATTTCTCTCCTGTGTGGTTGTAATTAGTTTATGTATCGTTTTTTTTGTTCCTTTTTGAAAAAAGGAACCGAAAAACTTTTGGCGCGGGGAAGGATTGTTTTTTGGTTTGTGCCTCTATCGGCGATTTGTGCTGACTGCTTGGGGTGTTTAGTGCGCTGACGGAAGAATAGCTCCCGCAAGCGTTGGGGACCCCCTCCCCAAACGCTCCACTAAATTAGATCGTTAATTACCGCGTGGGCTATGGCGAGCCCTGCGGCGGCGGGTGCGAATACCGCGGAAGCGGGCGGAATCTTGCCGCTTTCGGGGTCGCGGTGCATGGGAATAGCGGGCGTGATCGGCGGCTCTTTGGAATAGACCACCTTCAGCGAGTCGATGCCATTCTCTCGGCAGAGCCTTCGCATGGTTTTTGCCAGCGGACAGACCGAGGTTTTGTAGACGTCGGCGACGGTGAACGCCGTGGGGTCTAACTTGTTGCCCGCGCCCATGGACGATATAACGGGCACGCCTGCCGCTTTGGCGCGTTTGATTATTTCCAGCTTGCCGCTGACGGTGTCGATGCAGTCGATAACGTAGTCGTAGGACGTGAAATCGAAGTCCGCCGAGGTCTCGGGGAGAAAGAAGATATCGCGCGCGGTAAGCTTGATGTCGGGGTTGATGTCTCGCAGACGTGCCGCCGCGGCGTCCACCTTTTTCTGACCGACGGTGGAGTGCAGAGCGATTATCTGGCGATTGATGTTTGACTCGGAGACGGCGTCGCTGTCGATAAGCTCCATAGAGCCAACGCCCGAGCGCGCCAGTGCCTCGGCGGCGTAGCCGCCGACACCTCCGATGCCGAATATTGCGACGCGCGCGGACGCGAGCCGCGCCATAGCGTCAGCACCGAGAAGCGATTCTGTTCTTGAAAATGTTTGGTTCATAATTTTTCCTTTATAGTTAGTTCTTGTCGGGTAAGGGGTGACGATGCCACTTTTTGGAAAAAGTGGCGCAAAAACTTTTGGCGCGGGGTAAGTTTTTGTTTGGGATTGTGCCTCTGTCGGTAGTTTGCGACAACTGCTTGGGGCGTTTAGTACGCTGACGTGGGAATAGCTCCCGCAAGCGTTTGGGACCCTTCCCAAATCGCTCCACAAAGTTAGTTTTAGTGGGCTTTTATAAGAATACAGCTTGAATTCACAATATTGGTGTAGCTAAAAGCCTGGGGCGTGAGCCTGCGTAGCGCACGGGGGTGTTAAGAGGGGCATATAAATCGGGTTTGCGGAGCAAATTTGCGGTGTTCAGCCGCAAAACGATTTTTTGGCATGTTTCATTTGGTTCGTTTCTTGTCGCGTGACAAGAAATGAACAAGCTTGTCGGCGAGGACCGCGGCGGCTACTATTTTTATCGCGTCGGGAATAGCGCAGGTGAGTGCTACCGTTCCGAGTGTCGGAAAAAATGGCGCGCTTGTGGTGATAAAAAGCCAAAATGTACCGAAAATATAACACAATATGGTGGCAAACACCATTGAAACAACTCTTTTTGCGGCGCTTTTGTTGAAAAGTGAAACCACAAGCGCGGCGGGAATATATCCTATAATAAATCCGCCCGTAGGTCCTGCCAAGACCTGAAATCCGCCGATGAAGCCCGCAAAAATCGGAAGTCCTACCGCCCCAAGCGCCACGTAGCAGAGCACCGCGGGCAGGGCGAGTCTTGTGGGCAGAATGCCCGCAACCAAAAGCACCGCAAGGAGCGACAGAGTTATCGGCACGCCGCCCGTGGGTATTGATATGGGCGCCAGAACGCACAGAAGCGCGGCGCAGAGCGCAGAATAACAGAGTTCTTTCGTTCTCATGATTCCTCCATAGGCAAGAGAGAATAATACGAACTCGGTTTTTAAAATCAAATATTGGTATATGCTTCGGTAAATTTTCTTGCGATATCCGTATATCTCTGCGAAAATTAACCTCGCCTATCCTCAATCTTTGACTTTAAAAACTCGTAGACCCTCAAGCCTTAATTTTTGTGTGATTTTGGTGCTTGACGAACGCCGCCAAGTGTGGACTTTGCAAGTGAGACAAGTGCCATAAAGCACCGAAAATTCAGGCTTTAGGGCGGGTTCGGATTATTCTCTCTTGCCTACGTCTCACCGAGACCTCGCCGCTGAATACCGTTATTTCCTCTCCGTCTGAGAGCCTTTTTACAAGCAGGGCGCCGTTGTGAAGAATTTCAAGAGCTACGGCTTCATATTTTTTGCCGCAGTGGGGGACAACATCTATCTTCTTGCCTAAAATCATGCATCTGTGGCGGTACTCGTCAAGATGCTCGTGGCATTTTTCCTCGTCAAAATTCTTGAATTGCTCCAATATTTCAGAGGCAAGCGCCTCGGGCGTGACGGCGACTTCGCACTCGTCACAAAGCGCGGTGGCTATTGCCGAAAGCTCGTCGGGCAGTCTGTTGCTAAGGTTTACGCCTATGCCCAGCACCGCGAATTTTTCGCCGCCCGTAAGCCTCTCGCCGCCCTCGGCGAGAATACCGCAGAGCTTTTTGCCGCCCACGTATAGGTCATTCACCCATTTTATTTTCACGTCCACGGGCGCGAGAGCCTCTATGGCGCGCGCCGCGGCAACCGCCGCGTATGTGGTGATAAGCCCTATGCGGCTCGGGTCTGCCAGGGGCAGAAGAATACTCATGTAAAGTCCGCCCGACTCCGAGCTGAAGCGGCGCTCCATTCGTCCGCGCCCCGCCGTCTGTCTGTCGGCTATGACCACCGAGCCAAAGGGCGCGCCGTCCCGCGCAAGCGCCTTGAGGTCGGCGTTGGTGGAGCTTGTCTCTTGCAGGTGAGTTACTGTGAATCCCATCATTCGCTCTGTCTCCTGCCGGAAAGCCTGTATTCGGTGGGAGACAGCTTGTACTGCTTGCTGAACGCGCGGTTAAAGGTGCGCGCGGTGGCAAAGCCCACCTCCTCGCTTATCTCGGTGATGCTCTTGGTGGTGTCGCAGAGTAGCCTGCACGCCGCCGACACGCGGAGCGAGTTTATGTAGTCGTTGAATTTCATATTAAATTCCTTGCCGAACAGGTGCGAGATGTAATATTTGCTCATGTGAAGCTCCTCGGCAAGCACCGCCAGCGACAGCTCGCGGTTGTAGTTTCGCACGCAGTAATCTGTGACGGCGCGCATGGCGCGTGAGCACTCCACGTTGGTCTTTTCAACGGGCAGGTGCTTGAATATCTGCCCGAAAAGCGCGATGGCGTACCCTCGGCGAATGACGTTGTTGCGCTTGCCGCCGTTATCCTTGCCCGACGATGGGTGAGCGAGCAGCAGATTTATCGTTTGCATCAGCTCGGGGTAGGAGGACACGTTCTCAATTACCGGTGTCTTTGGCTCGTAGCTGTCGAAAAGCTGAACCACCTCGGGCATGATGTTAGGGGAGATTATTGATATCATGTATTTCTCCGCCTCTGTGGTGATGTACATGTGCGGGCGGTTTGGAAAAACCACCAGAAGCGAGTCGGGGGGAAGGGGATACTCCTGACCGTCAACCACCGCGGTTGAGAAGCCGTCCTTCATATATACTATTTCCACGTGGTAGTGCAGATGCAGAGGGCACTGGAGATGATGGTTGCCCTCCGTGTGGTCGTTCACGCTTATCTCGACCGTCTTGTTTTCATAATACATTGCCGTCCTCCTTGTAGATGCGGACTACACGCGCGCTGACCGCACAGAGTATCTCGTAGGGAATCGTGTTTGCCAGCTCGGCAAGCGCGTAGAGCCTTTGTGGGGCGTCACCGAAAAGCGTAACCTCGTCGCCCACACGCGCCGAGTCCGAGCCGTCAAGGCTTATCATGCATTGGTCCATACATATTCTGCCGACGATGGGGGCTTCGGTGTCGCCGTCAGGCGAAGATATCTTAACGCTCGCGCCGCCGTAGGCGCGGAGAAATCCGTCGGCGTAGCCTACGGGAAGCGTAGCGATGCGCGTGTCGCGCTCTGCCTTGAATCTGCCGCCGTAGCTTACCGTCTCGCCCTCGCGCAGGGTGTGTATATGCGATATTTTTGTCTTAAAGCTCATTGCGGGGCGCAGGGAAAGCTCAAAAAACTCGCTGGGGCGCGCGCCGTAGAGCGCTATTCCAAGGCGCACTCCGTCAAGCGCAAGCTCGGGGAAGCGTATAGCCGCCGCGCTGTTGCAGACGTGCTTGAAGGCTATCCTGACGCGCCTTTTTTCAAGCGCCTTTATCACGCCAAAGAAGCGCTTTGCCTGCAATAGAGTCTTGCCCGAAAGCTCCTCGCTGTCCGAGTCGTCCGCCTCGGCGAAGTGGGTGAAGATGCCCTCAATAGAAATTCCTTTTAATTTGGAGCAGGACTTGATTTCCTCTGCCGACCTGTCGAAATCGTCCTCGGAGCAAGCGGCAAAGCCCAGTCGGTTCATGCCCGTGTCAAGCTTTACGTGGCAACGAACGCGCACGCGAGCCGTGGCGGCCGCCGCCGAAAGGCGCTCGGCGTATTCAAGAGAGGGAAGCGTGGTGATGATGTCGTATTCAGCCAGCTTGCGGACAAGGCTGGGGAGCGTGAGCCCCAGAATGAGTATCCGTGCCTCCACACCGCGGTTGCGACAAATGTTGCGCACCTCAACCGCTTCTTCAATAGATGAGACCGCAAAAAAACGACAGCCCTCGGAGAGAAAGACAGGGACGGCGCCGCAGGCGCCGTGACCGTAGGCGTCGGCCTTTACCACGCAGATAGGCTCGGGCGCTTTGCCGCAAGCCGACAACGCCCGTTCCCGCAAGGTCTCGGATAAATATTTATAATTAAATCGAAGCGCGCCTAAGTCTATTTCCGCCCAGGTGCGAGCCTCGTCAAATCTCGGTAGCGCCGAATAAAGTCTTGTTCTTTCAAAAATTTCCATAGTCCCTCCAAAGCGCAATTTATGTCTTATATAATACAGTATACCACCATCGGACGAATTTTGCAATGGGATTTTGAAAATTGTTAGTTAGTTTTTTCCCCTAGCGGGGAGCCAAATGGTCAGCGTTCCGAGCTTGTGCTAACATAACCCTCGTTGCCACCAGTCGTTCTCTCGACGAGAACTCCTTTGCCTTGGGCACGCTAAATTATTGTTTAGCGCGGACTTCCGCGCCGACGGGGGGGGATTTTACTTATTTTTTGTCTTCGTTTCCCTATCCTCCCCCTTCTCAAAGCGCTCCAAAACCTGTAGGGCGGGGGCTTGTCTCCCGCCGAAAACCAAAATGCACCCAAGGCAAAGGAGTGTGCGTTTAGCACACGACTGATGGCAACGCCCGTGTTGTTCGCACATGCTCGGTACGCTGACCAATCGCCTCCCCGGTAGGGACTGACCAATTGGCTCTCTGCTAAGAGCCCACCCGCTTGAGCGGGTGGGCTTTTGGTTATTTGTTCTGGGGAGGCTTTTTCTTGGGCATGAGGGCTATTACAAGCACGACTACCGCGCCTATAACAAGCAGGGCTATCACGATACCCACTACCGTGGACATCGCCTTACCTTCCTCTGCGCCGTCTCCGTTGGGGGCGGCGTCATTGCTGTCAGCAACGCCGCCGTTGTCCGCGTCGGTGTCGCTTGCGTCGGGCACTCCGTCGTTGTCGTCATCTGAATCGGTAGGGTCGGAAATACCGTCGTTGTCGGTGTCCTCGACCGCGCCGCCGATATCCGAGTCGGGCACGTTGGTGTCAAATCCGTTATCCATGCCGCTTTCAACGCCGTCAACGATACTGTCAGCACCGTCAACAACGCCTTCCGCACCGCTCTCGATGCCGCCTATTATATTGTCCGCACCGCTTTCGATGCCGCCGATTATGCCGTCAGCTCCGCTTTCAATACCCTCGCCTATGGGAGGCGCGTCGCTTGTGTCAGCGTTACGCCTGCCAAAGCCGAAAATACCGTTGTTCATCGCCGCGCAGGTCATTGCCGCGGCAATTGCAAGCGCCACCACCAGACACAGAACCGAAATCACTCTCGATGCTCGAGCTTTTTTGAATTTAAGCATTTCAAAAATCCTTTCTGTATTCGCTTGCAATTTTATTTTCTCACGCATACTGATTTTTATTTATAGAAAAATTAGTTAGTTTTTTTCTGTGTTGTCGCTTTTTTGAAAAGTTAATGCGGCCGCAAAACTCACAATCTTATAAAATTTAAAAATACCTCTTGATTTATTGGAGATTTAACAGTATAATATAATAGGCAACCTCTAAAAATTCGACGGCGGACGAATCGGCGGTGCTTTTTCCGCCATTCGTCACAAAAATTCTTCGCATAGGGTAAACTATACGCGCGAATTTTTGTTTGGACTGACGAAAAAACTCCCTCGCCGCTCGCCTCGCGCGAGTTTTAGAGATTACCTATTAATGAGTAAGTATCCCAATGATTTTTCAAAAACAGGAGAAAAACGATGGAAAGAGTATCAAAACATAACTATTATCTTGACATAGCGCAGACGGTCGCCGAGCGCGCTACCTGCATGAGAAAAAAATACGGCTCGATAATCGTAAAGAACGACGTTATCGTGTCCACGGGCTACAACGGCTCGCCCAGAGGAAGAAAGAACTGCACTGACCTGAATTTCTGCATGAGAGACAAGCTCAACATTCCGCGCGGAGAGCGCTACGAGCTCTGCCGTTCGGTGCACTCCGAGCAGAACGCCATCATCGCTGCTCCCCGTGAGCAGATGCTGGGCGCGACTCTTTACATGGCTTGCGTTGACCCTGCCGACGGCTCGGTGGTATCGGGCGTAAACAGCTGCATGATGTGCAAGCGCGTGGTCATCAATGCGGGCATCACCACGGTCATTATCCGTGACGACAAGGAAAACTACCGCGTTATCGACGTGCAGAGCTGGATAGACGACGACGATTCCTTGAGCGGTCAGTTTGGCTATTGATATGACAGACACACTTTCCACAACGCTTGAAAAAAAGCCCGAGAGCACCGCGCGTGAGCGCCTTGTCTGCTTCGTTTGCACGGGCAATACCTGCCGCTCGCCCATGGCGGAGGCGGTCTTTAATCACATAGCGCGAGTGCCCGAGATATGCACCGCCTGCGACGTGGAAAAGCTGCTTCGCGCCAAGCGCGTGAGGGCGGTCTCCGCGGGGCTTGCCGCCTTTGGCGAGCCGATATCGGAGCACGCCTGTGAGGCGCTTGAGGAGGCGGGGATTCTCTCGCTTCCCGACAACGATTACAGGGCGCATGTTTCGCGCGAGATAGATATTGAGACCATGCGGAGCGCCGAGCTTGTGGTCGGCATCTCATCGTCACACGCCATGAGACTTATGGCGGAGTACCCACAGTTCGCCTCGAAGATAACCTGCATGCCCGAGGACGTCTCCGACCCATACGGCGGCTCGCTTGAGGTCTACCGAGAGTGTTTTAAGCAGATACGCGAGGGCGTGGAGAAAATATACGAAAAGCTATGAGCGAGATAAGACTTCTTTGTGAGGGCGACCTCTCACAGGTCGCGGAGATAGAAAGGCTCTGCTTTTCTGAGCCTTGGTCGGAAAAGTCGCTTGAGCTTCTAATGAGAGATACAAATTTCGGTCTGGTGGCGCTTTGCGAGGGGCACGTCGCCGCCTACGTGGGTGTCATATCGGTCGCCCCCGAGGGCGAGATAACCAACGTGGCGACTCACCCCGATTTCAGACGCCGCGGACTTGCCTCGGAGCTTCTCGAGGCGCTAAAAAAAGAAGCGTCGGAGAGGGGAATAGAGAGTATCTTCCTTGAGGTCAGGCGCTCCAATACCGCCGCCCGCGCGCTTTACGAAAAGCAGGGCTTTGAGGTCATAGGCGAGCGCAAGGGCTTTTATTCAAATCCAAAAGAGGATGCGGTGCTCATGGCGGCGCACAGCACCCACGCCCCAAAAGTTTCGGTCAAGCCTTTTTAAAGGCTTGCGGATTGTCAAGGCAGGGCCTTGGCTGGCCCTCCGCAGAGGGCGAAAGTTCCCAGCGGCGTTTCTTTTTGTGAACTTTTTCTTTGCGCCTTTTGGTACAAAGAAAAAGTGGACTAACGGTTTATACCCTATAAAACTTTTGTGCAGTGCATTTTGGTTTTCGGCGGGAGACAAGCCCCCGCCCTACAAGTTTTGGAGCGTTTGGGGAAGGGGTCCCCAACGCTTGCGGGAGCTATTGTGACGGCTACGCACTAAACGTTCCAAGCAGTTGTCGCAAACTACCGACAGAGGCACAAACCCAAAAAACACTTACCCCGCGCCAAAAGTTTTTCGGTTCCTTTTTCCAAAAAGGAACAAAAACGTTATAATAACTAACTTCAACACCAGGAGAACATAATGTACATACTCGGACTTGAGTCCTCGTGCGACGAGACCTCGGCGGCAGTCGTGGAGATGAGCGAGGGCACACGAAAAATTCGATCAAACATAATAGCCTCGCAGATAGACACGCACAGGCTTTACGGCGGTGTCGTTCCCGAGATCGCGTCGCGCGCCCACATTGAGGCGATATCGCGCATCACCTACGAGGCGCTTGACGAGGCGGGCATAACGCTTGCCGACGTGGGGCTGGTGGCGGTTACGTCGCACCCGGGTCTTATCGGCGCGCTTCTTGTGGGCGTTAATTTCGCCAAGTCTCTGGCTTTTGCCAACAATATCCCACTTGTGGGAGTCAATCATATAAAGGGTCACATCGCCGCCAACTATCTGGCGTTTCCCGAGCTTGAGCCCCCCTTCACCGCGCTCGTGGTGTCGGGCGGACACACCTCTATCTACCGCGCCGAGAGCTACACGAGCCTCGTGGAGATAGGCGGCACGCGCGATGACGCGGCGGGCGAGGCGTGTGACAAGATAGGGCGCGTGATAGGGCTTCCTTACCCCGCGGGCGCGGCTATGGACAAGCTGGCGCGCGAGGGCGACAAAAACGCGGTTGCTTTGCCGTCTCCCGCGCTTGCGGGCGACACGCTGGACTTTTCGTTCAGCGGAATCAAGACCGCGGCGCTCAATTACATCAATTCCTCAAAGCAGGCGGGAATAGAGATAAACCGAGCCGACCTTGCGGCTTCTTACACCGAAAAGATAGTTTCGGCGGTGGTCAAAAAGACCGAGGCGGCGCTTCTTTCAAGCGGCTCAAGGACGCTGGCGGTGGCAGGCGGCGTGGCGGCGAATTCGCATCTCCGCGCGGCGCCTGAGGCTATGTGCCAAAAGCGCAAGGTCTCCTTCTACGTTCCGCCAATCTCGCTCTGCGGCGACAACGCCGCAATGATAGCCGCGGCAGGCTACTACAAATTCCTCGACGGCAAGACCGCCGACACCTCACTTAACGCCAGCGCGTTGGATTAATTAGTTAGTTTTGTGTCGGGTAAGGGGTGACGATGCCACTTTTTGAAAAAAGTGGCGCAAAAACTTTTGGCTCGGGGTAAATGTTTTTGTTTTGGTCTGTGCCTCTGTCGGTAGTTTGCGACAACTGCTTGGGGTGTTTAGTGCGTAGCCGTCACAATAGCTACCGCAAGCGTTTGGGACCCTTCCCAAATCGCTCCACAAAGTTAGTTTTAGTGGGCTTTTATAAGAATACAGCTTGAATTCACAATATTGGTGTAGCTAAAAGCACGGGGCGTGAGCCTGCGTAGCGCACGGGGGTGTTAAGAGGGGGCGCTTAGCGCAACCGCCCCCTCTTACGCGTTTCTTTGGTTCGTTTCTTGTCGCGTGACAAGAAATGAACAAGCCCCACCGTCAGGGGTGGTAATAATAGACAAAAACCACGCCGCTACTGGGTTTGGGGGCGAAAAGGTTATTAACATGAGTTATCAACAGGGGTGTTGAAAACTTTTCCGAAAACTGTTGATAACTTTCAAAAATGTCTCGAATGAGGGCTTGCAAACCCTTATTCTTTAGTCCAAAAGAACAAAAAATGTCGCATAATGGCGAAAAATCCGACTCAAATTTTTATACAGACATTTTTTGGTGTCCCCAAAAATGCCAAGAAAATTTGTAGGAATGCACAAATAAAAACAGGTCTAAAATAATTAATTTTTAGGAGATAAAAATGCAACAGGACGAAAAAAACATCGCTAAAAAAGTATCGCGCCGCGCGCAGAAGCCCGCAGTCTCCGACTCGGTAATAAAAAGACTGCCCAGATATTTCCGATACCTTCGTATCCTTATGAGAAACGGCATTTCGCGCATCAGCTCTGCCGAGCTCTCAAGAATGATGAGCGTGACCGCCTCGCAGATAAGACAGGACCTCAACTGCTTCGGCGGCTTCGGTCAGCAGGGCTACGGCTACAACGTGGAATATCTTTACGCCAAGATCTGCGACCTCCTCGGTGTGGGCGCGGGGTTCAACTCGGTCATCATCGGTGCGGGCAACTTGGGTCGCGCCATTGTCCGCAGCAACATGTTCGAGAAGCGCGGAATTGAAATAATAGGAATGTTTGACATAAACCCGCTTTTAGTCAACCAGAAGATAGAGCACGTTGAAATCTACAATCTGGACTATATCGAGGAGTTCTGCGAAAAGCACAAGGTGGATTTCGCGGTGCTCACGCTTCCCAAGGACAGCGCGCAGGAGGTTGCCGCCCGCCTTATGGTACTCGGAGTCAAGGGCTTCTGGAACTTCACGGGTCAGGAGCTGGAGCTTGGAGAGGACGCTATAATCGAAAACGTGCACCTTGGCGACTCGCTTATGACTCTCTGTTACAGAGTCTACGACGCCGAGTGTGACGACTGAATTGGAGAAAAGGCATGAAGATATATTTTGAATACGGCAGAAAGGCGCTTGCCATTCCCGCCGTCTCACGAAAGCTGATGTTGCGCGCGGGCAAGACCGAGCTTCGCTTGCTTATGACCCTTGCCGACGACCCCGACCTCGCCGAGCACTACGAGGAGCGCGCCGACGCGCTGGCGGCTGAATTCAAGGTCACCAGACTTGCGCTTGACAGCGCTCTGGGCTTCTGGATAGGCGCAGGCGTCCTGTCAAAGGAAAAAACAAACGACCCCCGCGAGGAAAGAGGAACGCTGGAGTCGGCACTGGAGGTCGTTTCCGAAAAGCTGACACCCCCCTCAGAGAGCCTTCCCAAGCGCACGCGCGTCACCGAGCTTCCCCAATACACTGGCGAGGAATTCACACGCGTGCTTGAGCGCCGCGGCGAGCTTGCGGGGCTTATCGAGGAAGCGCAGGGGGTTCTGGGAAAGGTGTTCAACGTCACCGAGACCCAATGCCTTGTAAGCATTTCCGAGGGGCTGGGGCTTGACGACGAGTACATACTCAACCTGCTCGCCTACTGCAAGCGCATCGACAAGGCTAACATGCGTTACGTGGAAAAAACCGCGATATCGCTTTACGACAAGGGCATACACACCGCCGCGCAGCTTGAGCAGCACCTTAAGGAGCTTGACAGGCTGGCGTCCGCCGAGGGCAAGATACGCAAGATATTCGGCATGGGCGAGCGCGCCTTTACGGGCAAGGAGAGCGCCTTTGTCAACGATTGGATAAACAAGTACGGCTTTGACTTCGAGATGATAAAGCTGGCTTACGAGGAGACGGTGAACAACACCTCCAAGCCCTCCATGAGCTACGCCAACAAGGTGCTCGAAAGCTGGTACTCCGAGGGATTAAAGACCCCCGAGGACATAAACAGGTCAAAGGAAAAGAGAAAGGGCGCGCCCACAGGCGCGCAGGCGACCAGCTTTAACGTTGACGATTTCTTCAACGCCGCCATAAACCGCGGCTTTGGCGACTCTGACAAAAAAGGAGATTGAGCGTGGGATACAACAGAAACAACCTTAAAAGGATAAAAGAGGAATACTCCACAAAGCATCTTGTGGCTGAGCGCGAGGCAGAGCTTCGCCGCCGCGAGCTTCACGCGGAGCTTCCCGAGCTTGCGGCGATAGACCGCAGACTGTCTCATGTAGGCGTGGAGCTTATGGGCGTGGCGCTCATGTCGGGCGGCGCTGACAAGGAGAACAAAATGGCGGCGCTGAGGCGCGAGACCGAGGAGCTGAACGAAAAGCGCAACGCGCTTCTTGTGGCATCGGGCTACCCCGCCGACTGCACAGACGTTAAGTACGAGTGCGAAAAGTGCGCCGACTCGGGCTACGTGGGCATAAAGATGTGCGACTGCATGAGGAACGCGCTGGTCATGGCGGGCTACGAAAGCTCGGGCATAGCACAACTTTTGCGAACCCAGAATTTTGACAATTTCTCGCTTGACTACTACAAGCAGAACGCCGACGGATACAAGATGATGGAAAAGATTTTGGCTTACGCCAAGAGCTACGCCGAGAATTTTTCATGCGGCGTTTCCGAAAATATCGCCATGTTCGGCGGCACGGGGCTTGGAAAGACGCATCTTTCAAGCGCTATCGCAAAAAAGGTCATCGAAAAGGGCAACGACGTGTATTACGTCACCGCAATAAATATGGTCTCGGATTTTGAGGCGGAGCAGTTCGGCGGTCAGCACATGCAAAAGGGCGAGCTGACCGACAGATATTTTGATTGCGACCTGCTGATAATCGACGACCTGGGCGCTGAGCTGTCTAACCAGTTCACAGTGTCATGTCTGTACAACCTGCTCAACGTGCGCATCAACCGCCGCGCGGCGACGGTCATAAGCACAAACCTTACACAGCAGGAGCTTTTCAAAAAGTACAACGACCGTATCACCAGTCGAATAATCGGTGAGTTCCGCATCCTCCCCTTCACAGGCGCGGATATAAGAATGCAGAAAATTAAGCCTAAGGGTTAGTTTATAACGGGGTTTTTGCGCCTTTTTGTAAAAAGGAACCGAAAAACTTTTGGCGCGGGGGAAGAATTATTTTTTGGTTTGTGCCTCTGACCACGGTTGGCGACAACTGCATGGGTTATTTAGTACGTAACCGTCACAATAGCTCCCGCAAGCGTTGGGGACCCCTTCCCCTAACGCTCCACAAAGTTAGTTAAAAATAAAAAGAACAGAAGATAAATTCTGTTCTTTCTTTTTTATTGACATTGTGAGCAAGGGGAATAACCTCTGTCTACGAGGTCTTGACGGGTCGAGGAGACGAAGTTTTTATTTTCCTCATTCATCATATCGACGTAGTGACAGGTGGGTGAATGAAATTTTCCCGTATTCTTATTTATTACTAAATCTTTTTTAATTACTTGCTTTGTTTCGGCGGTGGCTTTTGTTGTTTGAGCCTCGGTTTCCTTTTCGGTCTCTTTCTGACGTGTCGTTTCGGTTAAATCTTGCGTTACTTCGGAAGTATCGGAGCTTACGGGCGAGCCGTTAAAAAATTCAAGATTAAGGCAGGAGCTTAAAAGAATTGTAACTGATACTAATAAAACAAGGGTGTTAATAATTTTTCTGTTCATAAAATCCTCCAAAAATAAAAAAGTGCGCCCCGAGAGACGCACCGAAAAAGT
>JAZRDN010000043.1:0-206134 GCA_045660295.1 Eubacteriales bacterium
ACTCACGCAGTTGAGGCATACGTTGCAATGCTTGCAACCGACTACACCGACGGACTTGCGCTTCAGGCACTTAAGAACATCTTCAAGTATCTGCCCAGAGCATACGAGAACGGTCAAACCGACGTTGAAGCAAGAGAGAAGATGGCTAACGCCGCTACAATGGCAGGTATGGCATTCGCTAACGCATTCCTTGGTATCTGTCACTCTATGGCACACAAGCTCGGTGCATTCCACCATCTCCCCCACGGCGTTGCAAACGCGCTTATGATTGAAGAGGTAATCCGCTTCAACGCAAGTGAAGCTCCCGTTAAGATGGGTACATTCTCGCAGTACGATCATCCTCACACTCTCGCGAGATACGCAGAGATCGCGGATTATCTTGGACTCGGCGGCAAGAGCGACGAGGAGAAGCTTGAGAATCTTATCAAGGCTATTAACGAGCTCAAGGAAAAGGTTGGTATCAAGGCTACCATCAAGGACTACGGCGTTGACGAGAACGACTTCCTTAACCGTCTTGACGACATGGTAGAGCAGGCGTTCGACGACCAGTGCACCGGTGCTAACCCCCGTTATCCTCTTATGAGCGAGCTTAAGCAAATGTATCTCAACGCATACTACGGCAATCACTTCGTTGAGCCCGAGATGCCTGCAACAAATCTCGACGTTGCAACACCCGACAGTGTAAAAGTTCCCTATCGCAAGGGTAAAAAGGCGTAAATTTTAGGAGGATATTATTATGAATCTTGATAGAGTAATTGCAGTAAGAAATAACAAGACCATCTACCGTGACGGTGACAGATGTATTAAGGTATTTAACGCAGAATATTCCAAGGCAGACGTCCTCAACGAGGCGTTGAATCAGGCAAGAATCGAGGAAACCGGACTTAACATTCCTAAGGTTCTTGAGGTAACTATGATAGACGGCAAATGGGCAATCGTTTCCGAGTTTATCAAGGGTAAGACGCTTGCACAGCTTATCGAAGAGGATTCCGAGAAGAAGGAAGAATATATCAACCTTCTCGTTGACCTCCAGATGAGCGTACACTCAAAGACCTGCCCGCTTCTCAACAAGCTTAAGGATAAGATGAGCCGCAAGATTGCCGAGACCGAGCTTGACGCCACCACGCGTTACGATCTTCACACCCGTCTTGAGGGTATGCCCAAGCACAATAAGGTATGCCACGGAGATTTCAACCCCTCCAACATTGTTATCACAGAGGACGGCACGCCCTATATTCTCGACTGGTCTCACGCAACTCAGGGCAACGCTTCGGCAGACGTTGCGCGCACTTATCTTCTGTTCTGGCTTAACGGAGATATCGCCGGTGCAGAGCTTTATCTCGAAACCTTCTGCAAGAAGAGTGATACCGCAAAGCAGTATGTTCAAAAGTGGATGCCTATCGTAGCCGCTTCTCAGTCGGTTAAGGGAAATGAGAAGGAGCGCGAGTTCCTTATGACCTGGGTGGGCGTTGTAGATTATCAGTAATCGAAGATTGAGTTCCACGATTGATGCGAGGAGATTCCTCGCATCAATCAAGAAATTTTAATGAATATTGTGAGGTAAAATATTATGCTTAAAATTACAGTTTGTATCGGAAGCTCCTGCCACATCAAGGGTTCTCGTCAGGTAGTAGAGCAGCTTCAGTATTTGATTGCCGAGTCGGGTCTTGGTGATAAGGTAGAGCTTGGCGGTACCTTCTGCATGGGCAAGTGCCAGCAGGGCGTATGCGTAACGGTAAATGACTCCTTCCATTCGGTTACTCCCGAAAACGTAGGAGAGTTCTTCGCTCGCGAAGTTTTGGCAAAGGTATAAGATTATGTTGTTCGTTCAGGTTTGTGTTGGCTCGTCTTGCCACCTCAAGGGCTCTCAGGATATCGTGGAGCTTTTTGAGCGCGCCGTGGAGGAACATCATATTGACGATGAGGTGGTGCTTTCCGGTAGCTTTTGCATCGGAAAGTGCAATCGCGTCGGAGTTACCGTTCAGGTGAATGATGATATTCACGTCGGTGTTACAAGAGAGAATTTCAGAGAATTCTTTAAGGAAAATATACTCGACGTAATTGAAAACGAAAGGAAGTGACGGATATGGCAAATTGCTTGACACTTAAAAAATCAAACTGCAAAAACTGCTATAAATGTATCCGTCACTGTCCCGTAAAGGCAATTCGCTTTTCCGGAAATCAAGCACATATTATTGGCAATGAGTGCATTTTGTGCGGTCATTGTTTTGTTGTTTGTCCTCAAAATGCCAAGGAGATCGTTGACGGCACCGAAAAGGCGAGAGTTTTGCTTCAAAGCGGAGATCCCGTCGTTGTCAGCCTTGCGCCTTCGTTTATTGCTAACTACGACGGCGTTGGAATAGAGTCAATGCGCCGAGCGCTTAAAAAGCTTGGTTTTGCAGAGGTTGAGGAAACGGCTGTTGGTGCAACAATCGTTAAGAACGAATACGAGCGTATGCACCGCGAGGAAGAAAGAGATATTATTATCACCTCATGCTGCCATTCGGTCAATCTGCTTATTCAAAAATGTTTCCCCTCGTCGCTTGAATATCTTGCGGACGTGATGTCGCCGATGCAGGCGCATTGCGCTGATATCAAGAGAAGGATACCGGGCGCCAAGACCGTATTTATCGGCCCTTGTGTTGCAAAGAAGGATGAGGCTGAATACTATGAGGGCATCGTCGACGCCGTCCTTACATTTGAGGAGCTTACCAATTGGCTGAAATCAGAGAAAATTGAGCTTGAAAGGGAAGTAGATAACACTCCCGAGAGCCGCGCCCGCTTCTTCCCGACAACGGGCGGTGTACTTAAGACAATGGCGCAAAACGCGCCCGGCTATACGTATCTCGCGCTTGACGGCGTTGAGAACTGTATCGCTGCGCTGAAGGATATCGAAAGCGGAAAGATTCATAAATGCTTTATTGAAATGTCTGCTTGTGTTGGAAGCTGTATCGGCGGACCCGTTATGGAAAAGTATCACAGTACCTCTCCTATCAAGGACTTTATTACAATCGCCGATTATGCCGGTGAGCGCGATTTCGACGTGGCACAACCTGCTCCCGTATCACTTAAAAAGCACTTTACGATGATTGAGCGCAAGCTCGCAGTGCCTTCTGAAAATGAAATTATGACGGTTCTTCGTCAGATGGGTAAATTCAAGCCCTCCGACGAGCTGAACTGCGGCTCCTGCGGATACAACTCCTGCCGCGACAAAGCGATTGCCATTATTCAGGGCAAGGCTGAAAGCTCTATGTGTCTCCCGTTCCTCAAGGATAAGGCAGAGAGCTTCTCGGATACCATCGTAAAGAACACGCCTAACGGTCTTATCGTTCTGAATGAAAATCTCGAGGTACAGCAGATCAACAATGCGGCTCGTAAGATTATGAATATCCGCGCGGCTTCCGACGTGCTTGGTGAGCCTGTTGTTCGTATACTCGATCCCACCATATTCGTTCAGGTCAGAAACAACGGCAGAACTGTACGTGATCAGCGCACTTATCTCGCCGAGTACAAGAAATACGTTGAACAGACCGTTGTTTACGATCCCGATTCCCGTATGCTGATCGGCATTATGCGTGATATTACCGACGAAGAAGCAGACAGAGAAAAGAAAGCAAGGATCAATAAGCAGACTGTAGAGGTTGCTGATACCGTCGTTGAGAAACAGATGAGGATCGTTCAGGAGATCGCATCTCTGCTCGGTGAAACCGCAGCCGAGACAAAAATCGCCTTGACTAAGTTAAAGGAGTCTATCGGCGATGAATGATTTGTGTGCAGATATCGGATATAAAAGCATCAATCACGTTGGCGAGGAGCTTTGCGGCGACCACGTGGACGTGGTCGAGGAAAACGAAAATTCCACCGTTATCGTGCTTGCAGACGGTCTTGGCTCGGGTGTTAAGGCAAGCATCCTTTCCACGCTCACGTCCAAAATTATATCCACGATGATGGCGGCAGGGCTTCCCGTTGAGGAATGCGTGTCCACCATCGCGGGGGCGCTCCCCGTGTGCTCGGTGCGCGGCGTTGCATATTCCACGTTTACGATTATTCATCTTTTGGATAACGAAATAGCCGAGATCATTCAGTACGATAATCCCCACGTGATCGTTATCAGAAATTACGAGCAGTACGATTATCCTAAAACTGAAATGAACATCGGCGGCAAAAAAATATATAAGTCCACCATTAAACTGCAAGAGAACGACGTGTTTATTGCTATGAGCGACGGATGTCCTCACGCCGGTATGGGTGGCAAATACAACTTTGGTTGGAAGCGCGATGACATTGCGAGTTATATGCAGGCGCTCGTGGCGGGTGGCTATACGGCGAAAAACCTTTCCACGATGCTTGTTGACGAATGCGAAAAGCTTTACGATCATAAGCCCGGCGATGATCCAACCGCTTGCGTCGTAAAGGTTCGCAAGAGAGAGCCTATGAATATTCTGTTTGGCCCACCTTCAAACCGCGATGACGCCAACCGTATGATGTCTCTCTTCTTCTCAAAGGAAGGGAAGCATATCATTTGCGGCGGTACGACCTCGTCGATTGCGGCGAAATATCTCGGCAAGCCCGTTCAGGCGAGCCTTAATTTTGAGCGCAGCGACGTGCCCCCGATTGCGCATATCGAGGGCGTTGACCTGGTGACCGAGGGCGTTATTACAATGAACAGGGTCATAGAATACGCAAAGGATTATCTCGGAGAGAACGAGCTCTACGAGGATTGGAATTTCAAGAAAGACGGTGCGTCGCTTATCAGCCGACTTTTGTTTGAAGAAGCAACGGATATCAACTTCTACGTGGGCAGAGCGGTAAACCCCGCCCATCAGAACCCCGATCTTCCGATAAACTTCAATATCAAGATGAATCTTGTTAGCGAGCTTTCAACTTGTCTCAAAAAGATGGGCAAACGCATCAAGGTCAGCTATTTCTAAGGAGGTGTAAAATGCGTAAATTTGATACAAAGGTACAGCATTTGAAATATAAGGTTCTGCGCGAGGTTGCTCGTCTTGCGTGGGAGGATAAGCTTCTTGAGAATATTATGGATATTCCCAAAAAGCTCGTTCCCGGAAATGAGCCGACGATGCGTTGTTGCGTCTATAAAGAAAGAGCCATACTCGGAGAGCGAGTTAAGGTTGCTATGGGTGGCGACAAGAACAATCCCAACGTGATAGAGGTAATCGAGATTGCTTGCGATGAGTGTCCCGTTGGAGGCTTTGAGGTTACAAACGCTTGCCGCGGATGCCTTGCGCACCGTTGTGAGGACGTTTGCAAGTTCGGTGCAATCTCCTTCGACCAGAATCACGTAGCACATATTGATAAATCCAAGTGCAAGGAGTGCGGTGCGTGCGCAAAAGTTTGCCCCTATACGGCAATTGTCAGCCGTAAGCGCCCATGCCAGAACGCCTGCAAGGTTAAGGCAATCTCTATGAATGAGCAGAAGGCGGCTAAAATTAACAACTCCAAGTGCATACAGTGCGGAGCTTGTGTATATCAATGTCCCTTCGGCGCGATTATGGATAAATCCTATATGGTCAACGCCATTGATATTCTCAAAAAGAGCGAACGCAATACGCGCGGCGGTAACTATAAGGTTTACGCTGTCGTTGCACCCTCTATTTCGAGCCAGTTCTCATACGCTAAGCTGGGTCAGGTAATCACGGGTCTTAAAAAGCTTGGATTCCACGACGTTATCGAGGCGGCTCTTGGCGCGGATATGGTTGCTATGGCAGAAGCAAGAGAGCTTTCCGAAAAAGGACTTCTTACAAGCTCCTGCTGCCCCGCATTCGTTCAGTATATAAAATCAACCTTCCCCAATCTTGTGGAGTATATTTCGCATAATATGTCGCCTATGGCGGTGCTTGCGAAATATATCAAGGAAACAACGCCAAACGCCAAGGTTATCTTCATAGGTCCCTGTACGGCAAAGAAAGCCGAAGCACAGCTTGAGACGGTCAAGCCCTACGTTGATACCGTGCTGACCTTTGAGGAGCTTCAGGCACTCTTTGACAGCCGTGACCTCGACCTTGCGTCGCTTGAAGAAGGCGTTCTTGATAACGCTTCCTATTTCGGCAGAATCTTTGCAAGAAGCGGCGGTCTTACCGATGCGGCAGCTCAGGCGATGAAGGAGCAGAATATCGATTTTGAGATCAAGCCCGTAGTTTGTGACGGTATTGAGGCGTGCCGTATGGCGCTTCTCAAGCTGAGCAAAGGCGCGCTTGACGGCAACTTTATCGAAGGTATGGCTTGTGTCGGCGGCTGTAACGGCGGCGCAGGATGCCTCACCCATGGCGAAAAGAATAAAGCCGAGGTCGATAAATACGGCCGTGAAGCGCTTGAAAAGACTATCGGAGACGCTGTTTCGCTTTTGAAATAGGAGATTCTATATCGGCGGGTTACGGATCATCGAACAGTCCGCGGCGTAGGTGTAGCTTTGGTATTCTCATCGTCGGTGATAAATTCAATCTTTATTGACGTCCACTTGTCGCTGATATCTTCTGCTATTACCGTTGAGGAAATCATCAGATTTCTTGCTCCGTCGGCATACAGAAGAGCTTCGCCGGAGTTTGAGTTCATCTGATGTGTTAAGGTGTAAGTTTTTAGAGCATTGAAAAGTAGGAGCTGAGTTTTTAACTCAGCTCCTTTTGTCACAGTATGTTTTCCAAAATATATTTTATAATATGCTCCTTGTTACTGCATATTACCTTTGCCGCCTTTTCCTTAAGAACATCGGCGGCGTTGGAAACGGCGAGCGGAAGTCCCGCCGCCTCAAGAAGCGCTATGTCGTTGCGGCTATCGCCTACTCCGATTATCTCGTCCTTGGATATTCCCAGCTTTTTTGCCAGTCGGCGCACACCGTCGCCCTTGGATGCGCCGACGGCTATTATCTCTATGTTGAAGTCGGCTGACGACGTGACGACCAGACCGCCCAACGCGTTCAGCCTTTTTACGCACTCGTCAAGCTCGGCTTGCTTTCTGAAAAACACAGATATCATCTCGGCTTCAATGCCGCTTTTGCAAAACGCGTCCAGATCTTCACATTTGTGACACCATTTGTGATAGTGTTCGTAGTAGTATATGTTAAGGTTATAGTATGACGCTCGCTCCCACGTGTCCTTTTCCTTGTCTATATATCCAAAATTTCTGTGGTGGAGAGTGTGGTGCACCTCGTATTCGGACGTGATATCAATTATTTTCGATACAAGCTCAGGTGATATGCAGACCTCGTCACGCTCGCCCGTGGTAAGGTCGGTTATGACAGCACCGTTTGAGGAGATACAGTATTTGATATTATCGCACTCCCTTAACTCGGGAAGTATCTCGTGAAAACAGCGCCCCGAGGTAGGAACGACCAGCCCGCCGGTGCTTGCGTATTCGGCTATGGCGCGGAAATTTTCCTCGCTTACGGTGAATACGTCATATAAAAGCGTTCCGTCAAGGTCGCTGGCAATCATTTTATAGCTCAATTTGAATTCCGCCTTTCATTTTCTAACGATAAGTATATCATAATCAAGAAAAATTTTCAATACGTGCAAAAAATTTTGTCAAAATTTCACATTTTACTTGTAAATTGTAAAAAAATGTGGTACAATAATAGACAATTATTGAAAAAGGAGACAACTATGCAAAGAGAAAAATTAGGCTCACGTCTTGGTTTTATTCTGCTTAGCGCGGGATGTGCCATTGGAGTGGGCAACGTTTACAGATTCCCCTACATGGTAGGACAGAACGGCGGTGGAATTTTCGTTCTTATTTACCTGTTCTTCCTCATAGCCCTCGGCATTCCGGTTATGACTATGGAGTTCGCCACGGGACGCGCGGCACAGAAAAGCCCCGTGCTTCTTCACCGCGAGCTTGAGCCAAAGGGAACAAAATGGCATCTTCACGGCTACGCCGCACTTGCGGGTAACGTGCTTCTGATGATGTTCTATACCACTATTTCGGGTCAGATGCTCTGCTATTTCTGGAACTCTGTCATTGGCGGATTTGACGGAATGAACGCCGAGCAAATAGCCGCAAACCATCAGGCTATGCTCGCTGATCCTGTGACACAGCTTGTGTTTATGGGCATTATCGTAGTAGCGGGCTTCCTTATCTGCTCCTTCAGCCTTCAGGGCGGTCTCGAGCGTTTTTCAAAGATAATGATGGCGGCGTTGCTTGTTATTATGATAGTTATGGTCGTAAACAGCTTTTTCATGGACGGCGCGTCAGAGGGACTTGGGTTCTACCTTATTCCCAGCTTTGAGCGTATGAAAGAGGCGGGCGCGGTGCGCGTTGTTTCAGACGCAATGAATCAGGCTTTCTTCACGCTTAGCACGGGTATAGGCTCTATGGCTATTTTCGGAAGCTATATCAACAAGGACAGAGCGCTTCTTGGCGAGTCTGTAAATATCGCTGTGCTTGATACCTGCGTTGCGTTCATGGCAGGACTTATAATATTCCCCGCGTGCTTTACCTACAACGTTCAGCCCGGAAGCGGAATGAATCTTATATTCCTCACGCTTCCCAACGTGTTCAATCAGATGCCCTTGGGCAGACTTTGGGGCAGTTTGTTCTTCCTGCTTATGACCTTTGCGGCGTTCTCAACTATCATCGCCGTGTTCGAAAATATCGTGGCTTGTATCCGCGACCTTACGGGTTGGTCACGTAAAAAGACATCTATTATCGGCTGTGTGGCAATATTTATTCTCTCTGTTCCCGCGGCGCTCAGCAGCAATCTTCTTTCGGGTCTTGCTATCGACGGTAAGGATATCATGTGGGCAGAGGACTTTATTGTAAGTAACGTGTTGCTTCCTCTCGGCTCGCTTGCGTTTATTCTTTTCTGTACAACGCGCTACGGCTGGGGCTGGAATAATTTCGTCGCCGAGGCAAATACGGGTAAGGGTATAAAGGTGCAGAAATGGATGAGAATATATATGACATTCGTTTCCCCCATTCTCGCGCTTGGCGTGTTTGCGATAAACATTTACAGCATATTCTTTGCGTGATTGAAAATTTAAGGAGCTGTTCCGTCGGAACAGCTCCTTTTTAACCGTGTTAGCTAAATTAATGTTTCTCTTTTTGTCCTTTCTTTGCTCGTGCAAAGAAAGAACGAAAGAAAGCACGCCAAGAGGGCGATTGCGACGCGCCCTCTTGGAACTCCTCCACGCCCTCGCAGGGGCGCAGCCTCACGGCGGTATGCGAGCAAACACCAATTAAAATGATACGAACAACGCTATTGCAAGTGCTTAGACTTGATGTTTAGCTGTCTTTTATAAAATTGGTATAGCTAAAAGCAGGGGCGTGAGCCTGCGTGGCGCAGAGGGGAGTCAAGAGGGGGCGCTAAAGCGCAACGCCCCCTCTTGTGCGTTTCTTTGGTTCATTTCTTGTCGCATGACAAGAAATGAACAAGCCCCGCCGGCGAGGCGGTAAACAATAATTAACTGCACACAACACAAAAAAGGGGTGTACTCTTAATGAGACAGCCCCTTTTTTATTGGATTTTGATGTGCGAAAGTGAAAAATAAATTTACTTTTGTCGCTTATTAATTTATTTATCAGCCGTTTATATTATAATGTTCGTTCATGAGGTTTACAGCTTTAAACATTTTGTAGTGATAAATGAGCGGACCTATGCCAATAAGACTTCCCAGTATGTTCCAAAGCCAAAAATCTGATGCTCCAAACGAGTATACAATATCACGTCGCATTAGTTCATCGCCAATTCTTGCAGAAATTTTGTGATACCAAACTATACTTGCAATTCCAAAAGTTAATGGGTTAATAATAAATGCAAGTAAGCAAAAGTGCATCGTACGCTTTCCATCATATCGAGATGCCACTATATTAATGTCATCGGAAATCGCTGACATAATAACAAGTGCATATATCCCGAATGTTATAAGCGACAATAGGATAAATTTCAGCAATCCTTTATTTGTTTTTAATTGTCTTTGTGGTTTCTGAGATACTCTTTGTTCTGTGTTTGAAATTTGTTCGTTCATAAAATCCTCCTTTTTGACATCTAGTGAGTGTCATTATTTGCTATATTATAGCATATAATTTTATTGTTGTCAAGTACTGAATGTCAAAAAATAAAAAAGGAGATTTTTATGTTTATAAATAAAAGTTCCGATGGTTCTAACAATATATGCGGTAAAAAAATAGCTGCCTTGAGAAAGGAAATGAATATTTCTCAACGGCTATTGGCGGACAAATTGCAGTTGATAGGTCTTGATCTTGATAAAAACGCAGTACAGAGAATAGAATGTGGAAAACGCTTTGTTACCGATATAGAGCTACTTATAATAGCCCAATTTTTTTGTGTTTCTGTAGATGAGCTTCTTAAATAGTTGTTGGCGTACAAAAAAGAGCCGAGTTGTTATTGATTAACTACTCAGCTCTTTTTTATATGTTGTTTTAACCGAAATCGGCGTAATCAAACTGCGCCCAGATATCCTTGGGCTGAGCCGCGCCGTGCAGATCTATGATAGAGTGTCGGCACGCGGGGCAGGTCTTTACGTCCTTTTTTGCTATTTTGCCGCAGACTACGCAAATGTAATGCTTTTCGCTTTCGGTCTCCTCTACGGGGAAGTGAAATCCGCGGAATTTCACGATTCTGTCTCCCTTTTGAAGTGCCGAATTCATGTGAGAACGGCAGGCAAGAGTCTTTTTTTGACCCTTGTCGGTTTTGATACGCATTTTCATGAATTCCTGCGGATTTGAACGGTTTACACCTTTGTATGCTACACCCGTGGGCTGAGGATAGCGCATCTCGTATTTTATATTTGTGATGACGCCTGCCCATGTGGGCGTGATAAGCTCAAGCGTGGTCTTGAACAGAAGCGGCGGTACCACGGCGGCGATAACACCAAGAATAACGCCTTTCCAGACGATGCTGTAATCGTTAAAAAGCTCAAGATTTCTGACTATGTAATCATACGCCCCGTAAGCCATAAGCGCGAAAAACAGCTCGTAGATTACAATGTTGCGAATCATTTTTTTGACCTTTTTCTGTCTGGTGTTGTAGACGTCGGGATATTCCTTCTTTAAAAGCTCCTCGTAATATCGGGGATTTTTTTCTTTCATAAAGTCACCTCGTTATTTTGCAAACTGTGAGTTGTAAAGCGAAGCGTAGAAGCCGCCCATGCGCATAAGCTGGTCGTGATTGCCTTGCTCTATAACGTTTCCGTCCTTGAAAACAAGGATAATATCGGCGTTTTGAACCGTGGAAAGTCGGTGGGCTATAATGAAGCAGGTGCGGTTCTCCATAAGCGAGCGCATTGCTTCCTGTATCTTTATCTCTGTGCGCGAGTCAACGTTTGAGGTCGCCTCGTCAAGTATGAGGATAGGCGAGTCGGCAAGCATGGCACGGGCAATGGTGATAAGCTGCTTCTGACCCTTTGAGATGTTTACGCCGTCGTCCGAAAGCAGGGTGTTGTAGCCGTCGGGAAGCGACTCGATGTAGGAATGTATCTTTGCCGCCTTGGCAACGCGTACCGCGTCCTCCATGGTGGCGTTTTCTTTTCCGTAGGTTATGTTTTCGAATATCGTGCCGTAAAACAACCACGTCTCCTGTAACACCATGGTGTAAGCCCTTCGCAGACTGTCACGCTTGATGAAATATATGTCGTTGCCGTCCACCCTTATGTCGCCGCTGTCGATGTCGTAGAATCGCATGAGAAGATTTATAATGGTGGTTTTTCCCGCACCCGTAGGTCCTACTATCGCTACCGTGTGACCCTTGGGGACGTTTAGCGAAAGGTCTTTGATTACAGTCTTTTCGGGGATGTAACCGAATTTCACGTTCTTTATATCAACGTAGCCCTCGGCATTGTCAAGCTCGATGGCGTTCTCCTCGTCGGGCTTTTCGGTAGGCTCGTCGATTATGCGGAAAACTCTCTCCGCCGCCGCGCACGCCGACTGAATTTCGTGAAGAATGTTGGCAAACTCGTTTATGGGACCCGAGAATTTTCTCGAATACTGCACGAACGCCGAAATGTCACCGAGACCGATTCTGAAAATAAATGGAAGCGCCGAGCCGAGCTTGGTGGTAAGCATGAGGAATATGCCGCCGAGCATGGCTACCAGCGAAATTGAAATGTTGTTGATAAAGTTTACAGTTGGTCCCATCATCGCAGACTGATACTCGGCGTTGTAGTAAGCTGTCACCGCCGACTCATTCTTTTCGTCAAAGCGTGAGATTATCTCGCTTTCGCGGTTGTACGCCTTTATGCTCTTATGACCCGAAAGCATCTCCTCAGCGTATCCGTTAAGCTCACCCAGCTTTGCCGAGCGCGCGCGGAACAAAGGACGTGTCTTGTTGGTTTTCCACTTGGCGAAAATGATAGAAGCGGGAACAGTGAACAGGAATACGCTGATAAGTATCGGCGCTATGCTCGCCATCATTATAAGCGAGCCCACCACAGTTACGATGCTTGTCATTATCTGAAGCAGGTCGTGGGATATCGAGGCGTTTACAACGTCGATGTCGTAGGAGATGTGGCTGATGATGTCTCCCGTGGCGTGTGTATCAAAGTAGTTCACGGGAAGCTCGGTAAGGCGGTTAAAGACCTGCTTTCGCATGGTGTAGACTATGCGCTTGCTAAGCGTGGTCATTATAAACGCCAGCAGATATGAAAGCGCCGCCGAGAGCACGTAGCATACCGCCATAAGCGCGCAGAAGGTTATTACCCTGTCGATATCCACCTTTCCGGCACCAAGCTCAATAGCGTCGATAGCGATACCCGACAGCTTGGGTGCGGCAAGCGCCAGAAGATTTGAGACAAGCATGATAACAAGCGCAGAGAACACCAGCAGCTTGTGTTCGAGCATGTACTTTCCGAAACGCTTTATTACCGCCATTCGCACGCCCTTTGATTGGGGCGCCTCCGAGTAAGAGCGTATTTTTCTCATCTGATTATTCAAGGAACGCACCTCCCATCTGCGAGTCACTGATCTCTTTGTATATCTCACAGCTTTCAAGAAGCTCCGCGTGAGTTCCTATGCCGTCGATTCTTCCGTCGTCAAGGACTATTATAAGGTCGGAGTTCATGACCGAGCTGACACGCTGAGCAACTATAATTACCGTCGTGTCCTCGTCCTGCTCGGCGATGGCACGGCGGAGATTGAGGTCGGTCTTGTAGTCAAGCGCCGATGAGGAGTCGTCGAGAATAAGTATCTCGGGCGAGCCAGCCAGCGCGCGGGATATAAGCAATCTCTGCTTTTGACCTCCGCTTATGTTGGTGCCCTTAGAGGTTATCTCGTGCTCAAAGCCCTCGGGAAATTCCTCAATAAATTCAAGCGCCTGCGCGCGGCGCGCCGCAGTTTTTATATCCTCAAAATCAAGGTTGCGACCAAAATCGATATTTTCCTTTACGCTTCCGTTGAATACGATGTCGTTTTGCAAAGCCACGCCAAACATGCGGTGAAGCTCGTCCTTGTCTATAGTCCGCACGTCGCGCCCATTTATCTTCACACTGCCCCTACTGACGTCGTAAAATCGCATAAGAAGCTGTATCAGCGTACTCTTTCCGCTTCCCGTAGCGCCTATTATGCCAAGCGTCTGACCTTTTTTGAGCCCGAATGAAATATCGTGAAGCACGTACTTGTTTTGGTGATAACCGAAGGATACGCCTTCAAAGCAGACGTGCAGGTCATTGTCGCAAGAGGGGAATTCCTCATCGGAGCAGGGAATGATCTCGTTTTCAATGTCTATGACCTCACCTATGCGGTTTGCCGAGGCAACGCCCTTGGAGTAAGCCATGAAAATTCTCGAAAGTACCATCATAGAGGTGGATATAAGCGTGAAATACTGAATAAAGGCTATTATCTTGCCCGCTTGCGTGAGGTCGGCGTTTACTCGGTAAGCTCCGAGAAGCACGACGCCCACAAGACCCATGTTAAGGCATACCTGCATAATTGGGTTTGAGAGGGCGGTGATGTAGCCCACCTTTTTTTCGATTTTTACCAGCTTGCGATTTGCGTCGTCAAATCGTCTGCGCTCGTAATCCTTTTTGGAAAGCGCCTTGATAACTCGGATTCCCTGAGAATCCTCGCGTACCACTCGAACCATGCCGTCAACGTTTTTCTGTACCTGAGAGTAGAGAGGAATAGATTTTTTGGAAATGAAAATAACGAACAGCGCCAAAAATGGAAGCACCGCTATCATAACCAACGCCAGATGCGCGTCGAGCACAAGCGTTATAAGAATACCGCCCAAAAGAAGCAAGGGGGCGCGGATTCCGATTCTCTGCATCATGCCGATAAAGTGGTGGAGATTGTAGGTGTCCGAGGTAAGCCTTGATTCAAGGCTGGGAATGGTCAGCCTGTCGGCGTTTCGGCAGGAAAGGTGAAGCGAAGCGTGGAAAAGGTCGTGGCGTACACGCCTTGTTGTGTCGCGTGCGGTCTTTACCGAGCGTCTGTTGGCGACCACGTTGCAAATCTGTGCCACCGCCGCGCAGACTATCATCATCATGCCCCAGAAAATTATTTCGCCAAGCACCTGCTTTGGCACGATAACGTCAACAATATGACTTAAAATATATGGGATTATAAGCTCTACTACCGTTCCGATTGCCTTGATAAGAAGTGTTATCGCCAAAAATCCGCGGTAGGGCTTTATGTATTTTAAAATCAGCTTCATTCGTCTTCCTCCGTCTTTCCGTCCACATAGCTTGCGGCGCGTTTTGCCACCTTGTCGAGCAATGCGCCAAAAAGCTCCTGTTCGTTTTCGTCAAGTGCCCCAAAAAGAAAGTTGTTCCAATCGCCTGATATCTTGCTGATAAAGGGCAGAAGCTCCTCTCCCTTTTTCGTGGGATATACCAAGGTTATCCTGCGGTCGGTCTCGCTTTGCCTGCGTTCGATAAAGCCGTCGCCCTCAAGGATCTGCAGGGCGCGAGCCACACTGCTTTTGTTTATATAAAGCTTTTTCGCCAGCTTGTCCTGTGATATTCCAGGGTTTTTGCCGATGGCAAGAATGTAGAAGTAGTGAGCGGCTGATATTCCGCTCCCCTCCAGCCCCTCGGCTCTGTACGCCGCCGCGCAACGCGATATGACGTTGATGTTTCTGCTTAAAGTTGGCATTTTTACCTCCTTGATATATAAAGTTGCAAATGCAACGGTTGCTTCTGCAACAATTATAGCATCACATATAAATTTTGTCAATTGATTTTTGTAATAAATAGCAAAAAAACGAACAAAATAATCTTGATACAGGAGGTGCGAAAATGGCGAAAGGAATTATTGAGCTTAATTCGGGAATAGAGGCGGCGGCAGCCGTGGTGGGAAAAAACGAGCACGAGGGACCGCTCGGACCGCTTTTTGATATGCACGACAGCAGCGACCGTTTCGGCATGGACACGTGGGAAAAGGCAGAGGGCGAGATGCAAAGGCGCGCGTTAGGGCTGGCGATGAAAAAGGCGGGGGTACGTGATTCGGATATAGGCGCGATTTACGCGGGCGACCTGCTCAATCAATGCACCGCCTCGTCCTACGGTCTGCTTGAATATAATATCCCATTTTTCGGACTTTACGGTGCTTGCTCAACGTCGGTGGAGGGACTTATGCTTGCCTCGGTGTACCATAGCGCGGGGCATGCCGAAAAGACCGCCGTTGCGGTGTCATCACACTATTGCAGTGCCGAAAGACAGTACCGAAGCCCCGTGGAGTACGGCGCGCAGAGAACGCCCACGGCGCAATGGACTGTCACGGGTGCGGGGGCGTTTATAGTAGGCGACGGCGGCAAGGCGAGGATACGCGCCGCTATGCCGGGGATAGTTATAGAAAAGGGAATAAACGACGCTTCAAACATGGGCGCGGCAATGGCGCCTGCGGCAGTTGACACACTCAAACGCTTCTTTTCGGAATCGGGAACGTCACCGCGCGACTATGACCTTATCGTAACGGGCGACCTTGGCTTTGAGGGGGGAGCAATCCTCTGCGACCTTATGCTCGCCGAGGGCTACGATATAAGAAATAACTATACCGATTGCGGTATGCTTATCTATTCCAAAGCAACTCAGGACAAGCATGCGGGCGGCTCGGGGTGCGGATGCGCGGCAACAGTGACGGCGGCGTATCTTCTGCCCAAAATAGAGAGCGGCGAGCTTTCGAACGTGCTTCTCATGGCAACAGGGGCGATGATGAGTCCCATGAGCATAATGCAGGGTGAGTCGATACCCGCCGTGGCGCATCTTGTGAATATAAAAACGGCGAGATAGGAGAAAATATGAACTACCTTTGGGCATTTGTTGTGGGCGGACTTTTTTGCGTGGTCGCCCAAATACTCATAGACAAAACCAAGCTCACCCCCGCGAGGATATTGGTGGGCTACGTGGTGGCGGGTGTAATACTCGGAGCGTTGGGGCTTTATAAGCCGATACTCGATTTCGCGGGGGCGGGCGCAAGCACTCCCTTGACGGGCTTCGGATATCTTATTTCAAAGGGCGTGCGCGAGGCGGTGGACGAAAAAGGGCTTCTCGGTGCCATAACGGGCGGCATGAGCGCCACCGCGGGCGGCATCTCGGCGGCGATATGCTTTGGCTTTTTGGCTTCGCTCGCCTTCAAAAGCAAGCCTAAGTGATAAAAAAGTCGGGCGGTCGCTTTGGAGACCGTCCGACTTTTTATGTGAATTTTAATTTGACCCCTTTAGCCCAAAGTCCTTTGCTTCGCTTGGTCAGCGCCGCCGACGGGCGGACTTAAGGTGTTCGTAAAGGACGGAAAATCTACGCTTGCGGACGGCACAATAGCGGGAAGCTCAACTCCGCTTTTTGAATGTATGAAGCGCGCCGTCAGCTTTGGAATTCCGCTTGAGGACGCGGTTCGTGCCGCAACCTATAACCCCGCAAAGGCGGTAGGGATAGATGGCGAGTACGGTGTTATCAAAAAGGGAAGATCCGCGGATTTTCTTTTGGTCGATAAAGACCTTGACCTTAAACCCGTTTATATTAAAGGAAAGAGAATAAAATAAAAGCAAAAAAGGAGCGAAATTCGCTCCTTTTTTGCTTTTAATCAATACGGTTGCTTTTATTCTCCGCAATAATAGCAGTGTGAATACCCACGCGCCTCGGCTTCTTCAAAGCTACCGTAAAAATAAATTTTGTTTTCGTCATTCATTATATAGGCGTAATAGCATTCGGGATAGTGAAATTTTAATGTCCTTCTGTTTACGATAAACGCGGCTTCCGTGTGCTCATTTTCATAGATGTCATTAGTATCGTCTTTTATATCCATTGGAATAGTTTCGATTTCAATATCTTGCTTATAATTACATGAACATAGCACAAGACATAATGATAATACAATAAAAGTTACCGATTTTTTAAGTTTTGTTTTCATAAATTCTCCTTTTGAATATATAATCGCTCGTCTTGCACCCATATAGGTGCATTTTTATTTTAACACGATTGTATAATAAAGTCAAGAGGTTGTTCTTGAGTAAGTGCAAAAAGGAAGATTTTATGAACAAGGCGATTGAAAAGAAAATCGGAAACAATATAAGAAAATTGCGCGAAAAAGCAGGACTTACACAGGATGTTCTCGCGGCTAAAATGCAGATCGAAGGATGTGACATAACGCGAAGCGCAATTGCAAAAATCGAGGTCGGTCAACGACATCTCTATCCCGATGAGGTGATTCTCATAAAAAACATTTTGAAGGTTGAATATGACGATATTTTCAAAGCAGATGTTTGATGTGGAGGTTTGTAATCTATCCGCGTATTCGAGATTTGAGATGGGATAGAGATTTAAACCAGACGCAAGTGGCAAAAATGCTTGGAATGTCTCAAACAGGATATTCTAAGTATGAAACAGGTGAAAACGATATTTCTACCGGTATTTTGGTAAAGCTTGCGAGTTTTTAGAAGTTACCTATCTTTTTGGAGAAATAGACTGTCCCAAAAGATATAAATAAAAAGGAGCGAAATTCGCTCCTTTTTGATTTATGTAGGCATAGAACCCATTTGCTCCATAAGACGTTTGTTGAACTCCTCGGCGGTGTTGTAACCCATGCGTTTCTGACGGTTGTTCATTGCCGCAATCTCAAGGATAATAGCAAGGTTACGTCCTGGCTTTACGGGAATGGTGATCGAGGGAATCTCAATGCCCAGAATATCCATTTTTTCGTCGTCAAGCCCAAGTCTGTCGTACATCTTGCCCTGTACCCACTGCTCAAGATTGATAATGAGGTCAATACGCTCGGTGTCCTTTACCGCGCCCATACCGAAAAGACGCTTGACGTCAACTATTCCGATGCCGCGAAGCTCAACGTAGTGGCGGATTATCTCGGGCGCGCTTCCCACGAGAGTCTTTGCCGAAACTCGCTTTATCTCAACCGCGTCGTCGGCGATAAGTCTGTGACCGCGCTTTACAAGCTCAATTGCCGTCTCGCTCTTGCCCACTCCGCTGTCTCCGAGAATGAGAATACCCTCGCCGTAGACCTCGACCAAAACGCCGTGGCGCGTGATTCTGGGGGCGAGATTTGTGTTGAGGAACGCGATAAGCGCCGCCATAAGAGGACTGGTCTTTTCCTTGCTTCTTAACATCGGAACGCCGCGTTTTTTAGCCTCGTCTATTGCTTCGGGAGCGATATCAAGCCCAGTTGTTACAATTACGCAGGCAGGGTCGTGGTCAACGAAGGTGCGTATCTTTTCGATGCGCTCACTGTCGCCGCACTCGGCAAGATAATTGTGCTCGGCTCTGCCAAGCACCTCAATGCGCGAGGACTCAAAGTTGCCGAAAAATCCCGCCAGCGCAAGCCCGGGACGGTTGACCTCGGCGTTGGATATCATTATCTCCTCGGGTTCCTTTGGGAGATAGAGCGTTTCAAGCTGAAATTCCTTTATTATTTTTTGTAAGGATATGCTGTATTCGCTTTCCATACCGTTACTTCCTTTCCTTTTCGTTGTTTTAAGTATAACACATAATTTTACATTAGTCAAATATTTATTTAGTAAAAAATCAAAAAATTCATAATACGGACACAAAAGTGTTGTATAATTAAATTGGAAAATTATCTTGAAAGGAATTTCAAATCATGAAAAAAAGAATTTTGGCGTTTGTTCTTGTGCTCGTTATGATCTTTTCGGCATCCTGTTCGGGCGCGATAAAGAGCACCGACGAGCAGGCGCGCGTTGTTGGAACCTGCGGAGGAAACAACGTTCGCTACGAGGAGCTTCGTTATATCACTCTTACCTGCAAGGCGGCGCTTGCCGATAAATACGGCGAGGACATCTTTTCCTCGGTATCCTCAGAGTGGGTCGGCGAATACGCAGAGGAGCTTGAGGATATGGTGGAGGAGCAGATATGCCAGAACTACGCAAGCCTTGAGACCTTTGAAGCCAAAAAGATAAAGACCACCGACGGCGCGACCCAAAAAGAGGTCAGAGAGTACGTTTCGGCGGTTATGGAAGCCCTTGGCGGCGAGGAGGAGTATATCTCTTATCTTGACGAGTGCTTCATGACAGATGCGGTGCTTCGCTTCAATGCCGCGCTTGAAAGCTGTTTTTACAGATATTATGAGGTTATATCCGAGGAGTGGGACAAGGAAGCTTACGACGCGGTGCTCTCAAAGGACGGCTTTGTCAGAGCAATGAGCATTTTTATTCGCAACGACGAGGGCGAGAGCGTGGACAAGAACCGTGCCGATGCCGAATCTGTGCGTGCCGAGATAGCCGCGGGAAAGCCTTTGTCGAGCTTTATCGGCACAAAGTATAATCAGGACACGGGCATGTGTGATTATTACTTTATGGAGGGCTATTTTGACGAGGCTTACGAGGAAGCGGCGTTCGCCCTTGAAATTGGTGAGATAAGCCCCGTGGTTGAGACTGCTGACGGATTTTATATCATTCAGCGCATGGAGCTTGACGAGGGCTATATGCTTGATAACATTGACTCGCTTAAGGCTATATATTTTGAATGTAAAATGTATGAGACTATAAACGAGCTTGCCGATGAGCTTGATTTTGAGCTTAACGGTTGCGGTGAGTCGATAGACCTCTGGACTATGGAATAAGATTTCGATAGGGGACGGAATATGTACCGAAAACGCAGAAAAATTCAGAGTTATCACGGAACGTCGCGAGGACGTTTTGGAGGACGTTTTAAATTTGTAGTTGTCGCGGTCATAGCTCTTGCCGTGGTGTCGGCGTTGATCACAGGCGCGGTGCTTGGGAAAAACGCTTCAAAATCCAAGCTCGACTCATTCGGCAGACATAACCTTACCGACTTCGGCGGCGTTAAAGAGCCCGCTGAGGATTACGCGGCTCTTGCCGATATTCAGGCAAGCTACGTAAACGCTGCGGGCGTTGACCGTTCGGATTTCAAGCGCGGAGTCAATGACGCCGTGGAGGGAAACGCCATAGCCTTTAAGGCTAACGACGGAGCGGGGAATATCTTCTTTTCTGCCGAGGTGATCTCAAAGGCGGCTACGTCAATGACGGCTTTTTCTCCGATAACATCCGAGGAGATAGCCGATGCTGTAAATGGCGAGCGTAAAATAAGCGTGGCTTATTTTTACTCGACGGCGTTTGCCGAGGAGGATAGCGGGCTTCGTATACTTAAAACCGCCGAGGAAGTGGCGATAATTTCCGAGCTTGCGGGCGCGGGTATAGATGAAATCGTTATTTTCGGTCTGCCCGACGGATCGGATTATAGCAGAACTGTCACCGCTTATATGGCAAGTGTGGAGGCGGCGTGCGAGACCGCGAATATATGCGTGGCTCTGTCGGAGGATTGCATGAACGGCTCGGGCGCATCGCGTGTGATAAGCGCTACCGAGGGCTACGCAGATGCGTACGCCATAGACGTGAGCGCTGTCGCGAGCCATAGCCTTGGCGATATGATAGAAAAGTGCGCGTATTTTATTACCAATTATAACATGCGTCTGGTGCTTGCCAACGCCGAGGGCGAAGCGAGAACAGAGCTTTTGGCGCTTCTCGATTCTTACGGAATAGAAAGTTATATGTTTGTGGGGTAAAAATTCGAAAAAAGTTGAAGAAATTTATAAAAACCTATTGACATTTAAAAAAAAATGAGTATAATATATAATGTTGTCGCAATAGTGGCAGCATTCGCGGGAGTGGCGGAACTGGCAGACGCGCACGTTTGAGGGGCGTGTGGTGAGAATCGTACGGGTTCAATTCCCGTCTCCCGCACCAGTAAAAGGCTATCAAGCTTAGTGCTTGATAGCCTTTTACTTATGTTGATTACAGTATTGAACTTCAATCCCGAAGGGATTGCGGTCTTGCGTGGAGAGAATATACGGTTAAGCTGAATTTTCCGCAAGACAGGTTCCTAATTCCCGTCTCCCGCCCAAACAGTAGAAATCCGAACCCAAGACCGATAGGCGAAGGGTTCGGATTTTTTGTGCAAAGAATAAATTTTTTGCAAAGTAATTACTTTGCAATTATATATCCATCAGGTGTTCTATATTTAATAAAATTATTGTAAGTCATCTTTTGTACGATACAGTCTTTACCGACATTGTATTTTCCGTTAGAATCCCAATTACACTCTGTAAAATATACGTAATTAGGCTTTCCATTTGCATCGTATGTTACATATTCTATGAACATTACGTGTCCGTATGTGCCATCATCATCGACTGCTATGGATTGGGGCATAATATTAGAAGCTCCGTATATAATTTTGACTTTGCTGTTATTAGCATTTTTTGTTAACCAGTATTTTGCATGGGGGGCTGTTGTGAGCTTGACACCGGTAATCTCATAAAAACGACCTAACGCATACCAAGTGCATTGTCCATAATAGCCGGCTTTAGCAGATACATTCCCGCTTCCGTACCATTTTGTATATGTATTGCCACTCTTGATAGATGCAACTGTAGTTCCAATGAGAGAGTCCCAATATTCCAAAGTGGTCATATTTGCAATTATCATAGAATTGTTTATAATGGTGGTTGCATCAATTATATATTTGGATTTGGTCTGTTTGTAAATTGAGTTAGGAGTTTTTGTTCCAACATTTAAAGCATTTAATATTTCGTTTGAGTAAGATTGCATTTCGGACATAGTCTGTAATGTATCTAAAACCTCCATAGCTTCAAAAAGTTTATCCATGTTCTCTATTTCATTAGATAAATCACCGGTAACTCCGCCCATAAGTCCTTCAAGAGCATCATAGGTTTGATTAAGGATTTTATCCCACCAAGGTGTTTGGTTGTACTCGTCTATCGTATCTTTTGTGAGCGCTTTTATGATTTCAAAATAATATTTACATTGTGAATAATATTCAATTGTTTTAATCGCTGCATCATAGTCGATTTCTGTTGGAGAAATATAATTTTCGCTTGCTACATATAAAGCTTCTAATCCGGTATTAAAACACAGTTTTGCAAAATATAAAACGATATAAATATCAATACGTTCGTCTACTCCTGCTGCTTCAGATATAAGTTCACCCCAAGATTCAGCGCAATTTTTTAAAGAAGTACCCTGTCCTTTTTCAGTCACTGCAACCCAAGTGTTTAAAAAAGTTGAACATCCTTTACCGACAAGAGAACCAATCATCCCGCAGCCTTTTATATCAGTGTACTTATCTATGTAATCGCAAGATGCTTTAAAGATGTTTTCTATGTCTTTAGTTATTGAGCCATTAGCAATATCAATTAGATACTTGTCTGCGACAAGTAATTGGCTTACTAATTCTTTATCAACGATAATATTTTTTGTTGAAGCATCAACACAAAATATGGTATTTGCGGGGAGATTACCTATTTTTTTGTTTAAACCAACCACCCAATATTCTTTGCTGTCAAATTTTATAGTATTAAGTATGCGATAGTCATCTGCATGACAAAGCGGGTTTGTAACGGATGTAGAGTTGTTGGTAATATCTATTTTATTTCCATTTGTATCCTTGAAAATCCACTTTTGGGAATTGTCGTTTTTGTTGAAGTTTACAAGCTTTATTCTGCCTTTCGCGCTCGTTGCCGCTAAAGCAAGATTTGTATTGTTGCTCATTCTCAGAATAAAACTTCCGTCGCCACAATCATAAAATTGAATGTTTTGTGCAATAGAATCGCTTCCTGCCTTCCAAATGTCGCATTGTTGACCCGCCTTCAGCTTGGAGTTGCCCCTGTATACATCGACGGCAAAGTTTGCGGACGCATTTGTTAAAATTCGATATGTACCCGCACTTACCATATCAATGGCAAACAACTGTTCTTTGCTTCCGTCCCAAGGCCAAACGCGCAAGGGGGTGCCATTTTTAAGAGTGCCGTAATCATAGTTAAGATACTGCTTTGTCTTAACGTTTTGAATAGTAACGCCCCCGACCTCCTTTACACTGTTGTTTGCCGCCGATACGCCGAGAGGGGTAATTACGAGCATTGAAACGAAACATATCACTGCCATTATTAGCGATAGTATTCGTTTGGTTAAGTTTTGTTTTTTCATTTTGTCCTCCTATTAATGAAAATAAAAATGCGCCAACCGAGGTCAGCGCATAAAAAACGCAAACTCCGATTGTCGCCAAACAAATTTCAAGTAAACGAAAGGATAAACCTCTACACAATAACTTGCTGGAATTTGCGATTTTATCAAATTCATACAGTTATTGTGTACAACGAGAAAAGGTATAATTCTTCTGTAAAAAAAGAAAATTATCCCAACGATTACTTTATGAAATTTGTTTGGCACTGTCATTATATCACACAAAAAAAGAAATGTAAAGTTTTTTTAAAAAAATTTTTGAAAATTTTAGAGCAATTAGAGCACAAACAAAAATCCGAACCTTTCTTACAGTGGTTAGTTCGTATTTATCATCACGCTCTGTCTTTTGCGTCCAGCTTGAATTTTTGAACTCCAATCCCAAAGAGATTGCGGTCTTGTCGTATCTTTTCAATGTTCACAAGTTGGAAATTTATATTTTTGTTTCCGTACCCTTGACAAATTCTCATAAAAATAGTATAATCTAATTTGAGAATGATTTTCAAATTCGCTCGGAGGAAGTTTGATGAAAAATATAACGGCAATTTTGCTTTGCCTTGTGATAATTTGCGGCGCGTTTACTTCTTGCGCCCATAACAGCGACGACAGAAACGGGATTGCGCCACGCGTGGTCTGCACCTTTGACGTTTTGAGCCACTTGACCTACGAGATAGTCAAGGACTCGTACGAGGACGTTGGTGTTACTTATCTTGTGAAAAGCGGACAGGATATTCACAATTATATGCCAAGTGCACAGGACATGAAAACTCTGTTGTTGAGCGATTTGATTGTTTATATCGGCGGCGAGTCTGACAAATGGATAGAGGACGCTGTGAAGAATATGAACCGCGAGGACATAAAGCTGGTAAGGCTTTTGGACTACGTGGAGGGGGATTACTGTGACGACTGCCTTGACGGTCACGACCACCACCATGATGAAGCCCCAGACGAGCATATTTGGCTTTCCTTTGAAAACACGCAGGCGTGTGTCAAGGCGATAACCGATGCGCTTTGCGCGATAGACGGCGAAAAAGCCGAGATATATCAAGCTAACCTTGCCGCGTATAGCGCCGAGGTGAACGCTCTGTATGACGAGTATAAAGCCGCCGTGGCAAGCGCGAAATATAAGACCCTTGTGTTTGCCGACAGATTTCCGTTCGTGTATCTTATGAACGAGCTTGGGCTTGAATATTACGCGGCGTTTCCGGGATGCTCCTCGGAGACCACCGCCGGCTTTGAGACAGTCATAACTCTCGCAAAAAAGATAGATGAGCTTTCTTTGCCCTGCGTGCTTGTCATAGAGGACTCGAATGACGGCATAGCGGAAACCGTGGTCGAAAACACAGCGGCTAAAACCGCGAGGATACTGGAGCTTGACTCCATGCAGGTGCGCCAGAACGGCGAGGAAAATATCTTTATTGACGTTATGCGCCGAAATCTCGAGGTGCTTAAGATAGCGCTCGGCTGCGAGTGAAACGACAAATTAATTAACAACTTATAAAGCAATAAAGGCTGAACAATCGCGTTCAGCCTTTGTTGTTATTTCTTTTTCCCAGGCTTCTCATCCCTCGGCTTGAAGAACTGGTACAAATTACAGGGTATCATGCCGTTGTACAGCTTCTTTACCTTGTCGGCGCGTCTGCCGTAGAGACGCTCGAAATTCTGGCAAGATGTGATGACGTAGACCTGCCACGGGTAGAGATTGTCAAAGGCTCGTCCCATATCGGCGTAAAGCTCGGCGACCTCTCGCTCGGTCATAAGCCTTTCTCCGTAGGGCGGATTGCAGACTATCGAGCCGCGGCGGTCGAGCTTTTCTATCTTTCGCGCGTCGGCGGCGAAGATGTTGAGATGCTCCTCAACTCCCGCGCGGAGCGCGTTTTCATAAACCACGTCAAGAATGTTCTCGTCTATGTCGGAAGCGTATGCTTCAAATGTCGAATTATGGATTATCTTGCTTTTTGCATCCTCTCTCGCGGCGTCCCACATGCGCCCCGGGATAAAAGGAAATTTCTCGCCCGAAAATTCTCGCAAAAGTCCGGGGGCGCGGTTGGTGGCGATCATAGCCGCCTCAATAGCCAGCGTGCCCGAGCCGCAAAACGGATCCCAGAAAAGCGTGTCCTCGCGGGGGCGCGATGTCAGCGCTATGGCGGCGGCAAGTGTCTCGCGTATGGGGGCCACGCCTGCCTCGGGGCGGTATCCGCGCTTGTGCAGAGGCGCTCCGCTGGTCTCTATCATCAGTGTTGCCACATCCTTGAAAATAAAGAATTCTATCTGGTATTTAACGCCGCTGTTTTCGGCAAACCACTTGATATTATAATGCTTAGAAAGCCTTTCCACAAGGGCTTTTTTAACTATGCTCTGACAGTCGGGCACTGAGAAAAGCTTGCTTTTTATGGCGTGTCCCTTGACAGGAAACTCGTCGTATTTTCCGATATAATCTTCCCACGGCAGTTCTACCGCACCGTCAAAAAGCTCGGTAAATGTGGTGGCAGGATACGAGCCTACGAGAATGTATATTCTTTCAGCAAGTCTCAGATTTATATTGGCGCGCGGAATGTCCTCAGGTTCGCCTATAAAGGTAACGCGCCCGTCCATTGTGTCAACGCGCTTAAGCCCAAGCGCGTCTATTTCCTCGCCAAGCTGCTTTTCAAGCCCGAAAAGACAGGTGGCAACAAGTTTTATAGCCATTTTTTGCTCCTTTTGCGTAAGTTATATTTAGTATAAAATAAAATTGCCTTTTTGTCAAGATTTCTTTCAATTATAAGTTTACATTTGCGCCAAAATGTGGTACAATATAGAAAACGCATAAGATTTTCGGAGGAGAGAATGGTTCGTATCAAGGTTGCAAGCGTACATATCAAAAAGCTTGTCTACTCGGCGCTCTGTCTGGCGATAGCGCTGGTGTTGCCGATAATTACGGGTAATATTCAGGTGATAGGCAACATGCTTTGCCCCATGCATATTCCCGTGCTTTTGTGCGGATTTATCTGCGGTCCGTGGTGGGGGCTTGGCGTTGGCGCGCTGGCACCGTTGGTGCGTTTTCTTATATTCTCTATGCCGCCTATTTATCCTACGGCGATAGCCATGGCATTTGAGCTTGCGGCGTACGGAGTTTTTACCGGGACGTTTTATAAAAGATTTCCCAAAAAGATAGGCTTCATTTATCTCGCTTTGATATTGGCAATGCTTATCGGCAGAGCCGTGTGGGGAATAGCGCAGACTGTCCTGCTTTCGGTGTGGGGCAAGGTGTTTACCATTGCGGCGTTTGTTTCGGGCGCGATAACCTCGGCGATACCTGGGATAATTATTCAGCTCGCTATAATTCCCGCCATAGTCATTGCGCTTAAGGCGGCAAAGATAACCCTTAACGATTGAGGTGTAAAATGACTGAAAAGCTTTTTGATAACGGATTACTTTTTGAGTTTGAGGCGAAAGTGCTTTCGGTGAAGCAGGTCGAGGACGAATATTGGGTCGAGCTTGACCGTACGGCATTTGCTCCCGACGGGGGCGGTCAGCTTTCGGACATAGGAACCATCGACGGCGTGAATGTTATTGATGTTACGCCGGACGACGGCAAGATATTCCATGTTTGCGATGGAGAATTAGAGATTGGCGCTACAGTGTCGTGCAAAATCGACACAAAAAGACGTGTGCGCCACATTCAAAACCATTCGGGCGAGCATATCGTTTCGGGCATAATTTACAACGAGTACGGCTTTAATAACGTGGGCTTTCACCTCGGAAGTGAGGACGTAACCATGGACGTTGACGGAGAGATAACCAGAGAAATGCTTCGCAGGATCGAAAGACTCGCCAACGAGGCTGTGGTAAAAGATATTGAGGTGAAAGCGGTCTATCCCAAGCCCGAGGAGCTTGAAAAAATGTTTTACCGCTCAAAGCTCGACCTTAAGGACGACGTGCGCGTCGTGGTTATAGACGGGCTTGATGCCTGCGCGTGCTGCGCTCCGCACGTTTCAAAAACAGGTCAGATCGGTATGATAAAGCTCATATCCTGCATGCGTTACAAAGGCGGTACGAGAATACACATGAAGTGCGGCTTTGATGCGCTGGACGAGTTCAATGCCGAGTACGACCGTGCTCTCGCTATATCCAATATGATATCTCTGCCGCGCGAAAATATCGCCGATGGTGTAAAAAAGCTGATGGACGATATAGGCGGCTACAAGCATGAGATATACGAACTTAAGCAAAAAATTATTTCTATGAAAATAGAGTCGGTGAAGCCTCAAGATGGTAAGATAGTCTATATTGACGACGGCATGGATATGAGCGAGCTTCGCGCCTTGGTGTCGTCAAAGCTCCCCGAGTGTGAGCGCCTCTGCGCCGCCTTTTCGGGCAACGACTGTGACGGATATACCTTTGTCATAGGCTACACGGGCGAGGATTTTAACAGCTTTGTGAAAAGCACGCTCGCAAGCCTTGGCGGAAGCGGCGGCGGTAAAGCCCCCTTCGCGCAGGGAAAGGCAAAATGCAAAAAAAGTGATATTGAGGCTTTGCTTCTTGACTAAATCGCCAATGTGTGCTAAAATATAAAGAAGATTATTTGTAAGGGTGTGTTGAAATGTCCGAAAATCGGAATTATGAACTTTTAAATTCAATAAATAGTCCCGAGGACGTAAAAGCGCTTGACGAAAAGCAGCTTCCTCTGCTGTGCGGAGAGATCCGTGATTTTCTTGTGGAAAAGGTCAGCGTTACGGGCGGACATCTTGCGTCCAATCTTGGTGCTGTGGAGCTTTCGGTGGCTCTGCACCGAGTTTTCTCCACGCCCAAAGACCACATTGTTTGGGACGTAGGTCATCAATCCTACGTGCATAAAATTCTCACGGGACGGCGCGGTGACTTTGATACCCTGCGCCAAAGCGGCGGACTTAGCGGATTTACCAAGCGTGACGAAAGCGAGCACGACGCATTTGGGGCGGGACACAGCTCTACGTCGGTCTCGGCGGCGCTGGGGCTTGCCGAGGCTGACAAGCTCTCGGGCGTTGACGCCTATACCGTGGCGGTGGTCGGAGACGGCGCGTTTACGGGCGGTATGATACACGAGGCGCTCAACAATTGCGACCGCAACCTAAAACTTATAATTGTAATAAATGAAAACGAAATGTCGATATCAAAAAATATCGGACGTTTCGCTGACAGTCTTTCAAAAATACGCTCCAGCGAGGGCTATTTTAACACCAAAAAGGCTACGGTAAAGGTGCTTAGCGCCATTCCTATTGTGGGCAAGTGGCTGCTCGGGCTTTTGAAAAAGACCAAAAGAGCGCTTAAAAACATGCTTTACGGCAGTAACTATTTTGAAAATATGGGGCTTTACTATCTCGGCCCCGTGGACGGAAATGACGTTGAGGCGCTTGAGGATATTCTCGAGCTTGCCAAAAAGCAGCAGAATAGCGTTATAGTTCATATAAAGACCCAAAAGGGGAAGGGCTATGAGCCTGCCGAGAAAAATCCCGATAAATATCATTCGCTTTCGCCCAAGGGAAGCGGGGGCGGTACTAATTTTTCCGCCGAGTTTGGTAAAATCGTTTGCGAGCTTGCGAAAAAAGACGAGCGTGTCGTCGCCATAACCGCCGCCATGTGCGAGGGTACGGGGCTTGAGGGCTTCAAGGCTCAATATCCTAATAGATTTTTCGATGTCGGAATCGCCGAGCCTCATGCGGTAACTTATGCCGCAGGACTTGCCGCAGGCGGAAAGCGTCCGTTTGCCGCTATATATTCGACTTTTTTGCAGAGAGCTTACGATAATATTATTCACGACGTGGCGCTTCAGGGCTTGCCTGTCTGCCTATGCATAGACCGCGCGGGTCTTAACCCCGCGGACGGACCTACGCACCACGGTATATTTGATGTGGCGTTCCTTTCGCAGATCCCCGAAATGAAAATATATACCCCCGCCACATACACGGCGCTGAAAAGCGCTATGGTTGACGCGCTTCGCTCAAATTCGCCCTGCGCGGTGAGATATCCCAGAGGCGCTGAATCAGAGCTTGTGCGTGAGCACTTTTATTCTGATGTGAGCCAAGGCGTTGGAATACGCGCCGATTTCACACCCGACGAAAAGCCCTGCGCGGTAATAGTCACTCACGGCAGAATAGCCGCCGAGGCGATAAAGGCGCAGATCGCGCTTGCGGAAAAAGGGAAGCGTGTGGGTATCGTTCTGCTCGAATTCCTTAAGCCCTACGGCGAGTGTGTGAGCTTGATTGCCGAGGCTATCGGGGATAACGCTTGCCCTGTGGTGACCCTTGAGGAAGAAATAAAGAACGGCGGCGCGGGAATGATAATAGCCGACGGGCTTTGCCGATGCCACGGATTTGACCGTTCTAAGATGACGATTATGGCGGTGGAGGATAATTTCGGCTTTAGTAAAAAGGGCGAAGGTATATATGAAACCCTCGGTCTTTCGGACAGAGACATAGAAAAAGAAATTTTAAGACTCATATAAAGAAAGGTAGTAACTATGGAAAAAATGTGGGCGGGAAGATTTGTCGGCGCGCTTGATAAAGAGGCTGACGACTTCAATTCTTCCATTTCATTTGACAGTAAGATGTACAAGGAGGATATCCTTGGTTCAATGGCGCACGCGGCTATGCTTGCGGCGCAGAAAATAATCTCTATGGACGATCTCGATAAGATAACCTCGGGACTTGAGGGCATACTTTCCGATATAGAAAGCGGAAAGCTTATGTTCAACCTCGATTGTGAGGATATACATATGTTTATCGAGGCGGAGCTTACCGCGAGAATAGGCGACGCGGGTAAAAGACTCCATACCGCCAGAAGCCGTAACGACCAGGTTGCGCTTGATATAAGGCTTTATCTGCGCAGACGCACCGGCGAGATAATCGAGCTTGCAAAGAAGCTTATCGGCGTTATCTGTGATAAGGCTGAGCTGTACAGAGATACGATAATGCCGGGATACACTCACCTTCAGCGCGCACAGCCTATAACATTCGGTCACCACCTGCTTGCTTATGCGTCTATGTTTGTCCGCGATATCGGCAGAATGGAGGACGCGCTTAAGAGAATGAACCTCTCGCCCCTCGGTTCTTGCGCCCTTGCGGGTACGACATATAACACCGACCGCGAAATGGTGGCAAAGCACCTTGACTTTGACGGCATAGTCATCAATAGCCTTGACGGCGTTTCCGACCGTGACTTCTGCCTTGAGCTTATGAGCGCTTATTCGGTCACTATGATGCATCTTTCCAGATTTTCTGAGGAGATAATCCTCTGGTCGTCGGGGGAGTTCAAGTTTATTGAGGTTGATGACGCGTATACAACAGGCTCGAGCATCATGCCCCAGAAGAAGAACCCCGATATGGCAGAGCTTGTAAGAGGCAAGACGGGCAGAGTCTACGGAAACCTTATGGCGCTCCTTACTACACTCAAAGGACTTCCGCTTGCGTACAATAAGGATATGCAGGAGGATAAGGAAGCGGTGTTTGACAGCATCGAAACGGTAGAGAAGTGTCTCTCGGTGTTTGCGCCCATGATAGCAACCATGCGTGTGAACAGCGAGAATATGTACAAGGCGGCTCAGGGCGGATTTATCAACGCTACCGACCTTGCCGACTACCTTGTGAAAAAAGGGCTTCCTTTCAGAAGCGCCTATAAGACAGTAGGGCAGATAGTCGCCGAGTGTATCGAGAAAAAGACGGTGCTTGACGAGCTTCCGCTTGAGGCTTACAAGGCACATTCCGAACTTTTCGATAATGACCTCTATGACGATATAAAGCTTGAGACTTGTGTGGAAAAGAGAATTTCGGCAGGCGGTACTTGTGCCGAGTCTGTAAATATGCAGCTTGAGCAGATCAGAAAATTTCTTAATAAGTGATACTTTAAGCCGACGGATAACACCGTCGGCTTTTTTGCGAGCAGTTTTTAAGCGAAAACCCCAAAAAACTTTGTTGAAAATCAAATTTTGGCAAATTTCGGTCGAAACGTGATAAAATTTATACCAAAACCTCGATTTGTTTTTGAAAAGCTATTGCAATTTCTTCATATTTGTGGTATAATAATTAAAATTTTTATTTTTGTTGCGCGCAAATAGCGCAAGATGGAGGACATTATGAAGAAAATTTTGGCTCTCGTGCTCGTTGCGGTTATGCTCTGCACAGCACTCGTAGGTTGCGGAGGCGGTAACAAGGCTTACACTCTCGCAAGCGGTGGTACAGGCGGAACTTATTACGCGGCATGCGTAGGTCTCGCAGGTGTATACGACACAGAAACAAACCTTAAGATCAACGTTGATGTAACCGGTGCGTCCAAGGCTAACATCCAGCTTGTTACCGGCGGTCAGGCTGATTTCGCTATCGTTCAGAACGACGTTATGCAGTACGCTTACACAGGTACTGACCTTTTCTCTGACGGCGAGCCCATCACAAACTTCCGCACAGTTGCTGCTGTTTACGCAGAGGTTTGCCAGATCGTTGCGTCTACAGAGATCGAGTCTGTTGCTGACCTTAAGGGTAAGGTAGTTTCTATCGGCGCAGCAGGTAGCGGTGTTGAGTTCAACGCTCTCCAGATCCTTGAGGCTTACGGCCTTACAAGAGAGGATATCGTTCCTATTAACGCTGACTTCAACGGCTCTGCTACAAAGTTCAAGGATGGCGAGATCGACGCGTTCTTCGTAGTTGCCGGCGCTCCCACAACTGCTATTACTGACCTCTCCGTAAACAGAGAGTTCAAGCTTCTTGAGATCGATGACGAGCATTACGACGCACTTTCCGCTAAGTACGGCTTCTACTCCAAGTATCCTATCGTTGCAGGCACATACAGCAACACCGAGGATATCCAGACTGTTGCTGTAAAGGCTACGTTCATCTGCCGTGACGACATTCCCGAGGATGTTGTATACGAGTTCACAAAGACACTCTTTGAGAAGAAGGATCAGCTCATCGTTGCTCACAACAAGTTCGAGAACATTGACCTTGCATACGCTCAGAACGACATCGGAGATGTTCCTTTCCACGCAGGTGCGCTTCGCTACTACAACGAAGTTAAGTAATTAATGACCCAAAAGAAAATTTTGGCGATCGCAATAGCAGCCGTAGTCGTAATGACTGCGGCTGTTGCTGTGATTTTTGCGCTGATAAACGACACCTTTAAGTTGGTTATCTGTGATACGGAAAACGGCAGAATTTATGCGGAGTACGAGATATCCGAAAGGGAAGAATTCTCGATCTCGTTTATTCATTCGGTAAATCTTACCGAGGTTACCGACTGCTACTACGCGGACGGCAATATTATTGTTTGTGATAAGTGCATCTACTCATCATTCGGCGCGGGAATGCCGACCGAATGGGAGGAGAATTGGCAGGTCTCCTATGAGGGAGACAAAATAACACTTTCGAACCTTGATATAAGACAGGAGAAGGTGAACTACATCGTTGGCACGGTCTACGACCATATTTTGCATATAAACGGCGAGGACGTGGTGTTAAACGAGCTTTGCGGCAAGAACGCCGCTGTTACTTTGCGAATAAAGGCACCGATATTTCGGTGATTTGACATAGATTACAAAAAAGGAGGGCATTCAACACATGGAAGAAACTAAAATACAGACTGAGAATGAAGTTATCGATGCCGATGCGTTGATGGCGGAATTCGACCGTGAATCAAACGTACGTCATTTCACGGGTAAAAAGAAAATAGTGATAAGAACGCTGATGATCGCGTTTGCTCTTTACGCTATAATTACGTCTATTTTCGGAAAGTATCTCTTGATGCTTGACAATGATATAATCGCGGGACTTATGACCTGGCCCGGAAGCTCTACGGGCTTTCTCGGACTTGTTCTTGTGATAACGTTCCTCATTTTTCCCGCCTACAAAGGACAAGCGAAAAAAATAAATTATATCCCGTGGTATGATTACATACTCGCGGCGGCGGGCTTTGCTTCGTTTTTCTATATAGTTGTTGAAAATGAAAATATCGTAAAGCGCGCGGTCAATATCAATACTCTTGATATTATATTCGCTGTTGTGGGCTTTGTTGTGCTTGCCGAGGCGTGCCGTAGAGTTGTGGGACTTCCCATCCTCTGCGTGGTAGGCGCTTTCGTTGTATACGCACTTTTCTACGGCGTAAAGCCTATTCGCCTTTTGCAGGAGCTTTTCTATGCGGGTAACGGAATTACAAGTAATCCGCTTGCTATCTGCGCTCAGTATCTCGCGCTATTCATTATTTTCGGCGCGTTTCTTGAAAAAACCGGTATCGGTACCTTCTTCGTAGACCTGGCTAACTCTATCGCGGGTTGGGCGGCAGGCGGACCCGCTAAGGTTGCGGTAATCTCCAGCGCCCTTGAGGGTATGTACTCGGGAAGCTCGGTTGCTAACACAGTGGGAAGCGGTTCTATTACTATTCCCACCATGAAAAAGATAGGATACAGACCCGAATTCGCGGCGGCTGTTGAGGCGGCGGCGTCTACAGGCGGTCAGATAATGCCCCCCATCATGGGCGCGGCGGCGTTCCTTATGGCTGAATTTACCGAGATTCCTTATATGGCTATCGCTATCGCGGCTATTCTTCCCGCTATCCTTTACTTTATGGGTATCTTTATGATGATCCACTTTGAGGCAAAGAAAGAGGGAATGAAAGGTCTTTCCAAAGAGGACCTTCCAAAGTTCGGTAAGCTGTTTCTGCGCCGCGGATATCTGCTTCTCCCCATCGTAGTGCTTGTAGCGCTTATGGGTAACGGCTTCTCTCCCGCGCGTTCGGTTGCTATCGCAATACTTACCGTCGTTATCGTAAGCTCCTTTGCTAAGGACACCAGACTTTCTCCCACAAGCTTCTGCGACGCTCTCATCGGCGGAACAAAGGGAACGATAAGCGTAACTGTTGCCTGCGCTATCGCGGGTAATATGGTAGGACTCGTCACCCTTACACACCTTAATCAGGATCTTATCCGAATCCTTAAGGTCGTTGCGGGACAGAGCCTGTTCCTTGCGCTCGCGCTTATCATGCTGACCTGTATTCTTCTTGGTATGGGAGTTCCCACTACCGCTAACTACGTTATCATGGCGACTATGGCGGCTCCTCTTATTTTGAGCATAGCCCCCGATACCCCCGTGCTTGCGGCTCATATGTTCGTTTTCTACTTCGGTATCGTTGCTGATATCACTCCCCCCGTTGCTCTCGCGGCGTATGCGGGAAGCGCTATTGCTAAATCCGACCCGTTGAAAACCGGCGTTACCGCCACAAGACTGGCGATAACCGCGTTTATTATTCCTTATATATTTGTGCTTCAGCCCGATATGCTTATTATTGACCTGCTCTTTGAGGGCGGCTACGGCGTTGAAAATCTTCACGTTACCTTTGGCGCTGTCCTTTCTATTCTTAAGATAGTGTTCACATCTGTTGTGGGGATAATCGGTATCTCCGCGGGTATGGAGGGACATGCATTCCGCAACTGTAAGTGGTGGGAAAGAATAGTTCTTATCGGCGGAGGTCTCTGCCTTGTTATCCCCGAGACTATTACCGATATCGTCGGACTTGTTATAGTTGCGTCTGTTTTCGTATATCAGTTCGTTGATAATAAGATAAAGGCTAAGAAAGCTGCTTAACAATAAAAGAGACTGTTTTTTCAAACAGTCTCTTTTTCGTAGAAAATTGTTTTTTGCGTCCAATGCTCCCAGACTTCCCATTTACCGGAAGCCGGAGAATTATCAGTTTGCGTTTATCTTTATTGATAGCCGCATGGATATCGGCCATGTTCGTATAGAGAACATCGGACGAAACGAGCAGCTTGGAGATATCGAGACGATTCGCGTTCTTCCCGATACCAAGATAAAGACGCTCGTGCTTGAGCATATCAATCATGAGAATCATACAGGCAGACCTGTTCCCATGATGATAAATCAGGGCGAGATAGATACCCTTTATATGCTTGATATTGACACAGGCGACGACGTTGCTATCGACAATAAGGGCGTAATAAAAACAATAAAGGAAATCGGCTGATTTACAAAATAGAAAAAACCGCCAGTTGGCGGTTTTTTCTATACGATACTCGGATAAAACCCGAGGGCGTTTTCAATATATTCCTTTATTTCATTGGCTTTAATGCCAAGGGCGAAGGCGAATTCATCCCTGATGTAACCGAGCGAGATTTCAAAGGCATCCTTGTCTGCGGCGGCGAGCTTTTTGCCTGTTTCGGAAAGCTCGGCATTCTTTTTTGAAATGCCTTTTACCAAGGGCAGAAGCACGGCAGGGTGTGGGTTTGAAAGAATCTCGCGGTAGCTTGCGCTTCTGAGCTTTCTGTCATCTATCCATTCAATGTCTGCTTTTTTGACATCTGTTATGATGGCTTCTATCTCGCCCTTTGTGATGATGTTTCTCATCTTTCCGAGTAACAGCTCATTGTCCTCGGGAATATAGATGGTTGAGTTTTTGTCGTTCAAGGGCTTGAGAATATAGTATACTTTTTCGGGTTCTCCTCTGATAAAGGACATTTTCTTTATGTCCTCGATCAGACATATTCCGTTTGACGCGTAAACAACGTGATCTGTCTTGCGAAAGCCTTGAGTTGTCATTTTGTTGCCTGCCTTTCGATAAAATATCCACATATTAATTATATCAAATTTGGGTGAGTTTTACAAAGGGCATTTTAAACAAAAAGACAATATTTTTGTTTGGTTTGATAGTTTTTTTGACGAATTTCAACAAAAACAATATATCTATTGAATTAATATTGGTTTTGTGATACAATATAATATATTACCATGAGAGGAAATATTTACAAATGAGAAACTGTTTTTACCCTGCGGATATAATGTTGCCCGATTTTGATAAGGTTGAAGGCAAAAAGTGGGCTGTCATAGCATGCGATCAGCACACGAGCGAACCCGAGTATTGGGAGCAGGCAAAGGCGTGCGTGGCAGATTCGCCGTCCACACTTAACCTTATACTGCCAGAGGTATACCTTTCCGAAACCACCGAAAGAGTTCCCGAAATAAATAGAACTATGACCGAGTACCTTAAAGGCGTTTTGCGAGAGCATAAGAGCAGCATGATATACGTCGAGCGCACCCAGTCCGACGGAGAGATACGCCGCGGTCTTGTGGGCATGATAGATCTTGAGTGCTACGACTATAACAAGGGCGCGGACGCGCTTGTAAGAGCTACCGAGGGTACAGTGCTTGACCGTATTCCCCCCAGAGTTGCCGTCAGACGTGACGCGGCTATTGAGCTTCCTCACGTTATGGTACTTATCGATGACCCCAAGAAAACGGTCATAGAGCCTGAGATTACCGCTAAAGAGGGGTATGAAAAGGCGTATGACTTTGAGCTTATGCTTGGCGGCGGTCATATCAAGGGATGGTTTGTTGACGAAAACCGACAAAAGAGAATAAACACGGCGCTTGAGGCTCTTGCTACCCCCGAGGCTATGCGTGAGAAGTACGGCGACGATTATGCTCCTCTGCTTTTTGCCGTAGGCGACGGAAACCATTCGTTGGCGTCGGCTAAGGCGGCTTATGAGGAGGTCAAGGCAAGGCTTGGCGAAGCCGCACTTTCTCACCCCGCGAGATACGCCCTTGCGGAGATAGTGAATCTTCATGACGACGCGCTTAAATTTGAGCCTATTTACCGTGTAATGTTTGGCGTTTCTCCTGTTGCGGTGCACGCCGCTTTGGGTGAATATGCTAATAACCTTGACGGAAACGAAAAGCCCCAGACGGTTGAATATATCCATGCGGGCGGTGAGGGAAGTATCGTGTTCAGACGCCCTACGGCTCAGCTTACGGTAGGTACACTTCAGAGCTTTATTGACGATTATATCGCATCTCACGAGGGTGCGAGCGTTGACTATATCCATGGTGTAGAGGCTACCGAGGCGCTTGCTAAAAATCCAAATGCCATAGGCTTTATATTTGACGGTATGGAAAAAGACCAGCTTTTCAAAACTGTTATCTGTGACGGCGCTTTGCCCAGAAAGACCTTTTCTATGGGGCACGCTGCGGACAAAAGATATTATCTGGAGTGCAGAAAGATAAAGTAATCTGGAGTGGTTGTAATGAATAAAAGGGAGCTTTCCGCGAAACTCAAAGCGATATTTACAGAGGGCGCGGCGGTGAAAATTCTTTTCACCGCCTTTCTCCTCGTGAGCTTTTTGAGCTTGACTCTTAGCGGTGGTGATTATACCGATATCGCCTTTGTTCAGAGCGATATGTCATTCTCGCTTGCGGCTCTGCTCCTTTTGGGGCTGATAATTTTTTCGGCGGCACTTGCCGCGGCAGAGGTCTTTGCGGGGAAATATAAGCCCGTGCAGTGGACTATGTTAGCCTCGGCTTTGCTGTTCTCCACCGCGCTTGTCGCGGGCGGAGACAACGCTACGCGCTATCACCTGTACGCCGCTATTATAGCCGTTTTCGCTATAATTCTGAGTTGCGTTGTTAATGACGGCACGCTTGACGCCATACCCGAAAGCTTTGATAAAAGGATAAGGTGGGGCATCGTCGGCGCGGTTGCCGCCGTATCCTGCTTTGTGGTGGCGGCGATAGGCGTTTACAGATACGCCTCGTATTCATCGCCTAATTTTGACTTTGGTATATGGTGCAATATGTTCCATAACATGAGCGAAAGCGGTCTGCCCAATACCACCTGTGAGCGTGACGGCTTGCTGTCGCACTTTGCGGTGCATTTTTCACCGATATATTATCTTATGCTCCCGTTTTATATGGTCTTTCCTCACCCCGCTACCTTGCAGATATTGCAGGCGGTCATACTCTATTCGGGCGTTATTCCGCTTTGCATAATGGCAAAGGACAAGGGGCTTTCGGACAGAGCCGCGGCGGCGTTGGGCATAGTTTACGCCTTTTATCCCGCCATAGCTACGGGAACATTTTACGACCTGCACGAAAATTGCTTCCTTCTCCCGCTTCTTCTGTGGTGCTTCTGCTTCTTTGAAAAAGAGAAGTATATCCATATGGCGGTCTTTGCGGGGTTGACCTTGCTTGTTAAAGAGGACGCGTTTATATACGTTCTTGTTTTCGCGCTCTACGTGTTCTTTCTCAAGAGGAAAAAGAAAACCGCCCTTGCACTGGCATTGGCGGCACTGGTTTATTTCGTTGCGGTTTCTTCGCTTATGCAAGCCTTCGGAAACGGCATAATGACAAGCCGATACGAAAATCTGATATTCAACGCCGACGACGGACTTGTGGGCGTGATAAAGACGGCGTTGCTTAATCCCGGATATTTGCTTACACAGATTTTTGTTTCAAAGGACGGCGACAACGCAAAGATACTCTATGTCTTCCAGCTTCTCTTGCCCTTGGCGTTTCTGCCCGTTGTCACAAAGAAGATATCAAGATATATTCTTGTCGTTCCCGTGTTAATGAACATTATTACGATGTACGTTTATCAACCCAATATCAACTTCCAATATAGCTTTGGAATAATCGCTTTTCTGTTCTACGTAACCGTGTTGAATCTTGGTGAGCTTGGCAATAAGCCGAGAAAATTCATGCTCTCGCTTTCCGCCGTTGCCGCTTTTCTGCTTTTTGCTATGCTGGTCTGCGGAAATTTAGGCTATTATAAAGCGAGGTATGATAATAACAGAGAAGTGTACGAAAAGATGAACGACGCGCTTGAGGAAATGCTTCCCGAGGACGCTTCGGTAGCGTGTACCGCCTTTATTCTGCCGCACATAGCCGACCGAGATGAGGTTTATGAGGTTAAATATCATAAGGAAAACGGAAAATATAAGACAGACATAGATTATGCCGTCTTTGATATGCGCTATGCTTCGGAAAACGAGGCGGCTGTAAAGGCGTTTCGCGCGGACGGCTACGAGGAGCATTATTCCGACGAGGGAATATTGCTGATTTTAAAGAAAAAATAATTTTCGGCAAAATTTACAAAAACTATTGACAAGGCTTTGTTAATATGCTATAATATATTGCCGCATAAAGTAGGCTTTTTTAAGTGCGTTCATTCGCCGCCTGCGATAGCGAGTCTAAAAATGAAAGAGAGGTGCTTTCCATGTTCGCAATTATTCAAACCGGCGGAAAGCAGTACAAGGTTAACGAGGGCGACATCATTTTTGTTGAGAAGCTCGACGCTAACGAGGGTGACACAGTAACCTTTGACGTAAAGGCAATTTCCGATGGCGAAAAGCTCGAGTTCGGCGCTGCAAACGCAAAGGTAACAGCAAACGTTCTTAAAAACGGCAAGGCTAAGAAGATTTATGTGATGAAGTACAAGTCTAAGAAGAACGAAAAGAAGAAGATCGGCCACAGACAGCCTTACACAAAGGTTCAGATTGCTACAATCGAGGGCTGATTCCGAAAAAATGACTAAAATCATTTTTTACAGAAGCGGCGGAAGCTTTTATGGCTTCGAGGAACAGGGACACGCGTGCTATAATGAAAATGGCGACGACGTGCTTTGCGCCGCACTCTCCGCAATGACCATGCTTATCATCAATACCATTGAGGTGGCGTACGCGTCAGACGTTGATTACGATATTGACGAGGGCGCGACCAAAATCAAGGTTATGTCAAAGGCGGCGTTGCCCGAATTTGAAGAAGATGAGCGCAAGAGATATGCGGTCTCGGGACTTTTCATGTCATACTTCTATCAGCTCAACGATATGGTCGAGGAATACTACGATTATCTTGACGTTGATGTGGTGGACAAAGAATATACCGAGTAAATTCGATCTTGGATTTGACCCGCTTCCGCGTGGAGGCAACCAATTACATTAATGGAGGTAAGCTTAAAATGTTGAAGCTCAGTTTGCAGTTTTTTGCTCATAAAAAGGGTGTAGGTTCTACTAAGAACGGTCGTGATAGCGAGTCTAAGCGCCTTGGCGTTAAGAAGGCTGACGGACAGGCAGTAGTAGCCGGCAACATCATCGTAAGACAGAGAGGAACAGCTATCCATCCCGGTAACAACGTAGGTATCGGTAAGGATGATACTCTTTTCGCTCTTATCGACGGTAGAGTAAAGTTCGAGCAGAAGACAAAGGCTAAGAAGCAGGTAAGCGTTTACGCTGACTGATTTTCGCCCGGTCTCATAAATAAAAGCAGATGATAAGTCATCTGCTTTTATTTTCGTTTCACAATAAAAAATCCGCTCCTCAATGAGGAGCGAATTATAAGCAAGGAGCTGATGTAAAATCAGCTCCTTGTAAGTTTTTTTATAAGATTTGAAAGGGGAAGTATAAGCAACCCCGCGCAAAGATTTCCGATACCATGTAGCATGTCCCACGGCAATCCCGTTATTATCCACGCTATTGTCTGCTTTAAGTCCATACCGAACAAAAGCGCTTGAGTGGGGGCGTAGAGCGTGCCGTAGGCAAGCCCGTGCAGACAGCATACAAGCGGATAGATCACGCAGTAGGCTTTTGCGGGGAGCTTTTGCGGAATAAGCATTGTAATTCCCCAAAGCACAGTCCATATATACAGATATGGTACCCACCACGCCGAAAAGCCGCCGTACAATCCCGTTATGAAAACGAAAACGTATATAGGTATCAGTGCTTTTTTTCTGAAGGATACCGTGTAAACCATTGTAAACATTCCGAGCAGGTGAATGTTTGGGAGTAGCTCCATTATGATTTTAGAGCAAAACATCAGCGTGCCTAACATCGCGAACAAGCACGTTTCCTTTACTCTTTGGGTTCTTTGGCTCATAAGCGGTTATTTTGTATAAACAAGCTCGTAATGCTCTCCTCCGAATATTTCGGTGGTGTCTACACCCGTCAGCATGTATTCTCCGTTCTGATAGAACGCCCAGTAGCTTTGGTCTGCGTCGTAGTCGGCGGTTATGCCGTTGACCTTTTTGATGTACAGACCGAACTGACCCGCCTCGCCGTCTATAAGCGCGTGCTCAATAAGCGCGTCTCCGAGTATTGCTTTATCGGTGTTTAGAGTGAAGGTTACCGAGTGCTCTTTGACCGTGACCTCTACGACCACGGTTTTTTCGCCCTCGCCAAGCTCGGTGTCCTCGGTATACATGGCGCTTTCCCAAAGCGTGTCGGTGTCAGCGGCGCCGCCGCAAGAAACGAGACAAAGCGTTAAGGCGAGTAATAATAAAAATGTGTTCAGTGTTTTTTTCATGTTTTTTGATCCTTTCCTGTTTTGAAATTCACAAAAAGGATAAAATAAAAGCACCCTCCGTGGGTGCGATCGCTTATGGATACCCTGCCGTATCCGAAAATCAAGCCCGCATCTCTCCCACTTGCCCAAGAGACCTTTATGAGGCACAGAACGATAAGCATTCCGACTTGACCAAAAAGGAGATACGGTAATGGCTGTTGCCGCAGATTCTCACTGCGATTTCCTTATCCCCGAATACGCCAAACGGCGTACCCGACAACGAAGCAATATGCTTCAGATGAACTGTGTTTATTCTTTTTTGCACAAATATTGTAGCACATTTTCCGACCTTTTTCAAGAGGTTTTGAGAAAAATGCAATAAAATCGCATAAATAAAAGCCCCTACGGGGGCTTTTATCATTTTAACGGTTGCTTAAAGTATGATGTGCGTGAAATCTCCCACTGCGCGGAGAATTTCGGTCTCGCGCTTGTGGCAGGTAAAGAGCAGGCACTGACCGCCGTTGCGCGTGTACGCGTAAAGCATCGTCAGCATGTTCTTTGTTCTCACGTCGTCAAGTAGCGAGAAGCCCTCGTCAAAGGTAAAGGGCGGGGGATTTTCGCCACATATAAGCTCTACAAGCGCCATGCGGAGCGAGATATACGCCGCGTCACGCGTGCCTCGGCTCAAAGCCTCAATGCTTCTTGTAGAACCGTCTACGTTCGCGCTTATCTCAAGGTCGGGTGAAAGTCCAAGCTCGCTGTATTTGCCCGACGTCAGCATTCCCATAAGCTCGCCCGCGCGCTTGCGTATAGTGGGCGTTACGTTCTTTCTGATGTTGTCGGAAGCGGTGTCGATAGCGTTTATCGCCATTACGAGCGCGTTGTAATTCAGTCTGTTTTGCTCAAGCTCGCGGCACACCTCGTCAAGCTTGGTGTTGAGCTTTGCGGGATTTTCTGCGGTCGAGGTCAGCGCGATAAGCTCCTTTTCGATGCCTATGCGCTTTTGCATAGCCGCCGCGTACTGGTTTTTGTAAAACTCATGCTTGCGCCTGATGTCAGCGATGTCGGTGTTTTCGGCAATGTGATCTACGTCTGCCGTAGCAGGAATGTCTGCTCTGAGCTCGGACTCGTTGTAGTCCTCAAGCGAGGTCTTTATTGACAAAGCTGTGTTTTGCTTTGCTTTCAGCTCAAGCTCAAGGGCTTCCTTGCGCGCGCAAACCTCGGTAAGCTCGCTTCTGCGAGACCTGAGAAGCGCCGAGATCGCCTTGTCGTCGCCGTCCTCACATTTGGTGTCGATAGAGGAGAGAAGCTCAGTGGCAAGGGTCAAATCTCTGTCGTACTCGGCTCTTACCGTCGACAGTCTTTCGGAAGCTGCCTCAAAAGCCTGATCGTGGCGGCGGCAAAGCTCGAAATGCTTTTCGCATTTGTCAATATGCTCCTCAAGCTCGGCAGGTGTTGCCGTGCTTGTGATAAGTCCGTAATCGGCAAAGAAGGCCAAGCGCTCTTTGGTTCTTTTTGACGCCGCCGCGCTTCTTGTGATACCGAGAATAAGGAATATCGCGCCTATGGCTGTTATCGCGATTAACGCGTAAAGCACCATGCTCGAGGGAATACCGTTGAACAAAGCGCTGAAGAACCCACTCAGTATCAACAAGAAAGCAAAATTGGGAACAAGAGGTCCGATAAATCCCAACGCACCCACAAGGAGCAGAATGCCGCCGAGAATATAGAATATTACCGATGCGGCTATTGCGCTCTTTCGCTTCTTAATAAGATTTGTGACCTGAGCCAGAATAGTCGATTTTTTACCGTTCTGCTCCACCTTTTCGTGCAGAGCCGCAAGTATTCTGTCTCCGCAGGGAGAGGCTTCGGCGTTTGCCAGCTCACCCTTTGCAAAGGTCAGCCGTCCCGCACTGTCGGAAAGCGTGCGCTCCGCGGTGTCAAGCTCGTCAAGAAGCGCCCTGTCAGGCAGCTTTCCGAAAAATCCGCGTGTCTCGGTAAGCTCGCGCAACGAGCCTTGAAGCCCGTATATGCTTTCTTCCTCGGCGTGAAGCTCGTTGAAACGCTTGAGCACGGTACAGGTCTCGTAGACCTTTATCTCACGCTCCTTTTCGCGCTCGCCCTTGGCTGACTGCGCCTCTACCTCAGAAAGCGCGTGAGCCGCGTTTTCCTTGGCGATTATTATGTCAGCATCCTGCTTGGCTTTTTCCAGCTTTACCTCAAGCTCAGCCTTTTCAAGCTCCAGCTCGTAAAGCCTTCCGCCCTTGGCGCTTTTGTGAAGAAGCGTTTTTCTGAACGCATCCAGCTTGGTCTGCGCTTTTTTGGTGTCTATCTTTTCGTCAGCCGAAAGCAGGAGATTTTCGATAGACGAGCGCACCGAGTTGCCGTCAATGCTTGTACATTCAAGCTGACGCACACATGAGGTGCTGTCGTATACGTCAGCGGGGATTCCGAGAAAGAGCTTGCCGGGAAGCTCGTCCTTGAACACCTCACTGCCGGTTTTTAAGTCGATTATCTTACATTCGTCTATCGCGCCGCGTGATGTTGCGCCCGAAAGCTGATATTTTCTCTCAATACGGTAGCTTCCGTCGGGGAGCGTTACTTCCATGCTACCCGACGCCGTCTGGTTGTCCCAGGAAAGCCCCCTGTCGCGGTCTGTAAGCGCATCCGAGGCAGTCTTTTTGGGCAGCCCGTAAAGCATAAAGCGGATAAAGCCCACAACCGTGCTTTTACCCGACTCGTTGCGCCCCTCAAAAACGTTTATGCCGTCCTTGAGTGAAAAACAGCGATTTTTGAGAGCACCGAATTCGGTTATCGTTATTTTATCAATTCTCATTTTTTAATCCTCTTTTTTGATACTCGCCTAAAGTATAATGGGCTTGTCGTCAAGCGCTGAAAGACCGAGACGAAGCGCTAAAACCGCCGCCTTTCTCTCCTCCTCCGAGCCCTCGCGTATTATCTTTACGAGTGTGCGGTAGAATTCGCCGCGCACGCTGACATCCTGTGCCAGTGTGTCCTCATCAAGCGTGGGGAGAGTTTCGTCCTTTATGTCAAGAGAGTAGAGACCTTCAACTGCCTCGCGTATTCTTTGCGCGTTGGGAGCGTATTCAGACGTTACCGCGCCGTGGAGAACAACTCGGAGCGAGGTGTCATCCTTGTAATTCTTGACGGCGATGCGCTGACGGATCTTTTCTATAACCTCACTGTCGTTGCCCGCACCCGTAATGTCCAGCTTTTCTATCATGTATCTGCGCTTGGCAAGCTGAATTTTTTGGTGGCTTATCTTTTTGCCGTCTATCTCAAGCAGTATAGCGCCTCCGAAGTCAAGCTCGTCAAAGCTGCGCCCCTCAGCGCATCCGCAGTATGACGCAAGCGTCCCGTTGTAATTGCCGATCTCAGGGGCGTTGTGAACGTGTCCTAAAGCCGCGTAATCAAAGGGCGAGTCGTCAAGCTCGCGTGGGGATATCGGCGCGTATTTTGAGAGTGATTGAACAGTGTCAGCATGGGCGCAGAGCAGATTTACCCTGTTAGGATCGACAGAATATTCTGTCGCCAGAGGATGCTCCTCGTATGAAGCCGATGTAAACGCGTAGCCCCATACCGTTATGCCAAGCTCTGCAAAATCAAATGACGAGAGCTTTTTACTGTCAAAAATATGCACGTTTTTGGGGAATCCGCTTGAATAGATGCCGTTGGGAACGTAGGGGTCGTGGTTGCCCGGCGCTATGACCACAGGGCAGGGAAGATTGCCCAAAAGGTCTGCGACGTATTTTACGGTTTTTGAATTGGTAAAGCCGTTGTCAAACAAATCTCCCGCAATGAGAACGAGGTCTATGCGCTGGTTTCTTATGTAGCAAATAAGCGTGCGAAAAAGCTCGCGCTGTTCCTCACGGCGAGCCTCGCTTTGTATTGGGTCAAGCCCCGAAAAAGGGCTGTCAAGATGTAGGTCGGCACAATGTAAAACTTTAAGCATTGAATTCCTCCGAAAAAACATATATACACATTAAGTATACCATAAAATTGCACTAACTTCAAGGGGATTTCATAAAAGATTTATACATTCTGCGAAAATATCTTTCTTGACAAGAAAGCTGTTTTGTAATATAATAATATATAATGATTTTTGATTTGATTGTATGTATCAGAAAGGTAAACAAATGTACAGGATAGTAAAAAAGCAAGTGCTTAATCCCACGGTAACGCTTATGGAGATAGACGCGCCCTTGGTGGCAAGGTCGGCAGAGCCGGGGCAGTTCATTATTTTGCGAGTTGACGCGGAGGGCGAGCGAATTCCGCTTACCATCGCTGATTTCGACAGAGAAAAGGGAACTGTAACAATTATATATCAGATAGTCGGAGCAACCACCGAAAAGCTCAACCGCAAGAACGAGGGCGAGTATATAGAGGATTTTGCAGGCCCCCTCGGCAGACCTACCGAAACAGAGGGACTTAAAAAGGTAGCGGTGGTCGGAGGCGGCGTGGGTTGCGCTATTGCGTACCCTGTGGCAAAGAAGCTTCACGAAAGCGGCTGTGAGGTTCATTCTATCGTGGGCTTCAGAAATAAAGATCTTGTTATCCTTGAGGACGAGTTCAGACAAAACTCAACCAAGCTCGTGCTTATGTCAGATGACGGAAGCTGCGGTGAAAAGGGTCTGGTTACCGACGCGCTCCGCAAGCTTATCGAAAGCGGAGAGAAGTACGACAGAGTTATCACCATAGGTCCTCTTATCATGATGAAATTTGTTTGCAAGTTGACCAAGGAGTTTGAAATTCCCACGGTTGCCAGCATGAACCCCATTATGATTGACGGTACGGGAATGTGCGGCGGATGCCGTCTCACTGTGGGCGGCAAGACAAAGTTCGCTTGCGTTGACGGCCCCGAGTTCGACGGTCACGAGATAGACTTCGACGAGGCTATGGCGCGAGGCGCTATGTACAAGCCCTTTGAACGCCATGCTCACGAGGAGACCTGTAATCTTTTCAAATTAGGAGAAAACAAGTAATGCCAAATATGTCACTTAAGAAAAACGAGATGCCCTCACAGGCACCCGAGATAAGAAATAAAAATTTTCTTGAGGTCGCTCTCGGATATACCCCCGAACAGGCAATAGACGAGGCAAAGCGTTGCCTTAACTGTAAGAATAAGCCCTGCGTCGGCGGTTGTCCCGTAAAAATTTACATACCCGAGTTCATCGCTAAGGTGGCAGAGGGCGAATTTGAGGAAGCCTATAAAATAATAACCAAGTCCAGCTCGCTCCCCGCGGTGTGCGGACGTGTCTGCCCTCAGGAAAGTCAGTGCGAGCAGAAATGCGTAAGAGGAATTAAGGGCGAGCCCGTGGCTATCGGACGCCTTGAAAGATTTGTTGCCGATTATCATAACGCCAATTCTGACGAAAAGGCGACCGCTCCCGCAAGTAACGGTCATAAGGTAGCGGTGGTAGGCTCTGGACCCAGCGGTCTTGCCTGCGCGGGCGACCTTGCCAAAAAAGGCTATGAGGTAACCGTGTTTGAGGCGCTTCATACCCCCGGCGGAGTGCTTGTCTACGGTATTCCCGAATTCAGACTTCCCAAGGATATAGTAAAAAAGGAGATCGAAACGCTCAAAGAACTGGGCGTAAAGATAGAGACCAACGTAATTATCGGTAAGACCATCTCGGTTGACGCGCTTATGAACGAATACGGCTTTGAGTCGGTATTTATCGGGTCGGGCGCGGGACTTCCCAGATTTATGAATATCGCGGGCGAAAACCTTAACGGCGTTTACTCGGCAAACGAGTTCCTGACCCGTGTAAACCTTATGAAGGCATATAAGCCCGACAGTGCGACACCCATTCAGCGCGGAAACAGCGTGGTGGTTGTGGGCGGCGGTAACGTGGCTATGGATGCGGCTCGCTCGGCGAAGCGACTGGGCGCTGACGTTACTATCGTTTACAGACGTACCGAGGCAGAGCTCCCCGCAAGACACGAGGAGGTCGAGCACGCAAAGGAGGAGGGAATCAACTTCAAGCTCCTCACCAACCCCGTTGAAATAAAGGGCACAGATGGCTGGGTAAGCGGTATAGTTTGCCAGAGAATGGAGCTTTCCGAGCCCGACGAGTCGGGACGTGCGAGACCTGTGGCTGTCGAGGGCAGTGAGTTTGAGGTTAAGGCTGATTGTGTTATCATGGCAATCGGAACGTCGCCAAACCCGCTTATCAAATCCACCACACAGGGACTTGAAACCCAGAAATGGGGCGGCATCGTAGCCGACGAAAACGGACTTACGTCCAGAGAGGGAATATACGCGGGCGGAGACGCGGTAACAGGCGCCGCAACCGTAATTCTCGCCATGGGCGCGGGCAAGACCGCCGCCGCGGCAATTGATGAATATATTCAAAATAAATAAACAGAAAACAGGCAACCGAAATCGGTTGCCTGTTTTTTGGTAAAGCGTACAAGTCGGGGATTGAAAGGCGTCAATGAAAATCAAGTCTGTACAATAAATTCACATGGGCTTCTCGCACAAAACTTCGTGAGGATAAATATTCTGTTAATGGGGAATTTCTCAATTCCCGTGTATAAGTTTGGGGACAGTATGGCAACAATATGAGTACAACCCCAAAGGATAATAAACGCTCGCGGATAAAGAAATGGAGAAAGTTATGAGTGTGAAACGAGGAGATATCTATTATGCGGACTTAAGTCCCGTAATCGGCTCGGAGCAGGGCGGTCTGCGCCCCGTGCTTATAATTCAAAACGACATAGGAAACAGATACAGCCCGACGGTGATAGCGGCGGCGATTACATCAAGAATGAGCAAGACTCATTTGCCTACTCATATAGATATATTCGCCGACAAAGCAGGACTCTCAAAGGACTCGGTGGTGCTTCTTGAACAGATACGCACGCTTGACAAAAAGCGCCTTAAGGAGAAGATGGGACACCTTGACGACGACATGATGAGTGTTGTCAATTCGGCAATTGCCGTCAGTTTCGGTCTTGACGCGGGAGCGCCTGCGGCAACAGGCGGCGCGGAGGGAACTGTGACGGTCGGGTAAATGTAAACTTTTATCTCGTTTTGTAAATGCTATTGACTTTTGAGTCGAATTTTTATAAAATAGGAGTTGGTAAAACAACTCCTATTTTTTGAGGTAAAAATGATACATAGCGAAAATTACAGAACCACCTGGCACGATACCGACTGCAACCGCAACGTGCGCCCCACACCCATTTTAACCTATTTTGAGGAGACCTCGAATCTCCATATGATAGCCGTAGGTCAGCCGCTTGATAAAATAAGAGACGAGGCGGGGCTTGGCTTTATCCTCTCCAGACTCACAATGCGCTTTTATAAGCCGCTTTCGGGCTATAGAGATGTTAAGGTTGAGACTTGGACAAGCGAGGGACGCGCCTTTAGCACGCTCCGTAGCTTCCGCCTTCTTGACGGCAAGGACATTGTTGCCGAGGCACTGACTCTGTGGGCGCTGGTTGATATCAACGAGCATAAGCCCGTCAAAATATCAAGCTACGATTTCGGCTTTGAGCATGAAGCCCCCATCGCGATTGACGCCCCCGCGCGCGTGGCATTTCCCAAAGACCTCGAGCTTGAAAAGGTGGGCGAGCGTAGGATATTCTTCAGCGATTGCGATTATAATATGCACATGAATAATACACGCTATCCCGATATGATATGCGACTTTCTGCCCGACATGAAGGAAAAGCGCCTGTCGGCGCTTACCCTGTCCTTCGTTCACGAGGCGGCAATGGGGCATACCATCACAGTTTACCGCGCTAAGAAGGACGAAAATACCTACCTTTTCCGCACCGTAGACATGGACGGCACCACTTGCCTCGAAGCCGAGGCAACGGTCACAGATATATAAGGTAACAGTAAAAAACAAAAAACGGATACTCTGTTAATGGGTGTCCGTTTTTAGCTGTATGGTAAAAATCTTATTTTTTGCCATATGGCTTTTTTTCATCGGTCAAGCCCAGAAGGTAGTCCGTTGACGTGTTGTAAAATTTAGCTAAATCAATCAAAATTTCAATAGGTAACTGCCGTTGTCCGTTTTCGTATTGTGAGTACGTGTTTTGCCTGATGTGCAAATATTCGGCAAGCTCGCGTTGCGTAATATCCGAATCCTCTCTGATATCCTTAAGTCTCATATTAATCTCCTTTTGTGTGATATGTATAAAACTCTACAAAATTTATTATATATTATCTCGATATGAGATATTGACATTTATCTCAAATTGTGATAAAATTAGACTAAGTAAATATCTCAAATTGAGATTGCAACTAATTTATCTATCGAAAGGAAAGAAAAATGAGGAGCTTTAATATTATAACAAGGATTTTTGTTGTTGCTTGCCTGTTAGCCCTTATAACGGTGTTGGGCGTTGTTGGCATATCCGCCGAAAGCTATAGCGGCACATGCGGAGCAGATGGCGACGGCAGTAACCTGACTTGGACACTCGATACCGAAACAGGAGTGTTGAGTATAGAGGGAACAGGTGCTATGGCGGTCTGGGAGAGTTCGCGTAATGTCCCATGGTACGCTAACCGTAGTAATATAAAAAGTGTTGTTATTGGTAACAGTGTGACGAGTATAGGCGATCGGGCGTTCTATTCTTGCGAGAACTTGACAAGTGTTACTATCGGTAACAGTGTTACGAGTATTGGTGACCTTGCATTTTCTGAGTGCATTAACTTGACAAGCGTAGAAATCCCCGACGGTGTTACAACTATAGGAGAAAGTGCATTCTCTTTTTGCATTAGTTTGATAAGTATAGAAATCCCCGACAGCGTTACTGCTATAGGAGAAGGTGCGTTCTCTTGGTGCGATAGCTTGATAAGCATTAATATCGGCAACGGTGTCACAAGCATTGGTGACTATGCATTTTCTGATTGCAGTAACTTGACAAGCATAGAAATTCCCGAAAGTGTGATAAGTATTGGCGACAAGGCGTTCTCTTTTTGCATTAGTTTGACAAGTATAGATATCCCCGACAGTGTAACGAGTATAGGAGATGGGGTGTTTTCTAATTGCAGTAGCTTGACAAGCATAGAAATCCCCGACAGCGTTACAAGTATTGGTGAACGTGCGTTCTCTAGCTGCACAGGTTTGACAAGCATAGAAATCCCAAACAGCGTTACAAGTATAGGTAACTCTGCGTTCTCTGACTGCACAGGCTTGACAAGCGTTAATATCGGCAACGGTGTCACAAGCATTGGTGACTATGCATTTTCTGATTGCAGTAACTTGACAAGCATAGAAATCCTCAACAGCGTAACGAGTATAGGAGATTGTGCGTTCTATGGTTGCGAGAACTTGACAAGTATAACTATCGCTAGCGATGTTACGAGTATTGGTGACTATGCATTTTCCAGGTGCATTAACTTGACAAGTATAGAAATTCGTGACAGCGTTACTGCTATAGGAGAAGGTGCGTTCGCTTATTGCGACAGCTTAACAGATATTATTATCTATTCTAAAAATGCAGATATATACGATAACAAGAATACCATATCCGACACAGCAATAATACACGGCTATGCAGGCTCAACAGCACAGGCGTACGCCAGGAAACACGGCAGAATATTTGTGGATATTATTAGTGGCACCATTAGTGACGATATTGGTGGCACTTGCGGAGCAGAGGGCGACGGGAGCAATCTGACTTGGACTCTCGATACCGAAACAGGCGTGTTGAGTATAGAGGGAACAGGCACTATGGCGGATTGGGAAGGTAGAGATCGCCCTCCTTCTTGGAATGATTATAAAAGCAATATAAAAAACATTATTATTACTGATGGTGTAACAAGTATTGGTGATTATGCGTTCTCTAGTTGCACAGGCTTGACAAGCGTTAATATCGGCAACGGTGTCACAAGTATTGGTGAACGTGCGTTCTCTTACTGCACAGGATTGACAAGCATAGAAATCCCCGACAGCGTAACAAGTATTGGTGAAGATGCGTTCTTTAGTTGCTCAAGCTTGGAAAATATAGTTGTTGGCGAGGCAAACACAAGATACCATAGTAATGGCAATTGTTTGATTGAAACCAAAAGCAAGACCTTGATATTTGGTTGCAAAAACAGTATAATTTCCGATGACGGAAGTGTCACAAGTATTGGTGAATATGCGTTCTATTACTGCACAGGCTTGACAAGCATAGAAATCCCCAACAGCGTAACAAGTATTGGTGAAGGTGCGTTCTCTGACTGCACAGGCTTGATAAGCGTTACTATCGGCAACGGTCTTACAAGTATTGGTGAAGATGCGTTCAATTATTGCTCAAGCTTGGAAATTATAGTTGTTGGCGAGGCAAACACAAGATACCATAGTAAGGGTAATTGTTTGATTGAAACTGCCAACAATACCTTAATATTAGGTTGCAAAAAAAGTGTAATTCCAAATGACGGAAGCGTAACAAGTATTGGTAGTTCTGCATTTGCTCATTGTACAGGCTTAACTAGCATTACTATTCCCTATGGTATCACAAGTATTGGTGAATATGCGTTCTATTACTGCACAGGCTTGACAAGTATAGAAATCCCCAACGGTGTCACAAGTATTGGTGAATTTGCGTTTAATTCTTGCAGGGGGTTGACAAACATTAGTATTCCTAATAGTATCACAAATATAGGTTTGTGTGCGTTCCATGATTGTAGCGGATTAACGTACAATGAAAAAGACAGCGTAAAATACCTTGGAAACCCAAACACTCCGTATATTGTAGCAGTAGAAGCTGATAAAAGCATTACTAATATTGTTTTACCTGAAACTATAAAAGTTATATATTATGATGCTTTCTATTGGTGCGAAGGTTTGACAAACATTATCATCCCCAACAGCGTCACAAGTATTGGTGAAGATGCGTTCAGAAACTGCACGGGTCTGACGAATATAACTATCGGAAACGGTGTCACAAGTATTGGTGACCATGCGTTCGAATATTGCAAAGGTTTGACAAACATTACCATTCCCGACAGCGTAACAAATATTGGCGACTATGCGTTCTCTTACTGTACAGGATTAACAAACATTAGTATTCCTAACAGTATCACAAATATCGGTTTTGGTGCGTTCAATTATTGTAGCGGATTAACGTACAATGAAAAAGACAGCGTAAAATACCTTGGAAACCCCAACACTCCGTATATTGTAGCGATAGAAGCTGATAAAAGCATTACTAATATTGTTTTACCTGAAACTGTAAAAATTATAGACACTTATGCGTTCTCTAGTTGTACAGGCTTGATAAATGTCACTATTGGCAATAGTGTCACAAGTATTGCCGGAAGCGCATTCTCGGAGTGCTACATCTTGAAAAGCATAGTTGTTGATGAAGCAAATACAGTATACCATAGTAATAATAATTGTTTAATTGAAACAGCAAGCAAAACTTTGATATTGGGCTGTCAAAATAGTATAATTCCCGAAGACGGAAGTGTCACAAGTATTGGTGAATTTGCGTTTTCTTGTCGTTTTGGCTTGACGGATATTGACATACCTGACAAGGTCACAATTATTGGTAACTATGCATTCTATGCTGCAGGCTTGACAAGCATTACTATACCCGATAGCATCACAGGTATTGGCAACCTTGCGTTCTATAATTGCAATAACTTGGAAGATATTTATATCTACCCTAAAGATATTAATGTTCCTAATTTCTCAAGTTACTCTGCAACCATACACGGTTACGCTGATTCCACAGCACAGGCGTATGCCGAAAAGTACGGTAGAACCTTTGTTATTATCCCCGAAATTCTGGACAACATAACCGTTCTTGAAGCCAAGGCTGTATATTCGGCAGACACGGCGGGAGCGGGCGTTGAGTCTCTTATCAGCTATACAAAGGGCGATGTTGTATTTGCCCTTCTCTATGCCGACAAGGCGACGGGCGCGCTTAAATTCAAAAACGCGTCGGGCGAGTATGAAGCGCTTTACTCAAAAGACGGAACGGCAATAATGCTTAATGCTGATACCGCCACACAAATCGCGGTGATATATGACGACATAAGGGGCACGGTAAGGTATTACGTAGGCGAACAAGTTCCTTATTACGGCGCGGAGGAAAGCCGAACGCTTGCCAATGACATTGCGGTCAATGCCGACTTTGTAAACGCCGAGGGAAGTGAAAAAATCGGCGTTCTTGACGGCTCCTTAAGTAATGTTAAAGTATACAATATTCACGATTCGGGCACTGCCGAGATATTGGCGTTCCAAGACCATACCGAACAATCACATATCCGCATTCTTTCGGGTGTTGATATGCCGTGGTATATGTCTATCGGCTACGAGCTTGAGGTATATGTCGACGGTATAGGGCAGGGAAAAAATACTATAGAGACAGACGTAATTTTCTCAAGTGTTGTAGCAAACGGAGTTGATGTGTATGCTTCCCAATACGGTTACAACTATTTCTCGGTGTTTGAGATAGATTACGTCGATGTTTCCGACAACAGAGAATACTATATTATTATAAATCCTTTTACCCGAGTAGGGGCTGCAAAGTATGACGGCACACCTGCAAAGATAGATATTGATGTAAACGGAACATATTCATTTGACGAGAATTATTAAATACAAAAAGCCACCGCAATTTGCGGTGGCTTTTTAACTTAATATTTAATTGAACCTTAACCAATAACGACTTTCATAAAGTTCTTTTTACCTCTCTTAACGACTGCGCCGTCAGCGAATGCTTCGGGAGCGGTTCAGGAATTAGCCTTAACCTTCTTAATGAAATCGCGGTAGAAATAAGCAGATTCCTTCCACTTGGTTTCGCCTGTTTCGAAATCGGTAGTTGCGATACCAAATTTGAAATTGGAGGCAGCCGTCCATTCAAAGTTATCCATAAGACTCCAAAGGTAGTATCCGCGGACATCGAAGCCCTCGTCGATTGCCTTTTCAAGCCACTCAAGGAAGCCTGCAATGTATTTAATGCGGTTATCGTCGTGTACTATTCCGTCCTCACCCACGGGCTCTGTTCCCTTAAAATATGTGCCGTTTTCGGTGATGTAGATCGGGATCTTGATATCGTAAAGGTCGTGAAGCAGGTGGATCGCATCGTAAACCGCCTTGGGATAATACTCGGTGCCGTTATTGAGGAAATTCCCGCCCTGTGAGAAATCGAGCTTTGCCGGCTTATTTACGGTAACGGGTACGCGGTTATAAATATTGAGCCCGAAATAGTCAAGAGGCTGACTTGTCAGTTCGAAGTCGTGAGGGTGCATTTCCATAAGAGTACCCTCTTTTTCAAGATGCTCAAGAATGTAGTCGCTATACCTTCCCGCAAGGATGGGATCGCAGTAGAATTTCCAGTTGCGCTCGTCCTGATCGATCATCAAAGCGATATCCTCAGGAGAATCGGTGAGTGCGTGGCGTTTCCAAATATCAATGACAACACCAATCTTGGAATCCTTCAAATTGTGCGCGCGGAACGCCTCGACGGCTTTGCCGTGGGCGACGAGAATGTCATGTCTTGCCTGATTTCCCCACGCTTCGTTAGTATGACCCGGAGCAAAGCGGCCGAGGGCATAGCCGACGTAGGTGGCGATAGGCTCATTGATTGTGGACCACAGCGGAACAATATCACCGTAAGCGCCGAACATCTTATCGGCATACTCTCCAAACCACTCGATGGAGTCACGGTTGCGCCAACCGCCCTTATCCTCAAGCACCTGGGGAAGATCCCAATGGTAGAGGGTGACGTTGGGGATGATATTATTCTCAAGCAGAGCTTCAAAAACGCGGCGATAGTAATCCACACCTTTCTGGTTGAGAGGACCTATGCCCTCCGGGAGAACACGGGACCAGGAAATGGACATACGGTAGGAGTCCACGCCCAGCTTTTTGAGGCTTTCAAGGTCGCGGTCAAAAAATCTGTGGTAGCTGTCGCAAGCGACTGCGGGAGTTTCGCCGTTGAAGGTCTTTCCGGGGAGCTTTGCGAAGGTGTCCCATATAGATGCGGTGCGTCCGTCCTCAAGTGCGGCGCCTTCGATCTGTCCGGCGCTGGTTGAAGTACCGAAAATAAAATTCTTAGGAAATGGCATGATCAGGTTCCTTTCTGCGCTATATATTAACCATAGATTTATTATATCGTGGATAAAACAAAAAAACAATAGCTTATTTTAAGAACTTTATAACTTTTTTTAAGATTTTTGCACCTTGAAAAATGATTAAGCTCAGATTAAAAAAGGTAGGGGCGACGTTTCCGTCGCCCCTTAAAGATGTGCGATTTTTGCCGTTTTGTTAAGCATTTACTGCCTTTTATTCAACAACGACCTTCATAAAGTTCTTTTTACCTCTCTTAACGACTGCGCCGTCAGCGAATGCTTCGGGAGCGTAGAGAGTCTTGATATCGGTGACCTTTTCGCCGTCAACCGACACGCCGCCCTGCTCGACAGCGCGTCTTGCCTCGGACTTCGAGGGAACAAGACCTGTCTTTACAAGGAGAGTAAGGATATCTATATTGCCGTCTGTGAAATCGTCGGCGGTAATTGTAGCGGTGGGCATGTTAGCCGAGTTACCCGCGCTGAAGAGCGCGCGAGCGGCATCCTGTGCCTTTGCGGCTTCTTCCTCGCCGTGAACGAGCTTTGTAAGCTCGTAAGCAAGAATTTCCTTAGCCTTATTGAGCTGAGCGCCTTCCCACTTATCCATCTCGTCAATTTCCTCAAGGGGAAGGAATGTGAGCATACGGATGCACTTGAGCACGTCCGCGTCGCCAACGTTTCTCCAATACTGATAGAAATCAAAGGGCGTAGTCTTGTTGGGGTCAAGCCAAACCGCGCCGCTGGCTGTTTTACCCATCTTCTTGCCCTCAGAGTTGAGGAGAAGGGTAATAGTCATAGCGTGCGCATCCTTACCAAGCTTGCGGCGGATAAGCTCTGTGCCGCCAAGCATATTAGACCACTGGTCGTTTCCGCCAAACTGAAGGTTACAGCCGTGTGTCTGGAACAGACGGTAGAAGTCGTAGGACTGCATGATCATATAGTTGAACTCAAGGAAAGAAAGACCCTTTTCCATTCTTTGCTTGTAGCACTCGGCTCTGAGCATGTTGTTGACCGAGAAGCAAGCGCCAACCTCGCGAAGGACCTCTACGTAGTTAAGGTCGAGAAGCCAATCGGCGTTGTTTACCATTTCGGCTTTGCCTTCACCAAACTCAATGAAACGTTCCATCTGCTTTTTGAAGCACTCACAGTTATGTGCAATTGTTTCCTTGGTCATCATCGAACGCATATCGGTGCGCCCCGAGGGGTCTCCGATCATTGCCGTTCCGCCGCCGATAAGTGCAATGGGCTTGTTGCCCGCCATCTGAAGTCTCTTCATAAGGCAGAGCGCCATGAAGTGACCTACGTGAAGGCTGTCCGCTGTGGGGTCAAAGCCGATGTAGAAGGTAGCCTTGCCGTTATTTATAAGCTCCTTTATTTCATTTTCATCAGTTACCTGAGCGATAAGACCTCTGGCAACCAACTCGTCGTAAATAGTCATTTTTTTATTTTCCTTTCAAAGAAATATATACATTCAAATTATTATATCTCAAATATCCGAAATTGTCAAGTGCAAAGACGAATTTGTTGCCGTCAAAGTGAAAAATCGGTGCTTTCGGGAGTAGGTTCAAGCGTTTCCGAGGCTGTCTTGGCAATAAACGCGCCCTGAATTTTTTGAGTTGTCTCGACGATGAAGCCGCCTACGTGCGACTTAAGCTCGTCACGTCTGAGGTACTCAACGCAGGTATCCTCACTCATTTTGTCAAGCGTGGCGATAAGATCCTCGCCCGTGGGGCGGATAGAGAGGATTATGCCGTCGTTTATGAGCTTGCCGATGTAGCCGTGCATTTTTTTCAGATCCTCAAAGTCGGGAAGCCCGTTTTCAAGGAAAATAGGCTCAAGGTAGAAGATATAGCTGTCCTTGCCGCATATTTTTGCGGGGATATTGCTCTTTGTGGGCGAGAGCGTGTGGAATTTCAAGCTTGCCGACTCTCCGTATTCAATTGACGGTGAGTAATCGCAAACGCCAAGCTCGCACTGAGCGCGGTACGCGCCGAGAATAAGCTCGACCGACTCACCCAGCGCCTTTTCGGTGGGCTCGTTAAGCGGAAGCGTGTACGCGCCCGCGCCGATAATGTCGCTCTCTCCACCGGCTATGGTAAGCGAATAAGAATAAAGCACCGAGTTGAAGCCCGCCATAAAAGCGTTTTTGCCGCCTTGCGCCGCGCCGCTGAATTTGTAGCGATTGCCGTTTATGCCCACGTAAATCGAGCTTTCGCAAGCGTTCGTCCCATTTTCCTTGCCGTCGGCCTCGCAACCGAAGGGGCGCGCGAGTTTCAGCGCGTTGAGCAAGCCTGTGCTCAGCGAAAGTCTGATACCCGGCGTGGACACTGCGGTTATTTTGTTTGAATTGTCAAGCGAACCCAGCAGAATGACTCGGAGTCCTATTTCCTGTGCCGCTATAAGCATGTCCGCGGCAGACTCCTTGCTTGCGGTGATTATCACACCGCGGTCGCTGTCTGTCAGGTGCTCGAAGGGGAAACCGCTTGCCGACCTTGCCTCGTAGGACATGGTGTTTAGCCTTATGCCCGTGTTAAGTTCCGCAAGGGCGGTTATTACGCACTGTCCGTCAAGTGCGATTATTTGCTTTGCCACGGCGAGAGCCTCTGCTGATGAGACGAAATCCTCTAATTTTTTATTGAAATCGTATGTGTTGTTGAAGCTGTTCAGCACCGCGTAAATGGCGTCACCCGCCACAGGCGCGCTTGCGCGGGCATTTTTGATCTTTACGCCGATAACAGAGTCGGCGATCTCCTCGCCGTTTGAAACGACCTTTCTGTAGCGGCTCGCCGCCACGTCGAGCACTCGGTTCTTGCCCGAAAAAAGCCTTACTTCGGGGCTTTCATTTCCGCTTGCCGCCTTTATGTACGTGGGGAGAATGTCAAGCATCTCGCGGACAGAGCAGGGAGCTGTGTAATCCGGTTTGACCGCTTTTCTGCGCGCCATAAGGTCGGCGTAGGTGTCGGCAACCGTCTTGTCGTTGGTCATAAACGACGCTATAAGAAGCGCGCTTGCTTGCTTACTGCGGTCGTAAAATACGCGGTCTGTAATTTTAAGCTCGTCCACCGTGGGATTTGAAAGACGTTGGTTTTGGTAATAATCCTGACAGAAGCGAAGCTCGGTGAGTCCCATTTTAAGCGAGAGCGCATCACACAGAGAGGTCAGAGCATCTTGAGTCAGAAAAGGAAAATCGGATATCGTTCCCGATGAAAGTCCCATGGGGATCTGTTGATTATTTGTGGTGTTCATTTTTCTGTCCTTTCTATTGCGATATGATCTCCGCGTCTATAACCTCGCCGTCACTTGAAATAAATCTTACTTTGTGAAGCTCTGAACGAAGCGAGCGTTCGGCTTTGACACGCACCTCCATGAAATTGTCGGTGTGTCCGTAGGCAAAGCCGTTATCAAAGTCCTCAAAAAGCACCTCTGCCGTCTTTACCTCGGCTACCGCCTTGTCAAGCAACTCTTTTCGCATACTTTTGCCAAGAGCTGAAAGCTCTGCAACACGGCTCTTTTTGACCGAGCCGTCTATTTGCTCCTTCATCTCAGCGGCGGGCGTGCCCGAGCGCTTTGAATATGGGAATACGTGCATCATCAGGAATTGCGCTTTTTTCGCAAACTCCATTGTCTCTTGGAAATTTTCCTCGCTCTCCGCGGGGAAGCCCACGATAATGTCTGTGGTAAAGCAAACGTCGGGCATTGCCTCGCGCAAAGAGTTTATTGCGGCGAGTGCCATTTCGGCGTTGTATTTGCGTTTCATCAGACGCAAAACCGAGTTGCTTCCGCTTTGCATCGAAATGTGGAAATGGTGAGCCAGCGAGCTTACCGAGGCTATTCTCTTTACAAAGTCGGGCTTCATGATAGAAGGGTCAAGCGAGCCGAGACGTATGCGCCCTATGCCATCGATCTTGTCGATCTCCTCAAGCAGCTCGGCAAGTGACGAGCCGATGTCGCGACCGTAAGAGCCTGTCTCAATGCCCGTAAGCACTATCTCTCGGCAACCGCCCCGAGTCAGCTTTTTTACCTCGTCTATGACGTCGCCAAAGGGCTTTGAGCGTATCCTTCCGCGTGCCTTGGGGATAATGCAGTAGGTGCAATGCGATTCGCATCCGTCCTCGATCTTTATGTAGGCGCGTGTGCGGTCGAATTTGGTTATACTCATCGGAAGAAAGGGTGCGGAGTTTATGTCTGTGACCTCGGCTACCGTCTCGGCGTTTTTTCGTCCGCTCTCAAGAAGCGACAGCGCCGCGTCGGCTATCTTGGTCTTGTCGGCGTTTCCGCAAACGTAATCCACGCCGAGAATTTTCTTGATGCTTTCGGCATCTGTTTCGGCAAGACACCCCGTGACCAAAATATAAGCGTCGGGATTTTTTGATATAGCTCGTCTCACGGTCTGGCGTGCCTTGCGGTCGCTTTCAGCCGTAACCGTGCAGGTGTTTATTATGTAAAGGTCGCATACATCGTCCCCCTGCGTGGCAGTGAGACCGCGTGCCTCAAGAAGCTCGGAGATAGCCTCCGACTCATATTGGTTGACCTTGCATCCAAGCGTAAATATTCCAAAGGTCGCCATATACGATCTCCTTTCGTGAAAATTTGAAATCGGTTTCGAACTAACTTATATTAAAATGTTTTGTTGATTAAATTATACCATAAAAATAAATTCAAGTAAATACTTTTTTCTGAAAAACACTTGAAAATTGTGTGAAATAATAGTATAATGATTGTGTCACAAAACAGGAAAAGAGGACAAGAAATGAGCAAGCTTCACATACTCGATCATCCGCTTATCACGCACAAGCTTTCTATTATGAGAAATAAAAGAACGGGTTCAAAGGACTTTCGCGAGCTCCTTGACGAGATAGCCATGCTTATGGGGTATGAGATAACCCGCGACCTTCCGCTTGAGGATGTTGTTATTGAAACACCTATTGAAAAAATGATCGCTAAGACCGTTTCGGGTAAAAAGCTCGCCATAGTGCCGATACTCCGCGCGGGTCTTGGTATGGTTGAGGGCCTTCGCAAGCTTGTTCCCGTGGCAAAGGTGGGTCATATCGGACTTTACCGCGACCCTGCCACACATAAGCCTGTTGAATACTACTGCAAGCTCCCCCACGACATAGAGGAGAGAATAGTCATTCTCGTTGACCCTATGCTCGCCACCGGCGGCTCGGCGGTTGACGCGCTTACTCTCCTTAAGCAGAGAGGGTGCAAGAACATTAAGTTTATGTGCCTTGTCGCGGCTCCCGAGGGAGTTGAGGCAGTGACCTCGGCGCACCCCGATATCGAAATATATACCGCCGCGCTTGACCGAGAGCTTAACGAAAAGGCTTATATCGTACCGGGTCTCGGCGACGCGGGAGACAGAATTTTCGGAACACTTTGATTTGTATACGGGAGAGACTTCTCTCCCGTTTTGAATAGGCAAGGGGAATATATATGCGAATTTTAACAGTAAAGAAAAACGACGCGGGGCAGAGACTTGATAAGTTTATCACCAAAGCCGTAAAGGGGCTGCCCATGTCGATGATGTATAAGCTGGTGCGCACCAAAAAGATAAAGGTCAACCGCAAGCGCACCGAGCCTAACTATATGCTGGCAGAGGGTGACGAGATACAGCTTTTCATAAAAGAGGAGTTCTTTGACTCGCCCGAAAAGGATACTTCATCGCTCCGCACCATAACGCCCAAGCTGGATATATGCTATGAAGACGAAAACATTCTGCTTTGCAATAAACGCCCCGGTGTTCTCGTGCATGAGGATACCGACGGCGTTGACAATACTCTTATCATGCACGTAAAGGCGTATCTGTGCCAAAAGGGCGAGTATACCCCCGAGGACGAGCAATCCTTTGCTCCCGCGCTTTGCAACCGAATTGACCGCAATACGGGCGGTATCGTTATCGCCGCCAAGAACGCCGAGGCGCTTCGCGTGATGAATGAGAAAATTCGGAACGACGAGATAAGAAAATTCTATTACTGTATCGTGCGCGGTGAACCGAAAAAGAGGTCTGACACGCTCACAGGCTGGCTTCGAAAGGATAGCCGCAACAATACCGTAGAGGTATTTGACAGCAAGGTGAATGGCAGTAAGAATATTATCACAAAATATAAGGTGTTGGCAACCAAAGGCTGTGAAAGCCTTGTCGAGGTCGAGCTTGTTACGGGGCGTACACATCAGATAAGAGCGCATATGGCGCACATCGGTCATCCGCTTGTGGGTGACGGAAAATACGGCGTAAACCGAGAGGATAAGCGCCGTGGATATAAATTTCAGGCACTATACGCCTATAAGCTCAAATTCGCGTTTGCGGATAAAGAGGGACTCCTTGGGTATCTTGACGGCAAGACCGTCGCTCTTGACAAAAAGGATATCTGGTTTTTAAAGGATTTTGATAATGCTTGATTTTGTTTGTAAGAACAAAAGAATATTGATTCCGATAGCTATCGCCCTCAGTGCGGTGCTTATGGCTCTGTGCGTTATGTTTACCGAGCTTGCGGCGGCTGTGGCAATGTGTGTTTTCGCGGCGTCAGCCGTGGTAACGGCAATTGTGAAAAAGAAAAAATAAAGGACATAACGAATAGGTTATCAATAATTTACCGCACAAAATAAAACAGGGACTGTACTCTTAGTGATACAGTCCCTTTGCTATTATTTCTGGGGGTCAAGATACTTCCAATAGGAAACTATGTAGTTGATACCCGACCAGAGCGTGAAGACAATCATAAGCGCCGTGGTGAGGTACGTGAGAGGAAGATAGGTTGCCATGAATTCAAGCCCGGGAATCATGTAGATAAGCGGCTCGATGATTACCGCGCAAACGCAGGCTATCTGTGTGCAGGTCTTTATCTTTCCAAGCCAGTTTGCGGCAATTACGACTCCGCTTGAGCTGGAGGCTACAAGGCGGATAGATGTAACCGCAAGCTCGCGGAAAATAACTATTATAACCGCCCAGATGAATATGGGGCGTATGGTTTCGTATTTGTAGAGAATAACGAGCAACGCGCCGATGACCATAAATTTGTCGGCAAGCGGGTCGATGAATTTTCCGAAGTCGGTGATGAGATTGTACTTGCGCGCTATCTTGCCGTCAAGCATGTCGGTAAGCGACGCTATAATGAAAAGTGCCACGCCGATAATACTGCCCCAGATACCGATAGGGAGCATCATAACAACAACGAATATCGGAACCATGATCATGCGGAGAACCGAGAGTTTGTTTGGTAAATTCATAACTTGTGTCCTTTCTTACTTTGACTTGGGCGTGATGGCAACACCGTAAAGGTCGTAGTCAACTACGTCTCTGATTTTTACCTCGACAAAAGAGCCGGGGGCAATTCTCATTTCACTCTTGAAGTATACCTTGCCGTCGATTTCGGGGGCGTCGTTGGCACTTCTGCCAAAGTGCGCCTCGCTTACGGGGTCAAAGTCCTCGCAAAGCACCGTGATGACCTTTCCGATCATCTTTTTGTTGTTTTCCTCGTTTATCTCAAGCTGTTCGCGCATGAGAATGTCCTGACGGTCTATCTTTATCTGCTCATCTATCTGGTCGGGGAAATCGTATGCGGGGGTGTCCTCCTCGCGTGAGTAGGTGAATACTCCCACGCGCTCGAATCTCGTTTCCTTAACAAACTCGCAAAGTTCTATGAAATCCTCCTCGGTCTCACCGGGAAAGCCTACGATAAAGGTCGTTCTTATCATAATATCGGGAATCTCGCGACGGAGCTTGGCAATGACATCTTTCACCATTGCGCTGTCTCCGTGGCGGTTCATTGCCTTGAGCATGTGGTCGGAAATGTGCTGAATCGGCAAGTCGATGTATTTGAGAATACGCGGATTGTCGCGCATCTCGGCAATAAGCTCGTCGGTTATCTTGTCGGGGTAGCAGTAGAGAAGTCTTATCCATGGGATAGAGGTCTCCTCTGTTATCTTGCGAAGCAGAGCCGCCAGCTTGTACTCGCCGTACAGGTCAAGACCGTAGCGCGTGATGTCCTGCGCTACCACGTTAAGCTCCTTGACTCCAAGCGCCTCAAGCTGCTTTGCCTCGGCGATAATGTCGTCCATCTCACGGCTGCGGAAGCGTCCGCGTATGCCGGGGATAGCGCAGTAGGCGCATTTGTTGTCACAACCCTCGGCAATCTTTATGTAAGCCGAATAATCGGGGGTCGTAAGCACTCTGTCACCGCCGAGAACCACCTCGTCGTTTTTGAGGTAAGAGGAGTATTTCTTTTTAGAGCCCTTCTTTTTCTTTACAGTCACCGCTTCTACCGCCTCGACTATGTTGTGGATGCTTCCCACGCCGAGAATTGCGTCTACCTCGGGGAGCTCCTCAAAAATCTGGTCGCGGTAACGCTCCGCAAGACAGCCAGTGACTACGATAGCCTTAAGAGTATGGTGTTTTTTGAGCCACGCGATGTCAAGAATGTTGTCAATAGCCTCCTGCTTTGCGCTCTCAATGAACGCGCAGGTGTTTATAATAACCACATCCGCTTCGGTCTCCTCGGGGGTGACCTCATAGCCCGCCGCCATAAGCTCGTGAAGCATAACCTCGGTGTCGAGCTGGTTCTTGGGACAACCGAGCGAAACAAATCCAATTTTCATTCTTTATATCCTTTCGGTAAAATACTACATTATAATCATACCACATTAATCACTCAAAGTCAACCGATTTTGTTCTTCAAAAAATGAAAAATCTGAAAATTTATAGATATATTTGTTGACTTTTTTGCGATTTTATGATATATCTATTATAATAATATTAATTATAAGGCGGAGGAATGAAACCGTGAAAAAGAAAGACGTTATTGTAAACGCAGTCGTATATTTTATATTTGTTATCGTTTCGTGCGTTTTCGCGCGCGTATTTTCCAATATGGCTGTAAAGCTGGTTGACCTTTTCGTGGAGCTTCAGTTTATTTCGGCATCGGGTGTGCGAGTTGCGACCTTGATGCTGTTCTCGGCGTTTTTCATCGTTTTTATTTCCTTCAAGTACGGCTATCACACGGCGTATTTCGATATGAAGGAGAGCTTGCTTTCCTTGTTGCTTTCGGTTGCGATGCATTTTTTGCTTTCATTTGCTACGCTCTTTTCGCCTTGGGTTGCGGGAGCAACAAAGCATATCGGCGGATTCGTGGTGTTCGGAGATAACTATACCACCGCTGAGCATATGATGGCTATTCCTATGATCACGCTTATAATGATAGGTGTTCTGATGGCGCTTTTGTTTGCGGGGCTTCTTGTGCTTGGCACACATCTGGGCGCTAATAAAAGACTTGCCGACCGCGCCGAGCTTATGGCTAGTGAATCGAAATAATCGGCAAATAATTTGGCAACAATTAATACATATACAAATAAAAAGGAGAAAACGGTATGACCTACGTAATGTCTGATATTCACGGCAACTACTACGCATTCAAGAAAATGCTTGAACAGATAAATTTTTCGGATAAGGACCTGCTTTATATCGCGGGCGACCTTGTGGATTACGGCGAGGATGGAATGGAGCTTATCTGCGATATAAGCATGCGCGAGAACGTCTATTCCATAGTCGGAGACCACGATTTTGAGGCGCTTAAAATGCTGACCAAGTTTGAAAAGATGCTCAAAAGCGGAGAAGCGCCCGACCCCGAGTACGCCAAGGCTATGAACGATTGGGTGCACGACGGCGGTTCTTATACTCTTGAGGGCTATCGCAAGCTCGACGAGGAGATGAGAGAGGGCGTGATCGATTACCTTTCGGATATGGCTCTTTTTGAGGAGATAAGTGTAAACGGACGCGACTACGTCATCGTCCACGCAGGCATCAAAAACTTTACCCCCGACCTCGACCTTGATAGCCTTGCCCCCGATGACTTTATTTATGAGGGACTTGATCCTGAGGCGGATTACTACGACGATAAAATGATAATCGCGGGACATATCCACACAAGCGAGCTTCCCGATGCCGATAAGGATATGATATACTACGGCAACGGTGCTATATTCCTTGATTGCGGCTCGGCGGAGAACGGAATACTGGGATGCCTGTGCCTCGATAACGGTAAGGAGTATTATGTTAAGTAAAAATCAGACTGTCACGCTTGATATAACCGATATAAACAATCTCGGTTGCGGCGTGGGCAGAATAGACGGAATGGTCGTCTTTGTCAAGGGCGCGGTAAGCGGCGATAGAGTTGAGGCAAAGATAATAAAAGTAAATAAAAGCTACTCGGTGGGTAAGCTCGAGCATATCGTGACGCCATCAGAGCATAGACTTGATGGTGAATTTTGTAACGCACCCAACGCTTGCGGCGGGTGCGTTTATCGCCATGTTACATACCCTCATGAGCTTGATATGAAAAAGAAATACGTCGAAAATGCCTTTCGCAAGTCGGGGCTTCCCGAGGTAAGGGTCGATGACGTTATGAGCACGGGCGAGATGTCGGGCTACCGCAATAAAGCCCAGTATCCTTTTGGAACGTCGGGCGGTAAGACCTGTGTCGGATTTTACGCGAGTAAGACCCATAAGGTTATTCCGTGTAACGTGTGTGCACTTCAACCGCAGGTCTTTTCGGATATATGCGACTTTGTTTGCGAGTTTGCGGACGAGAATAAATGGAGTGTCTATAACGAGGAAACAGGCGCGGGACTTTTGCGCCATCTGTACATAAGAATGGGTAAGAGTACGGAAGAAATCATGGTCTGCCTCGTTATCAATGGCGACTATCTGACCAAGGAGCAGGAGTTTTCCGCCTCGCTCTGCGAGAAATTCCCGAACGTCAAAAGCGTGCTCGTCAATATCAATAAAAAGAATACCAACGTGGTGCTTGGCAAAAAATATCGCACCGTCCGAGGTAGAGATTATATAGAGGACGTGCTTCTCGGCAAACGCTTCCGTATATCGGCAGGGGCGTTCTATCAGGTCAACCACGACGGCACAGAGCTGCTTTATTCTATCGCCAAGCAAAAGGCGACCGAAATGGGCGAGATAAAAACTCTCCTTGACCTCTATTGCGGTATCGGTACGATTGGAATTTCAATCGGTGACGAGGCAGAGCGCACAGTCGGTATTGAAATTGTGGACGAGGCAATAGCCTGCGCTAAGGAAAACGCCGCCTTGAATGGCGTAAAGCACGCGCAGTTCTATTGCGGCGACGCGGGAGATGCCGAAAAGCTGCTTGATAATGCCGAGCGTGAGGGCGGAATAATAGCCAATGCAACCGTTATAGTTGACCCGCCCAGAAAGGGACTTGACCCTGCGCTTATACACTATCTGTCAAAACGCGAAATGGACAGAATAGTCTACGTTTCCTGCGATCCCGATACCCTCGCACGCGACTGCGCTATATTTAAGGAATTGGGATATACAATCGGTCGCGTCACACCCGTAGATATGTTCCCAAGAACAGGGCACGTTGAAAGTGTCGTGTGTCTCAACAAACAATAGTTTCAACATCGATATGTGCCATTTCGTGTCACTCGATATAGCCTTCGGCTCGATATGTTGCTTCGCAACTCGATATGCCCTGCGGGGCGAGAGGTGGCACGTATCCATATCGAATGCGAATAAAATGAGCATATATCGAATTTCGAGCGTAGCGAGAAATATATCGAGTTCGCCTCTGGCGAACATATCGACAAAAAAGAGAGAATTTTTGCAAAATGAACGATAATAAGAATTGTATCGAATTGTAATAAAAGCTCTTGACACCTCGGAAAAAATAAAGTATAATAAAAAGCGGTGTAAATAAATCCCAAAATAAAAGGAGAAATTACTATGTACAGAATAGGTGTTGACTTGGGCGGTACGAATATCGCCGCAGGACTTGTTGATGAAAATTACAAAATAGTGGCTAAAAAGAGCATTCCCACAGGCGCAGAGCGCGCGGCTGAGTTTATCGTAGCCGATATGGCGGCTCTTTGCCTTGATGTTTGCAAGGAAGCTAACGTTGATATCAAGGACGTGGTGTCTGTAGGTATAGCTACCCCCGGTATCGCTAACCACGACACAGGCGTGGTTGAGTACGCCAATAACCTTAATTTCAAGAATTTCCCTATCGGTCAGCTTCTTTCCGAGAAGCTCGGCGGTAAAAAGGTTTATATTGAGAACGATGCTAACGCGGCGGCGTGGGGCGAGGCTATCGCAGGCGCTGCAAAGGGAACTAAGAGCTCTGTTATGATAACGCTCGGCACGGGAGTCGGCGGTGGAATCATTACCGACGGCAAGGTTTATTCCGGCTTCAACTATGCGGGAGCTGAGCTTGGTCATATCGTTATCGAACACAACGGACGCCAGTGCTCCTGCGGACGCAAGGGCTGCTGGGAGGCTTATTCCTCGGCGACAGCGCTTATTAATATGACAAAAGAAAAGTTCGAGGAATGTAAGGCTCAGGGCAGAGAAACGCTTATGGCTAAAATGGTGGCTAATGCGGGTAAAATCTCGGGCAGAACCGCGTTTGACGCTATGAGAGCGGGTGACGCGGCAGGTAAAGAGGTGGTTGACACATATCTCGCTTACCTTGTTACAGGTCTTGTAAACATCGTAAACATCTTCCAGCCCGAGGTTATTTCGCTGGGCGGCGGTGTTTCCAACGAGGGTCAGTGGCTTATCGATGAGATATATCCCTCGATTCACGAACAGCAGTACGGAAGCGGTATCGTTGAGGAGACCAAGATTCGTATTGCCGAGCTTAAGAATGACGCGGGTATAATCGGCGCGGCTGTTCTCGGAATGTAATTATAAATAAAAATATAGGGCGGAGGTTTACCTCCGCCCTTGTTGCTTTTATGCACGCCGTCTCACGGCGAAAAAAAGCGAAGCGCTCCGCGCTTCGCTTTTTGTGACAATTAAACGTTGATTACTGGTTGTTACCGCCGATAAGTTGCTCCCAGGTGATAGACATAACACCGTCAGCACCCCAACCTTTGGTGCTATCCCAGTCTGTGTTCTGGAGCATACCGCTCGTAGCACAGATATCGTTAACGCCAAAATTTACTTTAATTGCCTCGGGGGATACATACTTTTTCATCGCTATATCAGCCTCCTAAATAAAATACAAACAATTTACACCATAATGATACCACATTTCAAAGTGGATGTCAATGGTTTTTCGAAAAAAACAAAAAAATTTTTATTTTAAAATTTATTTTGAATTAATCAATGTCGGGTATCACAGTTTCGGGCGGCATTTCAAGTACCTCGGGGTGTTCGATGTAACGTCTCATAAGCTTGAACGCAGACGCATAGTAAAATCCATCGCAGATTCGTTCATCGGTTACTACCTTTATATCTATATATCTGCGCTTGGTTACGTTGCCGTCCTTGTCAAGCGAATATTCGCTTCGCTTTGATCCGTACGCCACGAAGATGGGAAGATTTCCGAAATCGTAGATGTGGTGATAAATAGGCTTGATTCCGAGAGAGCCCATGCTGGTTATTATCATCGAGCCGTGGAAAGGGCTTAATTCAAGCAGCTTTTTGGGAAGCCGGCCGAAATAGTCAAGGAAGAACAGCAGCTTTACAGTCCATCTGAGCAAAAGCCCCGGGATAAGCAAAAGCAGCTTGTTGAGCTTGTCAAAGGAATTCGTCTCTCCCTCTGTGTTGTTTGCCTGCACCACCTCGTCGAATTTTCTGTATACGTCATCAATGGTGTCGGTGGGCTTGAAATGTACCTTTATACAGGTGTCGTTTGCCTCAAGCGACATGTTGCGCTTTATGGTCATGGCAACGATTATCTCATCGTCTCTGGCGTAAAGCTTCTGACCGCTGATAAAGCGGTTGATTCCGGGACGCTGGGAAACAGTTCTTATGTAAGCCGCAAGGATAACGTGAAGGAAGCCGAAATTGGTATATCCCTCCTTGACCTTTTTGCGGCAGAATTTATCAACCTCGGTTACGTCAAAGCTGTCGGCATACGTGTTCAGTGCGTCGCTTCGCTTTGCCATGATGTATGGCATAGCCTTGAGCATGGGGCTGGAGGTCTTTATTTTTCTTCCGTCGGAACGGTCGCCGCGAAGGCGGCTTCTTTTGCGGGGCTTGGTGGATTTTTGGTCGTTTTTCTTACTTGCTTCGGAAGCATTCTCGGAAACGACCTCGTTTTCTGCCGCTTCTACGGTGTTTGTTTCGAGGTTTTTCATTGAAAATCTCCTTGAAATGTGCGTGATTAATTGGTTTTTTGAACCCAATTATATACATTATATCATATTTTTGCTCAAAAATCAACAGCTTGTTATGAATTTATTAACATACACCTGTTGTCAAATTGTACAAACATTGATGTTACAGTTTATTTATTTGGACGAAAATGTTAAAATGTATTGACAAAAAGCCAAGGATGTGGTAAAATACCGATGTGTATAAGTGGGCGTAATGTTGGGCGTTCTGTGCTTGGCGTTGTGTCTGCGAAAAACAATCTTGTCGGCGGTGACCGACGAAAACAGATAAGGAGAACATATTATGAAAAGGTTTTTTAGCTTGGTTCTCGTTGTAATGATGCTTGCTGCTACATTTGCTCTTGCTACAAGCGCAATGGTTGGTGACGGATATCACAATTACGGCGAAATCGCAAACGTTGAGAGAAAGTCTATCAGACTTGACGCGAATAAGGAGACTGTATACGACGCGGCTACTCCCATTCCGATCAAGTACCAATCTATGGACTTTAATAAAGGCGAACCACGCAAATTTGGTCCCCGTGAAAACGGCGATCCCGTTGCAGAGGGTGTTGCTTATGTTGTATACGATACAAAGTACATTTGGGTATACGTTGAGGTAACAGATTCCACACTTAACACAAAGGCTGAGAACCAGCTTCTCTCCAAATATTCTGAGGACAGTGTAGAGATCCTTGTTGACTGGACAAACGAAGGCCTTAACGTAGCCGACGAGACCCCCTATCAGTCCCGTGTTTCTCACGAGGGTTACATTTCCGCAAGACTTGGTCAGCAGGGTACAACAATGCAGGGTACTGCTGAGCAGGGTTCTGACAACCCCGTAAACTGGCTTCAGGGTACAGCAAAGCACACCGATAAGGGTTATGACTGTGAGTTCAGAATTGAGATTCCGGACGATAAGGAGATCGGTGAGTATATTTCCCTTGGTCTTATGATCAACGACTACGATTCCACCGGTGTATTGGATACTCGTATCATGGTTTCCGCTGACCCCGTTAACGGTTCTAACCAGTGGAGTGTTAACAAAATCGGTTACATCAAGTTCAACTACGCTCCGGACACAGCGGACACAACTATCATCTACGTTGTAGTAGCTATGGTTGCTGCTCTCGCAGTTGGCGCAACAGCACTTGTTTCTCTCAGAAGAAGAGCTAAGTAATTAGTTTTATAATATTCATAGCAAGGTTGCTTTCCGAAATTGGTCGGGAAGCAGCTTTGTTTTTTTGCGCCTTTTCGGATAATTTTGCTTTTTGCGGATAAACTATTATCGATTGTTAAAGTTAAACTCAAAAATTTGGAGGAGCAGATGAATAGATTATCCGCCGATTACAGACAGAACGTGGAGACTCTGGACAGAATATTGCGTGTTGACGATAATTTCGATATAATAAAAAAGCCGCTTGACGTGGGGCAGGACGAGCTTACCTTTTATTATATTGACGGCTTTATTAAGGACGCTGTTATGAGTAAGCTGATGCTTAGCTTTGTTGCTCTTAAAGGACTCGGCGACAGATCGGCAACCGCGGCAAAGGATTTTATTGAGTCTTACGCCGCTTACGTAGAGACCGACCTTTGTGACTCGCTTGACACCATGGTGCAAATGGTGCTTTCGGGCACGGCACTTGTGATAGGCAGCAGCTTTGAGGATAAGGCGATAATTATTGATGCCCGAACTTACCCCGTGCGTTCTATAGGCGAGCCGCAGAACGACAGAGTAATGCTTGGCTCGCGTGACGGATTTGTGGAGGGGCTGATATTCAATACCGCGCTTATAAGGCGAAGAATAAGAGATACCTCACTCACCATGAAGCATTTTACTGTTGGCGAAGTGTCGAAAACCGACGTGGTGCTGTGCTACATGGGCGATCGCGCCGATTCCGATTACGTTAAGGATATAAGCAAAAGACTATCCGAAATAAAAACCGAAGCGCTTTCCTTGGGGCATCAATCGCTTTCAGAATGCCTTATTCACACTCGCTGGTATAACCCTTTCCCGAAAATAAGAACTACCGAGCGCCCGGATGCCGCCGCGGCTCAGCTTCTTGAAGGAAGTCTTATGATACTGATAGACAATTCTCCCGAAGTCATGATCCTGCCTACTACTATATTTGAGTTCATGCAGGAGACTAACGACTATTATTTTCCACCGCTTACAGGGTCTTTTCTGCGCCTTGTCAGACAGGTCATTATGTGGCTCACCATGTTTTTGACTCCTGTGTGGTATCTCATGACAAAAAATCCCGAATCAGTGCCTGCGTGGCTTCAGTTTTCTCTGCCCGAGGAAACCGGAAAAATTCCTATTTTAGCCCAACTTTTGCTCGTGGAGTTTGTTATTGACGGTTTGAGAATGGCTTCAATGAACACCCCCGATATGCTTTCAAATTCGCTTTCCGTGGTGGGCGGACTAATTCTCGGAGATTTCGCTATTGAGATAGGCTGGCTTATCCCCGAGGTGATTTTGTATATGGCGTTTGTGTCTATCGCCAATTTTTCGCAGAGAAATTATGAGCTTGGTTACGCTTTCAAGTTTATGAGAATAATTTTGCTTTTCCTTATAGCGCTGTTCGACCTTTACGGTCTGCTTTTCGGTATTGCGCTTATAGTTACGCTGATAGCCACCAATAAAACCGTTAACGGAAAGAGAAGCTACCTTTATCCATTGATACCTTTTTCCGCCAAAGGCATGGCGGCGTTGCTTTTTAGGGTTAAAAAGAGCGACATCGGTAATAGGTGATTTGTCGATGTGAAAAAAGAAAGAGCTGATTGGTGAAAGTCAGCTCTTTTTTGTGATTATATCAATTCGATTATTTTTGGCGCTATCAACATAACGCAGGGCATGGTCGCCACCGACATAAGCGTGGTGAAACCAACGCTTTGCGATGCATAGGATGGCGATATCGAATAAAGCTCTCCAAACATTGTCGCGACCGCCGCCGAGGGCATGGAAGCCGCTACCGTGCAGAATATTATAGTGTCGGCGTCAAAATTCAAAAGCGACATTACCACGCATACGAGTGTGGGGAGCACGAGAAGCTTCATAAAGGAAAGATAATAAAGCCTCAAAGACGTGAAAAGCTGCGTTAGAGGCTTGGTGGCAATAAGCGCGCCCGTGATAAGTATCGAAATAGGCGTGCAGAGTGCCGCAATGTACTCGCATCCGTCACAGATAAACTCGGGAAGCGGATTTTTTAAAAGAAATAGCACTATTCCGATAGCACAGGGAACAGTTCCACGGTTTATGAACACTTTTTTCCACGTAATGTTGATGTCAGAACGCTTTCTCGCAAGTATCATCAAACCCCACGTCCATAATGTTAAGTGGAAGCTGATTATAAAAAACGCTCCGAGGAAAAGTCCTCTCTGCCCGAAAAGCGACTCGAAAATAGGAAATCCTATAAACCCGCAGTTGCCCAAAACCGTACAAAATTCGGTTATTTTTCTCTGGTCGAAGTCTTTTATTTTTGAACAGGCGAAAAAGGCGAAAACCGCCATGAATACGTGCAAGCCCACGCCGACGATAAGTATTCTGAATCCCGCCTTGGCGTTTTCGACAGAATATTGCATGCTCGTCAGCGATGAGATTATCAGCATGGGCTGAGCAATTCCTACTATTAGCTGTGAGAGACGGTTTGATGCCATGTCATCGATAATGTGTGTTTTGCGAAGAATAAATCCTACTATAAGCAGGAAGAAAATGGTGGCGATGACAGTGAGAAATTCGTTGAATGGTATGTTCATTTGTGCCTCCTAAGCCAGCTCATCGAGCTTTGCTTTTATAGCCTTCATATCAACGAGCATATCCTCTTTTTTGCGAGGATCACGCAGAAGCAGAGCGGGGTGATATACCGCGCACATGAGGAACTGCCCCTTCCTAAACCACTGTCCGTGCTCCTTGGTTATCTTAAAGTCGGGCTTGATAAGGCGCATCGCCGAAATTCTTCCGAGACAAACTATTATCTTGGGCTTGACGAGCTTTACCTGTTCGCGAAGGAAATCAATGCAAGCGTCCTCCTCCTCGGGGAGCGGGTCGCGATTTTTTGGCGGACGGCATTTGAGTATGTTGGCGATATAAACGTCCTCTCGTTTTATATCCACCGCGTAGAGGAATTTGTCAAGAAGCTGACCCGCGCGTCCAACGAAGGGTTTGCCCTGCAGATCCTCCTGTTCACCCGGAGCCTCTCCTACGAACATAAGCTCCGCATTAGGATTTCCGTATCCGAAAACGCAGTTCGTGCGTGTTTCGTGCAGCGCGCATCCTTGGCATTGCGCACATCTTTCATATAAAGATTCAAGTGTTTCCATAAGTTCTCCGATGTTAAATAGATTACAGTTCAATATTATAACACACGGAGAAAAAAATTTCAACACCGTTTGCGAAAAAAGTCGAGTTTTTGGTCAAAGCACTCCCAGTTTTTCCACTGCTCCCGATTTGCAGATGCAGCTTGCGTGCTCGCATAAAAATTTCATCAGCGTATCGTGGTTTTCGGACGCTCCGTATTCGCTTATGAAGGAAAGTCTGTCGAGAAATATCAGCTCAGAAGAGCCTTTGTCCTTGAGAATAATATAGAATCTGCCTTCACCGCTGTACGCGCTGCTTTGTCCCTTCCAGCCTTGCGCCAACAGCCTCCTGCAAACCGCAACCATGTGCTCGGACGAGGAAAAGGAGTAAGCGCGCTTTCTTTCCTTTGGCGATTGCTTTTTGGTGGCGGGTATAATGCCGGTGCTTCGCTCATATCCTCGGCGAGTGTTTTTTTCTCCGCAGAGCTTTAGTGAAAGCTCCGAGCATTCAGGTTCGGAGTCCTCGCCTATTTTGGTTATGTAGACCTCACAACCGCCCTTTTTCGAGGGGTAAAGCTGAATAAAAATTTTCTCGCTTTGTGCATCAAAGCCTGTTTTCTGTCTGGCTTCCTCAAGGATGCTTCTGAAAGCCTTTCTGGTTTTGGAGTCGGTGTAATCTATATCGGCGTCAAGTGAGTATTTATGCATGTCGTCTGCCGAAAGCATGATCTTCAGCTTGCTCGAGCTTATCATTATCAGCTCCATATTGTTACCTCCTTGTAAAATTTGTGTGTCTGATATATGCGTATCTGATATAATTATAATCTATTTCACTCAAAAATGTAACCCCTAAAATATTGGAAAATTCAATATCCGTTGACGAATTCGATATTCTGTGGTATACTTATATATATGTAGAACAAGAAAGGGGGCTTTGCCGTGAGATATAATACCCAGACCCAAAGCGTTGAGCTGTCCGTGGCAGAGCTTTGCCTTTTGTCGTGCGGAGTCGGCGAATATACAAGCAGTGCCGCAGATAAAGACGCGGTTGCGGTAATGACCGAAAAATGCGACGGATATAACCCCTTGCTCTCGGTGGTCAAGACATTTTGCTTCTTGGCTAAGAGCATAAAGCTCTCGGGCGAGGTGGGCGGAATTTTTGAGGGGCGCGACGGCGTTCGTGTAGACGTTGTCAGAGCGGTCTCGCCGAAAGCCTTTGCTAAAAAGCCGAGTGACGAGTTGTGGGCGTATATAAAATGCTGCGCGTGGCTGGTCTGCCTTCGTGACGGACTCGACGTGATCTATCCGAGAGTGGTGTTAAGGAATTCCGAAAACGGAGAATTCAAGGCGCACGAGCAAAAAATATATACCGCCGAGCTTGAACTGTTCGTAAAAGCATTGCTGACCAAGATTCAGCCGAGGATAAATCATGCGGTAAGGCACGAGACCTTCGTGCGCCCGTCGGCGGTCAATCTGCCTTTTCCGTACGGAGATATACGCGAGGGGCAGGATGAAATGATGCGCGGCGTGACCGCGGTCATACGTAAAAAACGCAGAATGTTCGCTCAGGCGCCTACGGGAATAGGAAAGACCATATCGGCGCTTTATCCTGCGGTGAGAGCCTTTGGAAAAGGGCAGTGCGATAAAATTTTCTATTTTACCGCCAAGACCGATACCGCGCGAGAGGCATACGCGGCGGCGGGAAGGCTTTACGAGGCGGGCGCGAAGCTTAAGACCATAGTGCTTTCCTCAAAGGATAGCATGTGCTGTTCGGAAAAAGCCAAGGCGGGCGGATGCCGTGACTCAAGATACTGTAATGAGCGCGATTGTCCATATCTTAAGCTGTATAAGGATAAGGCAGATGCCGCCATAGAGGAGCTTGTGTCAAAGCAGAACGGATTTTATTCCTCAATAATTACCGAGGTGGCGCTCAAACACGAGATATGCCCTTATGAGCTTTCGCTTGACCTGTCGGAGCTTTGCGACTTGATAATTTGCGACTATAACTATCTCTTTGACCCCTTCGTCCACATTAAACGCTACTTTGATAACAAGGGGGATTTCGGAGAATACGTGTTCCTTATCGACGAGGCGCATAACCTTGTGGACAGAGCCAGAACCATGTATTCGGTAACGCTTGTGCGTAGTGAGATAGAGAGCGCTCGCGCGCTTCTTCCAAGCTCTGCCAAGGCTCTGACCGAGGGGTTTGAGAAGATGATTTCTGCCCTTGAAATCGCTCGCGAGCTTTGCCGAGATAATATCCATACCGACGCCTTGGGGAACGAGGTGGGGTATTATATAAGCCGAAACAATCCCGAGTTTGTTGCCGAATCGGTCGGGGAGTTTGGCGAGAGCCTTGAAAAGTGGCTCAAACATAATAAGGATAGCGAGCTTTATGACGTGATAAACAACGTCTATTCAAGCGTACGTAAGTTTGTTGGCATACTGAATTATTACGACGATAAGTTTATGACCTACGTTGAGCTTTTCGGCGGTGAGCTTACTCTTTCGCTTAACTGTATAGACCCGTCGGATATTCTTGACGGTATTTTGTCGCTCGGACGAGCCAGCGTTATGTTTTCGGCTACTCTCGCGCCTCTTTCATACTTTTGTGATCTGCTGGGCGGCGGTAAGAAGTCGCTTTGCATCGAGCTTGCCTCTCCTTACGTGCAGGAAAATCTTTGCGTGGCTGCGGTCGATACCGTGAGCACACGCTTTGAGGACAGAGAAAAGAGCTATAAAAGAATAGCCACCTGCATTGCGGCGGCGGTCTCGCCAAAGGCAGGCAACTATATAGTATATTTTCCGTCCTACGGCTATCTTGAAAAGGTGAACGAGGCATTCGTGAAAAAATATCCAAAGGTCCGCACGATTGTTCAGCGAAAGGGAATGAGCCGCGCCCAACACGAGGAATTTATAATGTCATTTAAGGATGACGAGAATAAAATGAGAATAGGCTTTTGCGTTCTGGGCGGCAGCTTTTCCGAGGGCGTTGACCTTCCCGGCAACAGACTTATCGGCAGTATAATCGTTGGGGTGGGGCTTCCAGGCTTTTCCAGCGAACGTAATATTATGCGTGATTATTTTGAAAACCGATATGAAAACGGTTTTGAATACGCCTATACATACCCCGGCATGAATAACGTTCTTCAGGCGGCGGGAAGGGTTATTCGACGTGAGGAGGATAAGGGAATAGTTGTTCTTATAGACGACCGATACGGAGAACCGACCTATCAAAGGCTCTTTCCCAAGCATTGGAGTCACTTGAAATATGCGGGTGACGCTTCCTCGCTTGCCGAAATAATCAGACGCTTTTGGGAAAATATAGAGTGAAATGCAGGATTTTTGCAAGAAAATAACAAAAACTTGCAAAACTACTTGCAAATGAAGCCTAAAATGTGACTTTTTAAATATTTTTTGCAAAAATTCAAAATACATCTTGCTTTTTTGGAAACGCTGTGCTATAATATGTAGGTATAATGAAACGGAGCACCTTGAGACCTCTTTTGCCGATTTTTCGTGTAATTGGCTTTAAGGTGTGCCTAACCCTTAAGGAGATTTTGATGCAGTACACAGAGTTGAACAGAGCTGAACTGTTCGAATTGAAGGAAAATTTGATAAGTGAATACAAGAAATATAAGGCGATGAATCTTTCGCTGGATCTTTCGCGCGGAAAGCCCGGAAGTAAGCAGCTTGATATCATGTCGGATATGCTTCACTGCATTTCCAATGAGGATTGTTATTCGGAAAGCGGAGTTGACTACCGTAACTACGGTCTGCTTGACGGTATTCCCGAAGCGAAAAAGCTGTTTTCGGAGCTTTTGGAGATTCCCGAAAAAATGATTTTCGTGGGCGGTAACTCCTCCCTTAATCTTATGTACGACGCGGTTGCGCGCGCGCTTCTTTACGGCGTTTGCTCGGGTGAGCGCCCTTGGATAAAGGAACGCAAGATAAAGTTTCTTTGCCCCGCGCCCGGATATGACCGCCATTTTGCTATTTGCCAGTCACTGGGTATTGAGATGATAACCGTTGATATGACTCCCACCGGTCCCGATATGGATGCGGTAGAGGCGCTTTGCGCTAAGGATGCTGCCATAAAGGGTATCTGGTGCTGTCCCAAATATTCAAATCCCGACGGAATAACCTACTCGGATGCTACGGTAAAGCGCCTTGCTAAAATGAAGACCGCCGCAAAGGATTTCAGAATCTTTTGGGATAACGCTTACGTTATTCACGACCTTTATCCCGACAAGAGCGATAAGCTCGCTGATATCTTTGCTCTTTGCGAGAAATACGGAACAGAGGATAGAGTTTATTATTTCTCGTCCACCTCTAAAATATCCTACCCCGGTGCGGGAGTAGCGATTTTCGCCGCTTCCGAGCGCAACATGAACTTCAATAAGAAGATCATGGGCGTGCAGACTATCGGCTACGATAAGATAAATCAGATACGCCACGTAAAATATTTCGGAAACGCCGAAAACATCAAAAATCATATGATGAAGCTGGCGGAGCTTATCAGACCTAAGTTTGATATGGTTCTTGAGTTGCTTGAAAAAGAGCTTGGAGACACAGGCGCGGCGACCTGGACAAAGCCCCTTGGCGGATATTTCATTAGCCTTTACACCATGGACGGATGCGCTAAGCGCGCCTTCAGTCTTGCGAGCGAGGTGGGAATAACGCTTACTACCGCGGGCGCAACCTATCCCTACGGAAACGACCTTAGAGACAGAAATATCAGAATTGCCCCCACTTATCCCTCGGATGAGGATCTTATGGTGGCGATGAACGTGTTCACTCTTTGCGTTAAGCTTGCGGCGGTTGAAAAGCTGATAAGCGAAAAGAACGTATAAATATACTATATATAGTAAAAAGTCCAAAGGTCGCCTTTGGACTTTTTTGGAGAAAAGATGAAAACAACACAGAGAAATACCAATCCGTTTGCTTACAGCGATTCAAATAAAAGGTATCACACCTACGATTATTATCTCAAGCAAGCGTTCGGCGGAAAATGTGCCAAGATACCTATTGACGGTGGCTTTACCTGTCCCAATATCGACGGCAGATGCGGAGTGGGCGGTTGTATTTACTGCTCCTCGCGCGGAAGCGGAGACTTTGCCGAGAGCGCGTCGCTTTCTGTGAGCGAGCAATATCGGCTGACCCGCGAAAAGCTGTCGTCAAAATGGTCGGTAGAGAGGTGCATACCCTATTTTCAAGCGCATACAAATACCTACGCTCCGCTTGCGGTGCTTCGTGAAAAGTTCGAGGAAGCCGCCTCGCTTGACGGAGTGGTGGGGATGAATATAGCCACCCGCGCCGATTGCCTTGAGGACGATACGGTCCGGTATCTTTCCGAGCTTGCCGAGCGCACTGTGCTTACTGTGGAGTTGGGGCTTCAAAGTGTTCACGATAAGACCGCCCAGCTTATCAACCGCGGACATACTTACGCCGAATTTGTTGAGGGTTATAATAAGCTTCGACGAGTGAGTAAAAAAATAAATATCTGTGTTCACCTCATTTTCGGACTTCCCGAGGAGAGTGACGAAATGATGCTTGACTCGGTAAAGGCGGTCGCCGCCCTTCGCCCTGAGCAGATAAAGATACATTTGCTTCATGTGCTTAAGTCAAGCCGTTTGGGTGAAATATATCAAAGCGGCGGCTATCACCCCCTTGAAAGGGAACGGTATATAGGGCTTGTGGTGAGGGCGCTTGAGCTTTTGCCCCCCGAAACCGTGGTTGCCCGACTTACAGGAGACGGTATGGCGGACGACCTGCTCGCACCGGAGTGGAGCAGACGTAAGGTGTCGGTTATTAACGATATCGACAAAATGCTTTTTGACTGCGATACTTATCAAGGTCGGCTTTGGCAGAGCTGAAAAATTCGATAATTTGCCACAAAAAACATATAGGTTTTTACCGTTTTAGGCTGTTGCGTGTCGCAACAGCCTATCTTTTTATTGAAGAAATGTAAAAAAAAGAGTATAAAGGTAATATATGTAAAATAACCTCTCAAGTATGCGAAAAAAACAAAAAAAATTGAAAAAAATCTAAAAAATTTTTCTCCTACCCCTTTACAACTCGATTATAATAGGTTATAATAATAACACCGATGTGGGGGATTGTGGTGGATTGAACAATCCAAGTGGTGGAAAGTGGTGTGATAAAATGCCAAGTGGTGGAAGATTTCACCGAAACGCCGCTGTTTTTCGGAACGTAACCACACGGATATCACCCAAACGGAACAAAAAACACAACGAAAGGAGCCGAGCTGATGCTTCAAGGTGAATATAAACACACGGTTGACAGCAAAAACAGAATGTTTGTACCCGCAAAGTTTCGTGAAGAGCTTGGCGAGACTTTCGTTATTGCGAAAAGCGCGAGTGAAAAGTGTATAAGAATGATGTCCTGCTTCGAGTGGGAAAAATACCTTGCGCCTTTCCAGGATCTTCACCCCTTTGAGGCTGAAAGATGGTTGGTAAAGTTCAATAAGACCGCTTGTCAGGTAACCCCCGACTCGCAGGGAAGAATAGTTCTTACCCCCACGCTTATGAAATACGCGGGAATAACCAAAAACGCGGTAGTGGTCGGCGGCGGTAATTTCGCTGAGATCTGGTCTGAGGAGCGCAACGCTCTTATGAACGCGGCTGAGGAAGAAGATGACGGAGAAGAACTCTATCAGCTTTTCTCCTTGAAAAGATAAGAGACTATGAGCAACGAGATAAATTTTTCTCATAAATCGGTACTTCTTGACGAATGTATCGAAGCGCTTAACATAAAGCCCGACGGAATATACGTAGACGGCACACTCGGTGGAGCAGGTCATTCGGGCGAGATAGCGAAGCGTCTTGGCGATAACGGAATGCTTATCGCTATCGATCAGGACGAGGATGCGATCAAGGTGGCGAGCGAAAGACTTTCGGTGTACGGAGATAAGGTGAGAATAGTAAGAAATAACTTTTCAAATCTTGCCGACGTGTGCCGTGAGCTTGGAGTTGACAGAATAGACGGACTGCTTTTGGATATAGGCGTAAGCTCATACCAGATAAATGAAGCGTCACGCGGTTTCAGCTATATGGCTGACGCTCCCCTCGACATGAGAATGGACAAGCGTTCGGCGCTCAGCGCATGGAACGTTGTAAACGAGTATCCCGAAGCAGAATTAAAGAGAATAATATATGAGTACGGAGAGGATCGATTTGCTGGCAAGATCGCCTCTAAGATAGTATTTGCCAGAACACAATCACCCATAAATACGACGGGCGAACTTGTTCAAGTCGTAAAAAATGCGATGCCCGCAGCGATGCGAGAAGGTGGGTCGCACCCTGCGAAGCGTACATTCCAGGCAATCCGCATTGAAGTGAACAAGGAGCTTTCTGTTATAGCTCCCGCCATCCGTTCCGCAGTAGAACTGTTGAATGGAGGCGGGAGGATCGCCATCATTACTTTCCACTCTCTTGAGGACAGAATCGTCAAGCAAGAGTTTGCACAAATGACCAAGGGTTGCACATGCCCCAAGGATTTTCCCATATGCGTGTGCGGAAACAAGCCGAGATTAAGGCTTGTAAACAATAAGCCCATTCTGCCGAGCACAGAGGAGCTTGAAGAAAATTCGCGCTCTCACAGCGCAAAGCTCAGAGTGGCTGAAAAGATCTGAATTTTAGAAAATCAATAAAAATAAAAAAGGAGGCATTCGGATAATGGCTATGCAAGAGAATAGCCCCAATATAGTCGTAGATGAAAATTTTTTGATGCTCGAAAAGAGACTCAGACGCAGACATGCCGAGAGAGCGGCGGCTTATTCGAATGCTGACGCAATAGAGCAGGAGCGCAACGGAGCGAGAGCTTACGCAATAGCTCCCGAGGCGTATAGCGACGCCAAAGCAATCGGCGGAATGTCGATGTATAAGAGCGGAAACGCGGGCGGAGTCAAGTATATGACCACTGAGGATTACGTTGCGTATTTCACGCAGTGCCGTGATACATTTGGCGCAATGAACGTAAACAACGTAGCACCCGCTGAGAAAAAGTCTGCCGATACCCCCCGTGTTTGTGTAAACGTCAAAAAGGTTGAGCAGATAAACAGGCTTAACGCAAAGGCAAACGCTAAGAAAAAGCGTGTAACTCCTGCGGCAAGCGCAAAGAGCGCGCCCGTGACAAGGTCGGCAAGACCCGCGGTCAAAAGCATGCCCGAGCAGAAGCCGAGCGTTAAGATAGAAAGTGGAAAGCTTGACGCTTTCTTTGAAAAGCTTGCGACCGCAAGAGGACGAGCTGTGGCAAGTGTTGCGGCAATAGCGCTTTGCTGTACTGCCGCCCTTGGCGGAGTAATGGCGTTCGCTACCGATGACAATTCTGCGGCAGGCGGAGCAGGTCCCATGGAGAACATGCGTATTGTTGAGCCTGTGGAGCAGTCCGATGAGGAAGCGCGCGCAAATTTGTTGAGTACGTTGGAATAAAAAATTCAATATCGAATAAAATAGTATCGACAAAGCCAAATTTGATAAAAAGCAAAATCTTAAAGAACGGCAATGAAGCGAAGCCCGTGAGTTATCCGAACAGGATAGCGAGGGCAGCGGATTTTTGAGCAGCGGCCCATATGCTCATAAGTCCGTTCGCTGCCGTTCATTTTTTATTGAATTTGTTTGTCACCCAAAACAAAAAGAGGGAGACTTGCAATGCTTGGTAACGTTGATACAGGATTTATGCGGCGCGCCTTGGCGGTGGCGCTGGCAATAGTTACGGTTTTTGCCGTGCTTGGCGGCAGAATACTTTTGCTTCAGACCTACGGATATGAAAAATACCGCGATAAGGTTGTAGAACAGCTTACGACTAAATCGCCGTCGATAGCCAACCGCGGTGAAATATACGATTCGAGCGGAAGACTTCTTGCCACGAATAAAACTACATACCGCGTCTTTGTTTCTCCGTCGGCTATATCGTCGGCACAGAAAGCGCTTGACAAAAAGGCTACCGCCTCAATATCCGAGAATATCGCGAGTAAGCTTTCGGAAATTCTCGGCATGAGCTATGATGCTGTCTTTCAAAAGACGCAAAAAAGCGGAAGACTTGATGAAACGGTGTCTCGCAACGTAGATGAGGAGACCGCGGCGAAAATAAGACGGCTGATAATAGAGGAACGCCTTGAGCATCTTGTTTTTCTCGAGGCTTCAAGTGTCAGATATTATCCCTACGGTCGCCTCGCCTCCCACGTGCTTGGCTTTACAGGTGCGGACGGCGTGGGGCTTTACGGACTTGAATATCAGTATAACGAGGATATAAGCGGAAGCAACGGCTATTATATAACGGCGCGCGACTCTCGCGGAAACGAGCTTCCGAATCAGTATAATACATACGTTCAGGCTGAGGACGGATATAGCCTTACTACCACTATTGACGCATACGTTCAGGCGGCGCTTGAGGAACAGCTTGAATGCGCTGTGATTGACTCAGGGGCGCTTAACAGAGCCTGCGGAATGATAATGGACGTGGAGACCGGCGCGGTGCTTGCGCTGTCTGTTTATCCCGAATTTGACCTTAACGACCCATGGACTCTCGTTGATTATTATAACGAGAAGCTGGTGAGCAGCGGGCTTGTAGCCGGAAGCGACGGATATTCGGCACTGTCACGCAAATATCTGCTTGAAGCGTGGTCGAATAAAGCACTGACCGAAACCTATATCCCGGGCTCTACCTTCAAGATAATTACGTCGTCAATGGCGCTTGAGGAAAGCCTGCCCATACTTAAGGGTAACGTCTTTTGCGGAGGTGTCAAAACCGTTCTTGGCAGAGGCATACACTGCCATCAGCGCCGAGGACACGGAAGCCTGACCTTTGCCGAGGGCGTTCAGCATTCCTGTAACGTCTGGTTTATGTCAATAGGCGCGCAGCTTGGATGCGAAAAATTTATGGATTATTTCAAGCTCTTCGGGTATCGAGAAAAGACGGGCATCGACCTTCCCGGTGAGGGTATGGGCGTTATAAGCCCCAAAATGTCCGAGCTTGACTTGGCTATATATGCTTTTGGGCAAAACTTTACCGTCACCGCCATACAGCACATATCGGCTATTTCGGCGGTTGCCAACGGCGGCGAGCTTGTAACGCCGTATCTTGTGCAAAGCATGAGCGACGGCGAGGGCAATATCGTTTACGAGCACGAAACAGAGACCAAACGCCGAGTAATGAGCGAAGCAAGCGCTAAGCATATCTCACAGATATTGGCGGACGGCGTTGCGGGTGTCGGCGGAGCTAAGAATGCTTACGTGGCGGGCTACCGAGTGGCGGCTAAAACAGGAACGTCGGAGAAAAAAGGAGAGACCACCACGGGCGAGGAAATGTATATCTGCTCCTGCGTTGCCTTTGCGCCTGCCGATGACCCAAAGGTGGCAATAATAATCATGGTTGACGAGCCTACCAAGGGTGTTCTTTACGGAAGCACCGTGGCGGCGCCCTATATAGCCAAAACACTTGAAACGGTTCTGCCTTACCTTGGTGTAGAGCCGATATATACCGAAGAAGAAAAAAGTTTGCTCGATAAGCAAATTCCCGATTATGTGGGACTTCCTGTTGCGAGCGCGCGCGCATATGCTGAAAGCAGAGGGCTTGAAGTTGAAGTCGTCGGCGGCGGAGCGTACGTAAGTACACAGACACCAAAGTCGGGAAGCCTGTATTCCTGCGACGGACGAATAGTTTTTTATACGGGTGACTCTACGGAAAACGTCAGCAAAATTCCCGACGTTATCGGAAAAAGCATTTCCGAGGCAAGCGAAATTATAACAAACGCGGGCTTTAATATAAATCTTAAGGGCGCAACGCAGAGCATTGGCGGAGCGGTGGCCGTGTCGCAATCGGTTGCGGCGGGCACGCAAGCACCTATAGGAAGCGTTGTGACAGTAGAAATGAGAAGCAAGGACGCCGATTGATATGCCCTCAATACTTTTTGAGGTGGCGTTATGAAATTACATGATCTTTGCGTGGCGGCGGGACTTTCCTGCGGCCTTGCGGGTGTTACAGAAATAAATGAGATAAAAAGCAATTCGGAAAAAGTCGAAAAGGGTGACCTTTTCGTTTGCGTAAAAGGTCTTCATAAGGATGGACACGAATATGTCCGCGAGGCTGAGGAACGCGGAGCGGCGGCTGTCATAGCCGAGCGCCAGGTGGACGTAAAAATTCCCGTTATCTATACGGAAAACGCGCGAAGAATATTGCCGTTGCTTTACAACGCATGGTACGGATATCCCACAAGGAGGCTAAAGCTGGTGGCGGTCACGGGGACTAACGGAAAGACCTCGGTGACACATATGCTTAAAGCTATATTCGACGCGGCAATGTTTAAAACCGGACTCATAGGCACAGTAAAATGTTACTCGGGCGAGCGGAGGCTTGAAAGCCTTGGCGGAAATCCGCTTGCCAATATGACTACCCCCGACCCCGAGGAGCTTTTCAGACTTCTTTCGGTCATGGCAGATGACGGTGTTGAATATGTTTTTATGGAGGCAAGCTCCCACGCGCTGGCGCTTGATAAGCTGGATGGGCTTGAATTTGAGGCGGCAGTATTTACCAATCTTACTCCGGAGCATATGGACTTCCATAAGAATATGGAGGATTATTTCAAAGCCAAATCGAGGCTTTTTGAAAAGGCTAAAAATAAAATAATAAATACCGACGACCCTTACGGCAAAAGACTTTTTCGCTCCTGCGGCAAGGATGCGTGGGGATGCAGTATTACACGGAAATGCTGCGACTTTTTCGCAAGCGATATAAACGATATGGGTGTGGGCGGCAACGAATACAGATTCGTCTCGCCTACCAAACAGTTTTTGATAAGAACCCCGCTTATAGGCAGATTTAACGTGATGAATACGCTTGAGGCGGCGGCGTGCGCTACCGCATTGGGTGTTTCTCCGCCTGATATTATGTGCGCTTTGTCGGCTATGAGCGGTGTTGAGGGCAGACTTGAAAGAGTGAGACTGGGCGCGATTACCGATTATTCGGTGTTTATAGATTACGCGCATACACCCGATGCGCTTTATAATCTGCTTGAAACGCTGTGCGGAATAAGAAAATGTGATGAGCGTATTGTTCTGCTTTTCGGTTGTGGCGGCGACAGAGATAAAAGTAAACGCCGAAAAATGGGTGAGATAGCAGCGCGGTACGCCGATCTAACGATAGTGACCTCGGATAACAGCCGAAGCGAAAAGTCTGCGGATATTATCGCCGAGATCGTGGCGGGGCTCGGAAACGCCGAGCATATTGTTATAGAAAACCGTGCCGAGGCAATTGAATTTGCTATAAGAGAAGCCAAGCGCGGAGATATAATAATATTCGCGGGCAAGGGACACGAGGAATACGAGATAGACAAGGACGGCAAGCGTCCGTTCAGTGAAAAAAAGATAGCCGCGGAGGCGGCGCGTAAATATTATTCGGAAAAAAGCTAAAATAATACAAAGGAAGGGTTGCGGATATGAAAATAAGGCTTGGTTTGAAAAATGCTACCGCTCAGTATTTCTGCTCGCTTTGCGGCGGAAAAGCGGTTGGAAAAGCTGACGGCGTTGTAGAGTTTGTTTGCACCGACTCAAGAGAAGCCGACGAAAAAACGCTCTTTGTTGTAAGCGTGGGCGAGCGTGTGGACGGACACGACTACATGCTTTCCGCCGCCAAAAACGGTTGCAAATATTTTCTTTGCCAACGAGTGCCCGAGGCGCTTTTGGACAGCGGGCTTGAATTTTCGGCTATTGTTGTCGATGACAGTATAGAGGCACTGGCTAAAATTTCAGAGGGCTATCTTGCGACTCTTGATATGAAAAATATTGCTGTTACAGGCAGCGTCGGCAAGACTACTACCAAAGAGTTTATATATGCGGTAGTGAAAAACGCATTCAGCGTTCACAAGACCAAGGCAAACCATAACAGTACCGTAGGTATGCCAATGAGCATGCTCGAAGCCGATGCTTCCTTTAACGCGTCGGTTATTGAAATGGGTATGAGCGGATTTGGCGAGATAGAGCTTATGTCAAACGTGGCAAAGCCGAGTATAGCCTGCGTTACCAATATAGGTACGTCACATCTGGAGATACTCGGTACACGTGAGAATATCTGCAAGGCAAAGCTTGAGATCATCAGCGGTATGCCCGATGGCGGCGCGCTGGTTATAAACGGCGACGAGCCGCTTCTGCTGAATGCTGACGTGGGTAGTGTCAAAAAGATTCTCGTCGGCGTTGAAAACCAAGACTGTGATATAAGAGCCGTTAATCTCAGATACTGCGACGAAGGAAGCGTATTCGATATAATCTGCGGCGATGAAACCTATCCACACGTTGAAATAGGCGTTATCGGCAAGCAGTTCATCTACGCCGCCTTGTTCGCTTTTGCGGTGGGGCGTGAGCTTGGAATGGATGCCGAGAATATTATTTCGGGACTCAAAAATTTTGAAAATACGGCTATGAGGCAGAATATATACGAGGTCGGCGGAATAACAATAATTGAGGACTGTTATAATGCCAGCCCCGAATCTATGCGCGCCGCCATGGACGTTCTGAAAACTCTTTCAAAAAGCAAAAAGGGCTCGCGCATGACCGCGCTTCTCGGTGACATGAGAGAGCTTGGTGACAACAGTAAGGAGTTTCACAGGGGCGTGGGGCGCTATTACGCAGAGGTGGGCGGAAAGGTGCTTATGACCATGGGAACGCTGGCACGAGATATCGCCTTCGGAGCGCTTGAGGGCGGACTTTCCGAAAAGAACGTCTATATCACCGCGGACTATAACAACTGCGAGCTTATAGGCGACAGTCTGCTCGGTATTCTCAAGGACGGAGATATCTTGCTTGTAAAGGCAAGCCGTGCCATAGGCGCGGAGCGTATCGTGAGATATATTAAAGATCACCTCTAAAAACTCAATGACGGACGAATCGGCGGTGCTTTTTTCGTCGTTCGTCACAAAAATTCGCTTGCCGTTCGCCTCGCGTGAGCTTTTAGAGGCGACCTAAAGAAAAACTTTGTAAAGGAAATTGACATAAAGGTCATAAAGGGATAGAAATGATAACAGAATTTATAATCGCGCTTGTTGCTTCCTTCGTGCTTACCGCAGTGCTTTCACGCTTTATAATTCCCATTCTCAAAAGCCGAAAAATGGGGCAGTATATAAAAGACATAGGACCAAGATGGCATAAATCCAAGGAGGGAACTCCCACTATGGGAGGAATAAGCTTTATTCTGGCAATGACAGCAGTGGCGGCGGTGGCGCTTCTGATAGACCCCGACGGCGCGCTTCCCGTGGCGGCTATAATGCTTCTCGGTGTTCTCAACGCCCTTATAGGCTTTATAGATGATTATCAAAAGCTGGTCAAAAAGAATAATGACGGACTTGGCGAGCTTCAAAAAAGCTTTCTGCAGCTTGCCGCAGGCGGCGTGTATCTTTTCGTTATGAGAGTGTCGGGACTTATTGACACAAGGCTCGAGATACCTTTTACCGATATAGAGCTTGAACTTGGAATAGTTTATTACGTGCTTGCGCTTGCTCTCATCTGGGGAATGGTCAACAGCACCAATATTACCGACGGTATAGACGGTTTGGCAAGTACCGTGACATTTGTTGTCGGTTGCTTTTTCGCCGTTTGCGCCTTTTATCTCGGCAACCGCCCCGCGGAGCTTGTCAGCGCGCTTCTTATCGGCGGAATGCTTGGCTTCCTCGTTTATAATTTCCACCCCGCAAGAGTGTTTATGGGGGATACAGGCTCGCTTTATATCGGCGGTATTATTACAGGCATCGCCTTCGCCATAAACGAGCCGTTTGTAGTGGTTATATGCGGACTTGTCTACATTCTTGAGTTTGCTTCTTCCGCACTTCAAAGATACGTTTTTATTCTGTCGGGCAGAAAAAAGAGACTCTTTAAAATGGCTCCCATTCACCACCATTTCGAACAGTGCGGCTGGAGCGAAAATAAGATCGTTGCGGTCTTTTCGACTGTAACGGCACTGTGTTGCGTGGCGGCTTGGTTCGCTATCTGATCGTGGGAGGTATAGTAATTGCTTTTTCATCGGGTACAGGAAACAGAAAAAGTATCTGATGTCAAAAGAAAAGGAACATTAAATCAATTTGTCAAAAAAAACAGTATTTTCCATGATGATAAAAATATAAAATCGCCCGACGACCCTCGCGGCAAGATAGACGTTAAGTTTGCGATTTATTGCTTAATATTGATATTGTTCGGAATGTTGATGAATTACAGCGCAAGCTGTGTCTATGCCGAGCAAATGTATAATGACCGCACTTATTTCCTTGTGAGATATATTGCCTTCGCACTCTTGAGCATAGCCGTGTCGGCGGTGTTCGTGAAAAAGGCAACACTGTCCTTTTGGTATCATTTTGCCAAGATAGCGTATATAGCCACGCTCGGAATGCTGGCCCTTGTTTTGGTTATCGGAACCGTGGGCGGCGGTGCTCAACGCTGGATAAGGATAGGCCCTCTTACAGTTCAACCGTCGGAAATAGCCAAAATGGCGGTGGTGCTTATGCTGGCGCGTTATCTTTCCGACCATAGCGCCGAGGTCTGCTCGCTTGAGAAAAACGGCGGTAGCTTCAAATGCGGAGTGCTTTTGCCCGGCGGTATCATAGGGCTTGTTTGCGCGCTGGTCGCCCTTGAAAAGCATATATCGGGCTTGATGATAATTGCTATGCTGGGCGCGTGCGTCATGACGGTCGGCGGCACGAGAATGAAATACATTTTTATGCTCGGCGGTGTGGTGGCACTCGCGGGAACGGGGCTGATACTGGTCTCCGATTACGCTCAGACACGAGTTAATACGTGGCTGAATATCGACACGGTTGACCCACTTGGCGAGGCATGGCAAACGCTTCAGGGGCTTTACGCCATAGGCTCGGGCGGATTTTTCGGTCGTGGGCTTTTTAACAGTTTGCAAAAATTCGGCTACGTGTCACAGCCACAAAACGATTTCGTTTTTACGGTCATATGTGAGGAGCTGGGCTTTCTCGGCGCGTTGGCGGTTATCTTGCTTTTTGGCTTGCTGGTTTTCAGAGGAATGAAAATAGCCATGCACGTTCCCGATAAATTTGGCGCGCTGGTGGTTATGGGTCTGGTGGTAAAGGTAGGACTTCAAGCGGCGCTTAATGTAGCCGTGGTTACCAACTCAATGCCGAATACGGGAATATCGCTTCCTTTTTTCAGCTCGGGGGGCACGTCGCTTGCGTTGCAGATATTCGAGATGGGAATATTGCTTAATATATCACGCTACAGCAGAATAAAGAAGTAAAGAAAGGACATCAAAATGAGAGTTATAATGACCTGCGGCGGCACAGGCGGACACATAAATCCTGCTATTGCCATCGCCAATACCATAAAAGAAAATATCCCCGACGCCGAGATACTTTTCGTCGGTACTAAAAAAGGGCAAGAGAGCAGACTTGTTCCACACGAGGGCTACGAGATAAAATTTGTTAAGTCCGAGGGAATACGGCGCTCGCTTTCGCCTGCCAATATAAAGGCTATTATCATGTCGCAGATATCGCCCTTTTTGGCGAAGAAAATTATTAAGGACTTCAAGCCCGACGTGGTGATAGGTACGGGCGGATACGCCTGTTGGCCGATTCTTCGTGCGGCGGCTATGATGAAGGTTCCTTGTGCTGTACACGAGTCGAACGCTATTCCCGGAATGGCGGTTAAGATGCTGCAAAAAAGTGTTGATAAAATTTTCGTCAACTTTGAGAGGACCGCAGACTTTCTTACAAGAAAAGACAAGGTTGAGCAGGTTGGAAATCCCTTGAGAACCGCATTTGAAAACATGGATAAAAATGCTGCAAGAGCGCAGATGGGAATAGGTGAAAACGAGCGCTTTGTTCTCTCCTACGGCGGAAGCGGCGGCGCGGAATATCTCAACCGGGTGGTTGTCGAACTTATGAGTAAATATCTTGGCGAAAACAAGAACGTAAGACTTCTCCACGCCACGGGCGCGAGAAATTACGCCGAAAGCCTTGAGCGATATAAGGCTCTTGGGGCGGATAAGCTTGCGAACGCCGAGCTTGCCGAGTATATCTACGATATGCACACAAAAATGGCGGCGGCAGACGTGGTAATCTGCCGTGCGGGCGCTATGACGGTCTCGGAGCTTTCCATGATGGGAAAGACGGCTATTATTATTCCGTCTCCCAACGTAGTCGACAATCACCAGTATAAAAACGCCAAGGTGCTTGCTGACGCCGATGCGGCGATCCTCATGGAGGAAAAGAACGTCACCGCCGACTCGCTCTGGGAAGAGCTTGACTCGTTGCTTGGTAACGGCGAAAAGAGAAGCGCGCTTGAAAAGAACATAAAGCAGTTCGCCAGACTCGATGCAAATAAGCTTATCTTCAATGAGATAATGGCGCTTATAGAGAGCAAAAAAAGCGGAAAATAACCCCAAAAAGAACGCAGGATTCCGAAAAACAGCGGAATTTTGCGTTTTTTAAAAAAAAGATGTGAATTTCCTATAAAAATTTTCAAAAAACTATTGCAAAAATCCGAAAAATATATTATTATATTATATATAGTGGTATACATGTAGCAAATATAGCAAATGTTGAAATAAATGATTGGAGGAAGTTTACATGATTGCTGAATTCGACAACAGCTTCACAAGCGGAGTTAATATTAAGGTTATCGGTGTCGGCGGAGGCGGAAACAACGCCGTTGAGAGAATGATAGCATCCAAGGTGCAGGGCGTGGAGTTTATCGCGGTAAATACCGACGTTCAGGTTCTTAACCAGTCCTCTGCGGCTCACCAGATCGCAATCGGAGAAAAGATTACAAAGGGCTTCGGAGCAGGCGCTAATCCCGAGATCGGACAGCGTGCGGCTGAAGAATCAATAGAAGAAATCAAGGAAATGCTCGTGGGCGCTGATATGGCGTTCATTACCGCGGGTATGGGCGGTGGAACAGGTACAGGTGCCGCTCCCGTTGTTGCGCGCGTTTCCAAGGATATGGGTATACTTACGGTCGCTATCGTTACAAAGCCCTTCGGCTTTGAGGGTAAGAGAAGAATGGTACAGGCCGATAAGGGTATTGAGGAGCTCAGAAAGTACGTTGACGCTATCGTGGTTATTCCCAACGAGAGACTTAAGCAGGTATCTGACACCCGCATAACTCTTGCCAACGCTTTCGAGATCGCCGATGACGTTCTTCGTCGCGGTGTTCAGAGTATCTCCGAACTTATCAACGGTACCGCATACATAAACCTTGACTTTGCCGATGTTACCGCGGTTATGAAGGACGCGGGCTACGCTCACATGGGTGTCGGCTCCGCTAAGGGTAAGGATAAGGCTGAGAACGCGGCTCGTATGGCTATCTCCAGCCCGCTTCTTGAGACATCTATCAAGGGCGCTACGGGTATTCTTATCAACATCACCGCTTCGCCTGATATCCAGCTTGAGGATATCGACCTTGCGTCCACAATGGTAGCTGACGAAGCAAGCCCCGACGCAAACGTTATCTGGGGTGTTGCGTTTGATCCTAACCTTGACGATGAGATGAAGATCACTATTATCGCGACAGGCTTCTCCAGAAAGCCCGATGATCCTTATTACAAGAATCAGGCGGCTTATGAGCCTATTACTCCCGTTCAGCAGCCTGTGGTTGAGCATGTTGAGACAGCTCCTGTTACAGCTCCCGTTGTTGAGGTTGAGGAGATAAGTGAGCCCGAACCGCTTGCGGTTGAGGAGATTCCCGAGCCTGTTGAAGAACCCAAGCCCGCTCAGACTGTTAAAAAGACGGTTGACGCCGGAAATATCGACTTCAATAATCTTTGGGGCGCTTTTAAGAAATAATTAAACGAACTTCGGGCAAAGACCACCTCGTCTCTTGCCCGAATTCTTTGGGTGTTGAATAAATAATCCTCGGAAAGTTAGCAGGGAAATAAAAATGGAAAATTTCAGCCTTTGGGGAGCTATCGTCAATGCGCTTGCGATAATCGGCGGTTCTTTTGTCGGATTGCTCATACATACCTTTGCGCTTTCGCGCAAGAACGCGGATGGCGAGGTGAAGTCGGAAATCGGCGAGACACTGTCAAATGCTATGATGATAGGTGTTGGCTTGTGTACGCTCCTCATAGGAATTCAAGGGGCGATTAAAGGACAGAATGCCCTTGTGACCATAATATCAATGGCGCTGGGCGCGCTTATAGGTACGCTCTTGGATCTCGACGGTAAGATCAATAAGCTCGGGGAGTTTGTTGAGAAAAAGACCAAGAACATATTTGGCAATATCTCGCAGGGCTTTGTGATCGCCAGCCTACTGTTTTGCGTAGGTGCTATGGCGGTTACAGGCTCGCTTGAAAGCGGACTTACAGGGGATCACTCCACACAGTACGCAAAATCAATACTCGACTGTATCTCATCGGTGGTGTTCGCCTCGTCAATGGGCTTCGGCGTAATGCTTTCGTCTGTGATGGTGCTTGTTTATCAAGGCTCCATAACCCTTCTTGCGCAGTGGATACAACCGTTGCTCAACGATTACGTTATTACCGAAATGACCGCCGTCGGTTCGCTTTTAATAATAGGAATTGCGTTTAATATTATGGGTATTACAAAAATCAAGCTCATGAATTATATTCCCGCTATTTTTCTGCCATTGTTGCTTTGTATGTTTATGTAATCTTGAAAATATGGATGGAACGATGAAAAAAACAAAACTGCTTATACTTGCGCTTGCCGTGTTGTGCGCGCTTTGCGTGCTCGCGGGGTGTGGAGATACGCCGTCTGAAACGTTGGATGAAAACATTGAGGATGGCCCTAAAATGTTCGACGTAAGCGACACGTTCTTCACCTTTGAGCGTTACAACGTGGTTACGGTAGGTCCGACCGAGTCGGGCGCGAGCTTTTCGCTTTTCACAACCAATACTCTTGAGATATACGGCACGTGTCTCAGCTCGCTTGACGAGGTTTCTGCCATTATAAATCTTTATGACGAAAAAGGAAAACTCGTAGGCACTTATAGGGCGTCGAAAAAGGAAGAGATCCCAGCCGACGTTACCTTCGTGCTCTCGGCGGAAATATCAGACAGCGCGCGCGATAACTTCTGCGTAGTCAGCGTTGAATATTCGGGAGTCACCGACACGCGCGACGTGTACCGCGTGGAATCATTTACCTATAACGTAACCTACGTATATAATAACGGACTTCCCCCTGAGATGGTTTTGGTGGATTGGCATACATATCTTGAGCCGCCCTTGCCACCGCAAAAGGACGGATATTATTTCAACGGTTGGTATACCGACCCCGAGTGTACCGAGCGCTTTGATTTTGAAAACACTACGGTTTCAGACGATATGGTGCTTTATGCCGATTATGGGCTTGATTATATAAGAATGGGACAAATGGTGCTTGCCGCCGCAAGACCCGCTACCGTCAAGATAACGACCAAGAGCTATACAAGCTTGGTCGGACTGTTTGAGATAACCTCTCACACCAAAACGGGTGAGGGAATAATCATAAAGGACGGCTCGGGATATTACTACGTTCTTACCACCGAGGATCTTGTGTCTAAAAGAAAGGGATATGAAAACGTTTCTTATACCGTTGAGGACTATTACGGAAACACGTATACCGCCCACTATAAGCATAGCGGTAACGGATATAATCTTGGTGTGATTTATTTTGAAAAGGGAGATCAGGTGCTTTCCACAATGCCGATTTCGCACGTGACCCCCGAGATTTCCGAGAAAATAGCCATAGTCAACTATAATGATGTCGGAGCTTCAGTTCCGAATTTTGGAAACGTTTTGGCGTATGAGCATATCACACATAGCCTGATCGGCTCGCAGGCGGGCGATATAAGACATGACATGATGGTTCACGACGCTGTGACCGATATCAAGATAAGCGGACGCCCCGTGTTTAATATGTCGCTTGAGCTTGTGGGGATCCAATGCGGAACGATTTCCGACAGTGCCGTTGATTATGAAAACAGCCACGTTATCCCGCTTGAGGCGATTGAAAAGTATATTGACGCATACGGACTGTAAATAAAAAGAACTTTGTTGCTACCCCAAGGGTGCTTCAAAGTTCTTTTTTGGATTGAAAAACCGCCGTTGACATTTGTCAAACGGCGGTTAGTTATTCAAACCCGTACAGCAGGTAAAACTATACAAGTATGTGTGAGTTCTGTAAACTTAAATTACTTAAGCTCAACAGATGCGCCAGCCTCTTCAAGCTGCTTCTTGATAGCCTCAGCCTCGTCCTTGGAAATGCCTTCCTTGATAGCCTTGGGAGCTGCCTCAACAAGATCCTTAGCGTCCTTAAGACCAAGACCTGTGATCTCACGTACAACCTTGATAACGTCAAGCTTCTTAGCACCTGCAGATGCAAGAATAACGTCGAACTCGGTCTTCTCTTCTGCAGCGGGAGCTGCACCGCCTGCAACAGCTACAACTCCAACAGGAGCAGCTGCGGATACACCGAACTCTTCCTCTACTGCCTTAACGAGCTCGTTAAGCTCAAGGATAGTCAAACCTTTGATTTCTTCAATAATAGCTGCGATATTAGCCATTTTCGTAATCCTCCTAATAATCAATTAGTGTGTTTAATTTTTGCGGATTTGTGGGGAACCGCGCCCCGAAATTGATTAAGCAGTTAAACTGCAATTTTGTGCAAAATTACTCTGCCGCAGGTGCTTCTGCGGGAGCTTCTGCTGCGGGAGCTTCTTCGCCGCCCTCTTCCTTCTTGTCTGCAACAGCCTTGATAGCGTATGCAAAGTTGTAGAGGGGAGACTGGATGCTTCCGAGGAACTTCGCGATAAGAACTTCCTTCGAGGGGATCTCAGCAAGAGCTTCAACAGTCTTAGCGTCGATAACGGCGCCGTCAACGTAACCTGCGAGAATCGAGAAGGACTCAACCTTTTCTGCGTATTCCTTGAGTACCTTCGCGGGAGCAACAGCGTCGTTTTCGCTGATAGCGATAGCTGTCATACCTACGAGATACTGCTTCATGTCACCATAGCCAACCTCATCACAAGCTCTGCCTGTAAGAGAATTCTTGATAACCTTGTACTTAACACCCGCCTCACGGAGAGCCTTACGCATCTTGGTATCGTCATCAACGGTGATGCCCTGATAATTTACAAGTACACCGCTTACGGAATTCTTGATCTCTTCAGCAAGCTCGGCAACGAGTTTCTGCTTTTGTTCGAGTATGGATTTGCTCGGCATTTTGTTTTTCACCTCCCAATGTGAAATACAGGATAAAAAAATCTTTCCTCCGCCAAAGCACAGCTTCACGCAAGGAAAGATAAAACTCAAATATAAAGTTAAAATCTGTCCTCGGCAGGGAAGCAACGCTTTTACGGAAACCTGCTGTCTTTGGATAACAGACGTATTTTATCACAAAACATTCGCTTTGTCAAGAGTTTTTTGAAATTTTCTCAAAAATTTCTCAAAAAAGTTTTTCGGTCACGCCATGGTCTCAAGCATTTTCTCCGTGACGCTATATTTTGTGGGTGCGCCGCTTGTGAACGCCTTGAATTCCTCCACCATGTATTCCGCCATGCGGTGTACCTCGTCGGCTTGGCTTCCCGCAATATGGGGAGTGAGATATACGTTGTCAAGGGCGAGCAGAGGATTTCCGTCCTCTATCGGCTCGGGGAAGGTTACGTCAAGCACCGCCGCGGCGTTTGGCTTTTCACTCATCGCACGTGCCAGATCGGCTTCAACCACCTGCGCTCCGCGACCGGTATTAAGGAAGGTGGCGTTTGGCTTCATAAGCTTGAAAAGCTCATAGTCAAGCATGCCCACGGTCTGGGGATTGTTGGCAAGATGATTGGAAATAACCTGACATTCCGAGAAAATACGCTCAAGCGAGCAAAGCTCAATACCAAGACTGTCGGCTTTTTCCTGCGAGCAGAATGGGTCGAATACAAGCACCTTGTGGTTGTAGACCTTGAGCATTTCGGCTACCAGACTTCCTATCATGCCCACGCCGATAAGACCGACCTTACAACCGTAATTGCCGGGGCAAGACATGGATAGCTCACGCGCTTCATTGCGCTTGTTGGCGGATGCCAGCGAACACGCCCTGAAAAAGCCCTTGCAGGCAAGGATTATCTGCGCTACCGTGTATTCTGCCACAGGAACGGCGTTTGCAGCCCACGCGCTGAAAATTTTTACTCCGCGAGCCATAAACGGGCGGGCGAAAGTCTGTACTGTACCCGCCGAGTAGAAAATAGCCTTGAGGGCGGGGAAGCATTTCGCAACCTCATCGTCGGTAAGCGCTGGCATCGACCACGTGGAGAATATGTATTCCACGTCCGCGAATTTTTCGGGTGCGGCAAGAAGGTCTCCCTTTTTGAATCGATACTCGGGCTTCAGTGCGGCGATTTCTTCAAGCACTTTTTTTGTGCTTTCGGAATATACGTAATCGAGTTGTCCGTGATTGTTGGCAAGATAAATGCTTTTCATTGTTTTTTTCCTCTGTGAATTTGTCTGTATTGTGATGGTGTGTAACCAACCTTTTTCTTAAAGTATTTTGAAAAATTACTGGTGTCCGGGAAGCCTATCTGCTCGCTTATCTCCGATACCGAAAGCGAGGTGTTGGTAAGGAGCTCACGTGCTTCGGCTATTCTGCAAAGCATGCGGTAGTTTTTTATGCTGTATCCCGTGACCTGCTTGTAGGCGTGGGCGAGATAATAGCGGCTGATGTGAAATTCCGCCGCAAGCTCGTCGAGCGACTGCTCCGAGGCGAGATCTGTCTCTATTTTTTGTTTTATCTTTTGTACCGTTGAGGTTATATTGTTGTCGTCAAATGGGAAAGCCGTGGGGGCGTGTCTGTAAAGCGCCACCAGTATGCAGCGAAGCAGAGCCGACGCATTTTCGGGATATTCCTTGGGGGTCGAATTGCTCTCCTTCAGAAGCTCCCACAGAACAGGTGTCAGAAACGGCTCTATATCCGCCACGTCTACGCAGTGGCAAAAATGCTCGGGGCGATTGGATATTATTGAAAGAAGCCTGTCGTTTTTGATTTCCTGTTTTATCATGCACGGTGTGAGCGAGATGCAGAAGCGTGAAAACTCCTTGCTTACCGCTGTGAATGAGTGCGTTTCAAAGTTGCTGACAAAAACCGCGGTGGGGCGCGTGATGAAATAATGCTTGTCGTTTATCTGAACGTTAACCTCGCCCTTCATAATGAAAAATATTTGATGAAGATTTTGGTGAACGTGAGGTGAAATTCCGATATTATTGTCAGAGAAAATTGTATGCCCTATTCCATGGATACAAGACATTTTCTCACCTCCATAACAATTTTGATAATACATCTTGATGCTATAAGTATATAACAAAAAAGCGTTTTTGTACAGAGGTTTTTCAGTAAAAAGCAACTTTTATCAATCTTTTCGCAAATTTGTTATAGAAAACCGCGCCGTATAGGTGTATAATGTAATTGTAAAAAGTTGCTGAATTTCAAAGGAGGATGAAATGAATTATTCTGTTCCAAACACTAAAACCGAGCTTGAGATGCTTTGTGCCGACGCGGGGCTTGCGCTTCCTGTAAGTGATGATACGTCGGTGTTGAAAGCGCCGATGAACATTCACGGAAAAACCGTTCATAACCGTATAGCCTATCAGGCAATGGAGGGCTGTGACGGCACGCGCGAGGGCACTCCCGATGAGCTTACTTTGCGCCGCTATATGCGCTTTGCCGAGGGTGGCGCGGGCATAATATGGTTTGAAGCTACCGCTGTCGTAGAGGAGGGACGCGCAAATCCCCGTCAGATGTACATAAACGACAGAACGCTTGACAGCTTCAAAAAAATCGTGAGCGACATCAAGGAGCGTTGCTTAAAAACAAACGGCTACGAGCCGCTGGTTATCTGCCAGCTTACCCATTCGGGAAGATACAGTAAGCCCGAGGGAGTTCCCGCTCCGCTTATCGCTTATAACAATCCCTTGTTTGAAAAGGAAAATCCCATAGACAAAAGCAGAATACTTTCCGACGAGCAGCTTGACCGTATAGGCGAGGCGCTTGTAAACGGCGCGCTTCTTGCCGAAAAGGCGGGATTTGACGGCGGTGATATCAAGTGTTGTCACAGATATCTGCTTTGCAAGCTTCTCTCAGCTTACACAAGAGAGAACAGCCGTTACGGCGGCAGCTTCGAGAACCGCACGCGCCTTGTGAGAGAGGCGGCAAAGGGGGCGCTTGAAAACTGCGGCAAGGACTTTATCGTCACCACAAGAATTAATATATATGATGGGTTTGAATATCCCTACGGCTACGGCGTGCGTGAGGGCGAGGGAATAACCCCCGATTTTACCGAAGCTAAAAAGCTCTGCGCAGAGCTTGTCGAGATGGGTATGCCGCTTATAAATATGACTATGGGTAATCCATACGTCAATCCTCACGTAAACCGTCCCTTTGCCAAGGGAACGTATGAAGCGCCCGAAAAGCCTATTTTCGGCGTAAAGCGTATGCTTGACGGCATCGCTGAAGTGGCGGAAGCGATAAAGGGAACTCCGGTTATCAGCTCGGGACTCAGCTATCTTGGCGCAATGTCACCGAGCGTAGTCGCGGCGTATATCAAAGATGGAAAATTCGATTTCGCTGGCTACGGCAGAGAGACTCTGGCTTATCCCGACTTGGCTAAAGACATCTGTGCTACGGGCGGACTTGACCCCAAAAAGGTCTGTGTCGCTTGCGGAAAATGCACGGAGATAATGAGAAAGCCGGGCGGAACACCGGGATGCGTTATCAGAGACAGTGGAGTGTACGCGCCGCTTTATAAAAAATTTTGTATGAATTGAGGACTGTAAAATGAAGGTTGCAATAGTTACAGGCGCGGCTGGCGGAATAGGCTACGCTACCGTGGAGGAGCTTATAAACAAAGGCTTTGCCGTGGTCGGAATGAACCGCAGACCTTACGAAAGCGTCAAGGAGCAATTTGAACGCTTTGGCGATAAATTTACATACGTTTCGGGCGATCTTTCGTCGGCTGAGGACAGAAAAAAGCTGGTGGATACCGCGATTGAAGAGTACGGCAGAATTGACGCTCTGGTCAACGTTGCGGGCGTTGCGCCCAAGGAGCGCAGAGATATCCTTGAGGCGACCGAGGAGAGCTACGACTACGTTATGGGTATCAATTCAAAAGGCACGTTCTTCCTCACGCAGGACGTGGCAAAGAGAATGGTTGCGGGCGGTATCAAAGGATATATAGTAAATATCTCCTCTGTTTCGGCTTATACAAGCTCTACCTCACGCGGCGAATACTGTATCTCAAAGGCGGGAGTCTCTATGATGACAAAGCTCTTTGCCGACAGACTGGCGGGAGAGGGAATACTGGTCAATGAGGTCTGCCCGGGAATAATCTATACGGAAATGACAGAAAAAGTCAAAGATAAATACGATGCCAAGATAGCAGACGGACTCGTGCCAACAGGGCGGTGGGGATACCCCGAGGATGTGGCAAAGGCTGTTGGAGCGCTTGTTGACGGAACGTTCGCCTACACCACGGGCGAGACCTTTATCGTTGACGGCGGTCTGCATATAAGAAAACTTTGAGGCACTTATGGAGCATATAGTTATAAACGGTAAAAAGATTCAAGCCCACACCGTGAACACTCTCGTGGTGGGAAGCGGTGCGGCGGGCTTTAACGCGGCGCTTTCACTCTATGAGGAAGGCGTGCGCGATATAGCCATAGTCTGTGAAGGCGTCAATATGGGAACATCGCGTAATACAGGTTCTGATAAGCAGACCTATTATAAGCTGGGAATGTGCGGCGCGCCCGATTCTCCGCGCGATATGGCTCAGGATATTTTTGACGGCGGTTGCGTTGATGGCGATATCGCCTATGCCGAGGCGGCAAATTCGGCGCGTTGCTTTATGCGCCTCACCGATCTGGGTGTGAAGTTTCCCACAAACAGCCTTGGTGAGTACGTGGGATATAAGACCGACCACGACAAACGCTCACGCGCAACGTCTGCAGGACCGCTCACCTCAAAAATGATGACCGAGTGCCTTGAGGCGGCGGTGAAAAAAAGAGATATTACCATATTTGATAATCTCTTTGCGCTTAAGATCATAAAAAAGGGTGAAAAGGCAAGCGGACTTCTGGCGCTTGATAAAAATAACGATTGCGCTCCTGTGCTTTTCGGCTTTGAGAACATTATCCTCGCTACAGGCGGTCCTGCGGGTATGTACGCCGACTCGGTCTATCCCGAGTGCCATAACGGCGCTTCGGGCTTGGCTTTTGAGGCGGGAGCAGATGGCAGAAATCTTACCGAATGGCAGTACGGAATAGCGTCAACGCATCCGCGCTGGAACGTGTCGGGAACATATATGCAGGTGCTTCCCGCTGTGGTGTCGGTGGACGAAAAGGGCATCGAGCGAGAGTTTGTAAACGACTATTTCGCCGATGACGGCAAAGCGCTTTCAATGGTGTTCAAAAAAGGCTATGAGTGGCCCTTTGACTGCAACAAGATCAAGGACGGCTCGTCGGTCATAGACCTGCTTGTGTGGTACGAAAAATCGATACTCGGGCGCAAAGTTTATCTTGATTATACAAGAAATCCTCGCAATCTTTCAGAGCTTGATTACGGCAGACTCGATGCCGAGGCGCACGATTACCTTACGGCAGTCGGCGCTTGCTTCGGCTCGCCCATAGAACGCCTTAAGCACATGAATATGCCCGCCTATGAGCTTTATCTCTCGCGCGGCGTTGACTTGGCAAAGGATAGACTTGAAATAGCCCTCTGTGCTCAGCACAGTAACGGCGGTGTGGCAGTTGATAAGTGGTGGAGAACCTGCGTTGATGGGCTTTTCGTGGTCGGAGAAGCCGCGGGAACTCACGGCGTAAAGCGCCCTGGCGGAAGCGCGCTCAATGCGGGTCAGGTCGGCTCTCTTCGTGCGGCGCAGTATATAGCGGCGCACTGCAAGGGAAAGAAAATAACCCTTGATGAGCTTGCCGAAATCTCCAAGCCGTCGCTTCAAAGGCTCGAAGAAGAAAGACGGCTTATTGTGTCCGACTGCTCAAAGATTGACGCCATTCGCCGTAAATTTACCGAAGCCATGAGCAGAAGCGCGGGCGCTATCCGCAATAAGGCGGGAATAAACAGACTGTGCGCCGAGGTCTCGCTGTACAAGGATAACTTTGCATGCAATCTGAAGGTGGAGAAGGAAAGCGAGCTATACAAGGCTTACAGACTGCGTGACACCTTGATCTCACAGTGTGTGTACCTTACGGCAATGATTGATTATATGGAGTGCGGCGGCGCGTCAAGAGGTTCTGCCATATATCTTGACAGCGTTTCGGACTTTGGCTCGCTTTTTGAGTTCAAGGATGCCTCGCCTGAGCTTTTGTCAAAAATTCAAGAAATAAAGTATCTCGGAAACTCGATGGAAACATCGTGGCGTGACGTACGCCCGATCCCCGACGGTGGCGGAGTTTTTGAAACCGTGTGGAGAAAGTACAGAGAGGGAAAAATATACGAATAACAAAAGGGCTGTCGCTTGGCGACAGCCCGAATTTTTAGATGTTGCTTTTATTTTAAGCGAAATCTTCCTCGCTTGCGTCCTCGTCAACGGGGATCTCAATAGGTTCTTCCTCAAGAACTACTACTTCCTCCTCAGCAGGCTCCTCGGCAACTGCCTTTTTTACGGGGGTGGTGTTGTCCTCGATAAGCGCGAGACCCATGATACCCTCTACGGTGGCAAGTGCCGCGAGAGCCGCAACAGCGCTCTTTTTCTTCATGCAAAGAGCGAGAAACGTAAAGGTTGTTGTGATAGCCGATACCACAAGCATTATACCGATGTAAAACTTTGTTCTCTTATTCATAACGAAACCCTCTTTCTTTTATTTTGTAATTGATTTAAGATATGCGTTTATAAATCCGTCTATTTCGCCGTCCATTACCGCGTTGATGTTTCCGTCCTCGTAGCCCGTTCTTGTGTCCTTGGCGAGGGTGTAGGGCATAAATACGTAGGAGCGTATCTGCGAGCCCCACTCAATATTTGTTTTGTTGCCCTGAATTTCTTCTATGGTGTCAAGACGCTCGCGGAGCTTTATCTCCATGAGCTTTGCCTTAAGCATTTTGAGCGCCGTTTCCTTGTTCTGAAGCTGTGAACGCTCGGTCTGACATCCGACAACAATGCCCGTGGGCTTGTGAACTATTCTTATTGCCGAGTCGGTCTTGTTGATGTGCTGACCTCCCGCACCGCTGGAGCGGTGAGCGGTTATTTCAAGATCCTCGTCACGAAGCTCTATCTTGTCAACCTCGTCAAACTCGGGCATTACCTCTATCGAAGCAAAAGAGGTCTGACGTCTGCCCGCAGAGTCAAAGGGTGACACGCGTACAAGGCGGTGAACGCCGTTTTCGCTCTTAAGATATCCGTATGCGTTAAGACCCTCGACAGTGATGGTGGCGCTTTTAAGTCCGGCTTCTTCTCCGTCAAGCCAGTCGATCAGCTTTACCGTGAATTTGTTGCGCTCAGCCCAACGTGTTATCATTCTGTAAAGCATCTGCGCCCAGTCCTGAGCCTCCGTGCCTCCCGCGCCGGGGTGGAAGGAGACTATGGCGTTGTTTTTGTCGTATTCGCCCGACAAAAGCACCTCGATACGCTTTTTTTCCTCCTGCGCGATTATCTCGGCAAGCTCGTTTTCAACCTCGGGAACAGAGTCCTCGTCGTTTTCCTCAATTGCCATTTCGGCAAGAACTATTGCGTCCTCAAGTTTGGCACAAAGCGCGTCGTATTCGGAAATTGCGTCTTTCGTCTGCTTTATAGTTTGCAGAACCTTTGAGGAGTTTTCCTGATTACTCCAGAAATCCTGCTCAAGAGTCTGCTTTTCAAGCTCCTCTACCGTAACTCTCTTTTCCTCGATCTTAAGCGCCGAGCCAAGCTCCGTAAGGTCGTCGCGGAGCTTTATAAGCTTATATCTTGCATCTTCAAGTGCGATTATCAAATTAACCTCCCGCGCCGCGAATGCGGCTGATACGTGTGAATTTATAGTTTATAGTTATTATATATTATACCATGAAGCAAAAATGCTTGCTTGCAAAGGTGTTTTGGCGAAGCCGTCAATAACGCAGGCACGCAAAGCGTGCGAAGGGCGAAGCCCAAAAACTTGCGTATGCAAGGCTTATTGCGTATATTATACCATATAACACCATGGTTTTTCAAGAGGTTTGAGAAATTTTCTTTACAAAATATAAAAAGAAAGTAATTGTGAAAAATTCGGTTGACAAATCGATTGAAAAGTTATATAATATAGGGGAATAATAAATACGGAGGTAGAAAAAATGACTGTAACCAAGGAATCCATTATCGGTGATGTACTTGATTTTGACGTAGATACAGCTCGCTTCTTCTTTGAAATCGGAATGCACTGTCTCGGCTGCCCCTCTGCAAGAGGAGAGTCTATCGCGGACGCTTGCGCCGTTCACGGAACAAATGCCGACGAGCTTGTTGAAAAAATCAATAAATATCTTGCATCCAAGTAAGAGAACTCCGCTCGGCAGACCTTGAGCTTTGTCGGGCGGTCTTTTCTTTTGAAAGGGAAACAAATGCGAAATTACGTTATAAGCAACAGACTTATGAGCGCGGTCGGCTTCGTGCGCGGGGGTGTTTTTGCCGATATAGGCACCGACCACGGCTATCTGCCCATATATCTGTATAAAAATAGGTTGATAAAAAAGGCTGTCGCCGCCGATATAAACCCAATGCCGCTTGACTCGGCTCGCCGAAATATAGCCGAACACGGCGTGGACGGTGGCATCGTTACCGTGCTCTCCGACGGGCTTGAAAAAATAGGCGACTTTGCGCCCGACGATATAGCGATATTCGGCATGGGCGGTGAGCTTGTTTGCCGTATAATCAAAAACGCGCCGTGGACAAAAGATTCCAAAATTCGCCTTATACTTCAGCCGATGACCAAGCAGGACGAGGTGAGGGAATATCTGCTTTCAGAGGGCTTTGCTATCGTTGACGAGACGCTATCCGAGGACGACGGAAAAATATACCAGACCATATGCGCCGAATATTCGGGCGAGAGCGAGAAATATTCTGCCGCCGAGCTGATACTCGGAAGGCATAACATAAAGCACGGAGGCGAGCTTTTCGGGAAATTTGTCGAAAACCGTATCGAGGTGTACTCGGCAAGAGCGGATGGTAAGCGCCTTGCGGGACTCGGGGACGAGGAAATGGCGCTTGTGGAAGAATTTAAAAGGATATTGGAGAATGTAAAATGACTGTAAAAGAGCTTTACGATTATTTGAATGAAAAAATTCCGCGCTCTCTTTCCTGCGAGTGGGATAACGACGGACTTATGTGCTGTCCCCGCCCTGACAGACAGGCGGCGAAAATACTTGTGGCACTTGATATTTCCGAGGAAATAGTAGAGCGCGCGGTAAGTGAAAAATGCGACGTTATCCTCTCACATCATCCGCTGGTGTTCAAGCCCGTTAAGGCGCTGACCACCGAGGCTGGCGTCCCGCGAAAGCTTATTCGCCTTATAGAAAACGGTATTACCGCCATGTCATTTCATACTCGCTTTGACGCGCTTGAGGGCGGTGTCAACGACGTGCTCGCGAAAATACTCGGTATAGAAAACACCGAGCCTTTCGGCGAGGACGGCGAGATGATGGGGCGTGTAGGCTTTGTGAAGGAAACAACGCTTGAGGAGTTTGCCAAGCACGTAAAGGCTACCCTCGGTTCTCCCGTCGCGCTTTTTAACGGTGACCTGCCTGTGCGTAAGGTAGCGGTGCTTGGCGGTAACGGAGACGATTTCGTTGGCGCGGCAAAGCACGTCGGGGCTGATACGCTCGTCAGCGGACGTCTGGGATATCACGTAATGGCTGACGCAAAGGAAAACGGCATCAATCTTATCGAGGCGGGGCACTACTTTACCGAAGCCCCCGCGCTCTCGGCGCTGGCTGATATGGTGAAAGTTGCAATACCCGATGCCGAAATAATTTTTGCCGATTCAAACAATATCAAAGCGGTGTAGCATACACGCCGAAAACAAAAAGAGCTGTCAAGACAGCTCTTTTTTATGTGATTCAATTATTTGCCGAACTCGTCGGTAACCTTTGTCGTAATATGAGGACATTTGTCTTCAAGCTCGTAGCCGATTTCATTGGGAACTGCCCAATGTACGGCGTTCTTGATGATTCTCTGAACGTAAGGGTTGTAGAAGGATTTGCAGGTCTCGTGACCGGGCTGGAAGTAGAATATCTTGCCCGCGCCGCGGAGGAAGCAAGCGCCGCTTCTGAAAATGTTTCCGTCCTCAAACCAGCTTCCGAAAACAAGAGCGTCGGGCTGGGGAATGTAGAAGGGCTCACTGTAAAGCTCCTCCTCCTCAAGCGTGAAGTGGTCGGGAATACCTTCCGCAATAGGGCTGGAGGGGAGAAGATTCCATACTACCTCTTTCTGGTTTCTGCCCCACGAAAGGTTTCCGTTGGTGCCGACCAGACTCATAAAGGGCTTGGATTTGTGTCCCGAGTGAAGGGCGATAAAGCCCATTTTGCCTGTGTAAACTCTGGCGCGTATCTTTTCAACAAGCGCGTCGTTTACCTCGTGGTGAGCCACGTGCCCCCACCAGATAAGCACGTCTGTATTGTCAAGAACCTCGTCGGGGAGACCATGATCTGGATCGTCAAGCGCGGCGAGCGTGGTCTCTATGTCATCGCACTCGCCAAGAAATTCGGCGATCTTTGCGTGAAGTCCGTTGGGGTAGAGCTCGGCTACCTCGGGCTTTTTCTTTTCGTGTCTGAATTCGTTCCAGATAGTAACTCTGATTTTTTCCATAGTAAAAATCCTTTAGTATCTGATAATTGATCGGTGCTTGATCGTAGGCTTCAATGTTTTGTTTTTCTTGCCGCCAGCGGCGAAATTCCGAAGCGTTGCTTGAACTGCCTGTAAAACGAGGAGTAGTCGCAAAATCCGCATTCCGATGCCACGATGTTAGCTTGCTTGCCGTTCTGTAAAAGCGTTCTTGAGAGCAAAAGCCTCTTTAATACTATATAATCCCATACCGACGAGCCTGTGGACTCTTTGAAAATTCGGTTTATGTAGGATTTGCTGAAGAAAAATTCCTTTTCAAGCTCGTCAAGACCCTGTAAGGTGATAAGATTGGCGTTGATATATTCGATTATCTTGCTTACCGTCTCCGACGAGCCTTGCGAGGGAGGTCCGGGGTAATTGCTCTCGTCGGCAGTGGCGGCTTTGAGATGATATAATTCTGTAAGTATCGGCATCAGATTTGAAATGATGCGTTCCTCACACCCCTCGGTCTCGGTCTCGCGGCAAATTTTATCCATGCAATTTCTCAAAAAATCCGCCGATTCCTCGGTGGGAATGAAAAGATTGCTCTTGCCCAGCGGTCTGTCGCAGAAAAGCTCGCCTATCTCTTTTCCGAGAAGTGGAATTACAGAGGGCGAAAAATTAATCGTGATCCGCTCATATGGGGCTTCAGAGCGCACATGCAACGTGTGTGCCTCTCCGCTTCGCATAAGCAGAAAGCAGCCGGGGACAAGCTGATAATCAGTGCCCTCTACCGTGTAGTAGCAGTCGCCCGATATAAAGTAAAACAGCTCGTATGTCCTATGGGCGTGTAAAAAGAAGCTGTCTTGCGACGGCGCATCGTCTCTGCTGTGCCGTACGTTGAGATTTTCACTTATATAATTCGCTAATATCACCTCAAGTCCCTCCTTTTCGCTTTATACGTTCAAAGTATATCATATATTTTTAAAAAAATAAATACTTTTTTGCAAATTTTTTCGAATTTGGTTGAAATTTTTTTGCATAAGTAGTATAATTATCCCGTATAAGGTGAAATCGAGAGGGCTAACAGAATGACAGTTGAAACTTTGGGTAAAATATTCGGAAATATTCCAACGCTGAAAACCGAGCGCCTCGTTCTGCGCGGTATGCTCGTGAGCGACTGCTTTGACATGTACGAATACGCGCGCCTTGCCGAGGTCACAAAGTATCTCACGTGGTCGTCGCACCCCGACGTGGAGTATACAAAGGGATATCTCAAAACGCTTAAGTACCATTATAAAATAGGAACGTTTTACGATTGGGCGGTTGTTTGTGCCGAGCAGGACAAGATGATAGGCACCTGCGGCTTTACACGCTTTGACCTGCCGCATAATTCCGCCGAGATCGGATACGTTATAAATCCCGAATTCAGAGGTAAGGAGATAGCCGTCGAAGCGGCAAAAAGAGTGCTTCGCTTCGGCTTTGAGGAGTTGGGGCTTAACCGTATATCGGCAAGGTATATGGTGGGGAACGACGCCTCAAGGCGAGTTATGGAGAAGCTTGGAATGACCTTTGAGGGAATATCGCGGTCGGAAATACTGGTTGACGGCACCTACAGAGACGTAGGCAGATGCGCGATACTGCGCGACGAGTTCGAAAAATAAAAAAATTCGGAAATGTCAAAAAAATTTTCGTAAAGCTATTGACATTTCCGTTTTTTTGTGGTAAAATCATCGGGTAAGAAGCAGAACTCTCCGTTCTCACCGTATCGCTGTCGTGTGTATACGGTTGATATTTCAAACCTCTGCGGGTGTGCCTGCGGTGGATTTTGCGCACGGAGTATATGCTTCGTGGGCTTTTGTTTTTTAAGCCAAATATTTTTTGGAGGTGTACACCTATCAGTAACGCAAAAGAAGTGCAGATCAACGAAGCTATTAAGGAAAAGGAAGTCAGAGTTATCGGACCCGACGGTGAGCAGCTCGGTATCATGAGCAGCACGGAGGCTCTTAACCGCGCTTATGACGAGGGTTATGACCTTGTTATGATGGCGGCGAACGCAACTCCCCCTGTGTGCAAGATCATGGACTACGGCAAGTACCGCTTCGAGTGTGAAAAGAGAGAGAAGGAGGCCCGCAAAAAGCAGCAGGTCGTTGAGGTTAAGGAAATTCAGCTCTCTTACAGAATCGATACTCACGATTTCGAGACTAAGGTCAAGCACGCGGTAAGATTTCTGACAGACGGAAATAAGGTGCGCGTTGTTCTGAGATTCAAGGGACGTGAGATGAGTCACGTCGCAATGGGTAGCGAGATAATGACAAAGTTTGAGGCGGCTTGCGCTGAGTACGGTGCAACCGATAAAAAGCCTGTACTCGACGGCAGACTTATGAGCATGATACTTGCGCCTGTAAAGCCCGCAAAGAAATAATTTTTGATTCATAACAGGCGGCATAGCCGTTGTATGATAAATTTAACACAGGCTTCCGTCGTGATTTACGGAGTCTGAAAAATAGTAAAGGAGACAAAAATCATGGGAAAGATCAAGACACATAAAGCCTCTGCAAAGAGATTTTCTGTTACCGCTAACGGAAAGGTTAAGATTAACCATTGCCACCACCGCCACAACCTCGGTCTTAAGACCGCAAAGCGTAAGAGACACCTTCGCACAGGTGCATACCTTAGCGAGGCTATGGCTGCAAACATCAAGGCAATGATCCAGAAGTGATCGACCGAAAAATAATTTAGGAGGAAATAGAAAATGGCAAGAATTAAGGGCGCTGTAATGACGCGCAAGAGAAGAAATAAAATACTCAAGGCTGCTAAGGGTTACTGGGGTGCAAAGTCTAAGCACTTCAAGATGGCTAAGCAGGCCGTAATGAAGAGCGGCAACTACGCATTCGCAGGCCGCAAGATGAAGAAGAGAGACTTCCGTCGTCTTTGGATCACTCGTATCTCTGCTGAGGCAAAGAATAACGGTATGAACTATTCTACATTTATGAACGGACTCAAGAAGGCAGGTATCGATCTTAACAGAAAGATGCTCGCGGAGCTTGCGGTTTCCGATAAGGCTGTATTTGCATCTCTGGTTGAGAAGGCAAAGGCTGCTCTGTAAGTCGAACTGATAAAAAACCCGACAGGTTGTCGGGTTTTTGTCGTATTAATGGCGGTGATAAAAACGCTGAAAAACGGTGCTTTTTCGCCGAATATATTAATATGAAGTTAAAAAATTGCAACTTTTTTGAGGGAATGCTATGAAGATAACAGACGAAATAATCACCTCGCGCCGCAATCCAACCGTGATTGAAGCCGTGAAATTAAGCGAGAAAAAAGCGCGTGAAAGCGTCGGACTTTTTCGCTTTGACGGCATAAAGCTGTTTGAAGAAGCGGTTCAAAAGGGAGTTTCGATAGCTCGTGTTTTGCTGTGTGAAAGCAAGGCAAAGGATATTTTGCCGAGACTTGAGGGACTGATCGCTCTTGAAAACACGGCGGTTTCTCTGCTTTCGGACGACGTGTTCGCAAAGGTCTCTGAGGAGCAAGCCCCCGAGGGGATCATCTGTATCGCACGGTTTCCCGAAAAGCATGTCAAAAAGACCGATAAGGCGCTTTTTGAAAGCGCCGTTTCGGATAGATCGCGCCGAATGATATTGCTTGAATCGGTGCGCGATCCGGGTAATATGGGGACGGTTATGCGAACCGCCGCGGCATTTGGAATAGACACGCTTGTCATCAGCCGCGACTGCGCCGATATCTATAATCCCAAAACCGTCAGAGGTGCTATGGGAGCGCTGTTCAAAATGAATATTTTCGTCTTTGACGATATTTGCGACGCTGTTGAGGTGTTGAAAAAAAGCGGACGAAGCGTTTATGCCGCCGCGCTTGACAAAAACGCGGTGAGACTTGACGAGACCGAGTTTGCGCTCGGAGATGCTGTCGTTATCGGCAACGAGGGGCACGGACTTAGCGAAAGGGCTATAAACGCCTGTTCAAAAAGCCTGTACGTGCCTATGGAGGAGGGAAGCGAGTCGCTTAACGCCGCCGTAGCCGCCTCGGTCATAATGTGGAGCATGTATAAAAAATAAACTCTGGAGGAAATATGTCATCGAATTTGTATTGGATATGGCTTTCGCTCAGAATAGGGGCGGGAAGAAGCGGCTTTGTCGAGCTTCTCGAACACTTTGGAACGCCCGAAAATATATATTCAGCGGACACCTCCGAGCTGTTGCAGTTCAAGAAAAACAAGTGGGATTCAAGGATAGACGCGCTTCTTGATAAAAATCTTGAAAGCGCGTACAATATCGAAAAATATTGCGCAAAAAAGCATATACAGATATTGAAATACAAGGAAAAAGGATATCCCGTTCAGCTTTTGAATCTGAAAAATCCGCCTGTGATACTTTACGCAAAGGGTAATATAAATAACCTTGACAAAAAGGTCTGCATAAGTATAGTCGGAACACGAAAATTAACCGAATACGGACGTAAGTCCGCGTACAAAATAGGTTATGAGCTGGCTTCCGCAGGCGCTGTGGTCGTCAGCGGAATGGCTCTCGGAATAGACGCGGTCGCGGCCTGCGGAGCGCTTGACGCGCGCGGCAAAACGATAGCTGTGCTTGGAAGCGGAGTCGATTATATCTATCCGTCAGTCCATAAAAAGCTCTCGGAGCAAATAATCAAAAACGGTCTGCTTCTCTCCGAATATCCGCCGCTCGAGGCGCCTACGAGAGGGAGCTTTCCCACCAGAAACCGCATAATCAGCGGACTTTCGCAGGGAACTCTCGTTATTGAAGCCGACCAGCGAAGCGGAGCGCTTATCACCGCAAAGGACGCGATAATTCAGGGGCGCGATGTTTATTCGCTTCCCGGAAACGTCAATAATCCTACGTCGGAGGGTACAAATTCCCTTATAAAGGACGGCGCTACGCCGATAACCTGCGCGGCGGATATATTGGAAAATTATAAATACATTTACCGAGAAAGTCTCGACCTGTCCGCACTTTCGAGAATAGGAGACCGCTCCGAGCTTAAATTCGGCGCGCTTTCCGCCCACGGAGTGGACGAGGGAGACGACGGATTTGCCGTGAAAAAAGAGGGTGCGGTGTCCTCTTTGCTCCATTCGAAAAAAAGGGTGGATGGTCAAATCGTAAACCGTATGGTGGGTAACACCGACTTTCCCGAATTTGAAGCTCCTCCAAAGCTTCGGGAAATGAGCGAGGAGGAAAAACGCGCGGCGTCCGATAACGATACCGCAAAGCTCCTTGAAGGGCTTGATGAAAAATATTTGAAAATTTATAATGCGATACCCGCAGGAGAGAATGTAAGCCTCGATACGGTGTGCCGCGCGGGCTACGACCCGCGTACGGCAATGTCGTTGCTTACCACTCTTGAAATGAAAGGACTTATAACAGTTCTTCCGGGCGGACTTTATCGCAGAAAATAATATAAGCATACATACGTTTTGTCATTGTTTTGAGAAAGGAAAATTTTAATGAGCAATCTTGTAATTATGGAGTCTCCAAATAAAATTGCGCCCGTGAAAAAGTACCTTGGCGCGAATTATAAGGTGATCGCTTCGGTGGGTCACGTAAGAGACCTTCCCAAAAGTACACTCGGTGTAGATATCGAAAACGATTTCGAGCCTCACTATATAAACATTCGCGGCAAGGGCGATGTTATCAAGGAAATACGCAAAGAAGCCAAGGCGGCTAAAAAAGTATTTCTCGCGACTGACCCTGACCGTGAGGGAGAAGCTATCGCGTGGCATCTTGCCAATACACTTGGTATTCCGCTTGATAAAACTCTCCGCGTAAGCTTTAACGAGATCACTCCGGGCGTTGTCAAGGCGGCAATCAAAGAGCCCAGAAACGTTGATATGAACATCGTAAACGCACAGCAGGCGCGCAGAATACTTGACAGAATAGTTGGCTATAAGCTCTCGCCCTTCCTTTGGAAGAACGTTAAGAGCGGACTTTCGGCAGGACGCGTTCAGTCGGCGGTAACGAGAATTATAGTTGACCGTGAGGAGGAGATACGCGCTTTTGTTCCCGAGGAATATTGGACCATAGACGCGGTCCTTTCCTGTGAGGAAAAGGAAAAGACCTTCCCCGTCCACTTCTACGGTGCGGACGGCAAGAAGATAAAGATAAATAACGAGGACGAGGCAAATAAGATACTCGCGGCGCTTCGCGGTAAGGATTTCAAGGTCGTAAGCATCAAGCGCGCTAAGCGTAAAAAGAGCCCCATGCCTCCCTTTATCACCTCTACGCTTCAGCAGGAGGCGTCCAGAAAGCTCAACTTCCAGTCGGCGCGTATCATGCGCGTGGCTCAGGAGCTTTACGAGGGTATCAACCTTGGGGCTGAGCTTGGCGGCACACAGGGTCTTATTACGTATATGCGTACAGACTCGCCCAGAGTCTCGGTAGACGCGCAGAACGATGCCAGAGCGCTTATCGTCGAGAAATACGGCGACAAGTTTTGCCCTAAAACACCCAGAAACTATAAGTCCAGAGCGGGTGCACAGGACGCGCACGAGGCAATCAGACCCTCGCGCGTAGCCATTGAGCCCGCAATGATAAAGAAGAACCTTACTTCCGATCAGTATAAGCTCTATAAGCTTATATGGGAGCGCTTTGTTGCCAGCCAGATGGAGTCTGCCGAGCTTGATACGGTCAGCGCGGATTTCGATTGCGGCGGATATACCTTTAAGGCGAGCGGATACTCGGTTGCTTTTCAGGGCTATATGGCGGTTTACGAGGAGAGCGAGGAGGAGCGCTTGCCCACCGCTGACGAGATCAAGGAGGTAAAGGATATACGTATTCCCAACCTTACCGAGGGACAGCATCTTGACGCTGAGTGTGTAACGCCCAACCGTCATTTCACCGAAGCGCCTCCGAGATATAACGAGGCTTCGCTTATCAAGTTCCTTGAGGAAAAGGGAATCGGACGTCCGGGCACTTACGCGCCGATTATCACGACAATAGTTGCCAGAAGCTACGTTAAAAAAGAAAATAAGGCATTTGTTCCCACACAGCTCGGTGAGCTTATCACCAAACTGATGAAGGATAATTTCTCCGATATAGTTGACTATAAATTTACCGCTAACGTTGAGGGTGAGCTTGATAATATCGAAAAGGGTAAGGTCGAGCTTAACTCGGTGCTTTCCGACTTCTGGAAGGGCTTTGAAAAGGAGCTTATCGAAGCCGAGAAAAATATCGGAAGCGATGGTATTGAGGTTCCCGTCGAGGAAACCGACATCATATGCGACAAGTGCGGAAGCAGAATGATAGTAAAGAGCGGACGCTTCGGAAAATTCGCGGCTTGTCCCAACTATCCGAACTGTAAGAATACCAAGCCCTTGGATGGTGGCGATAACAAGATCAAGAGCGAGGACGCAGTGTCAGACTTCAAGTGCGAAAAGTGCGGAAGCGATATGATACTCAAAAAGGGTCCCTTTGGAGTGTTCTATGCTTGCTCCAACTATCCCGAATGTAAATTCACAAAGCAGAAAACAGAGCCTGTTGACGCTCCCTGTCCCAAGTGCGGATCCACCGTGCTTACCAGACACGGACGTAACGGCAAGACTGTTTTCTATAGCTGTGAGAAATATCCCGAGTGCGACTTCTCGTCGTGGGATATGCCTGTTAATGAAAAATGTCCGGACTGCGGCGAAACTCTTTTCCGCAAAAAGGGCAGAGTTCCTATGATCATTTGCCATAACGAAAAGTGCGGATATAAGCGCAAGGCGGATGACGGACAGACAGAAGAAAACAACGATTAATGAGGCGCGAATGCGCCTCAAAAAGACAAATGAGGCGTGTTTATGAAAGATACAATTAATGTTTACGGCGCGGGTCTTGCGGGTTGCGAGGCTGCGTGGCAGATAGCGCAGAGGGGTATAAAGGTCAGGCTTTTTGAAATGAAGCCCGAAAAATTTACACCCGCGCATCACTCAAATAATTTTGCTGAGCTGGTTTGTTCCAACTCTCTGCGCTCCGACCGCGTGACAAACGCCGTCGGCTTGCTTAAGGAGGAGCTTTCGAGAATGGGCTCGCTTATAATGGAGGCGGCTTACGCCACCAGAGTTCCCGCAGGCTCGGCGCTGGCTGTGGATAGAGAGCTTTTTTCGGCTTACGTTACCGAAAAGATACGAAATCACGAAAATATTGATATTGTAAACCAAGAGGTGCATAATATAAGCGATGACGAAATAACCGTTGTGGCTACAGGTCCGCTTACCTCGGACAAAATGGCGGACTATATCGAAAATGGACTTGGTTGCCGCGGACTTCACTTTTTTGACGCGGCGGCACCGATAGTTGACTTTTCCACGGTAAATATGGACGTGGCTTTCTTTGCTTCACGATACGATAAGGGCGATGCCGATTACATCAATTGCCCCATGACAAAGGAGCAGTACGATGTCTTTTACGAGGCGCTCGTGTCGGCGGAGGAGGCTGAGCTTAAGGACTTTGACCGCGAAATGCAAAAGGAGCTTAAGGTCTTTGAGGGCTGTATGCCGGTTGAGGTGATGGCAAAGAGAGGATATGACACTCTCCGATACGGACCGCTTAAGCCGGTGGGCTTGGTGGATTCGCGCACGGGTAAGGAGTCTTACGCCGTCGTTCAGCTCCGCAAGGAGAACGCCGAGGGAAGCATGTACAATCTCGTGGGCTTCCAGACCCACCTTACCTTCCCCGAGCAGAGACGTGTTTTCAGACTAATCCCGGGACTTGAAAACGCCGAGTTTATGAGATACGGTATCATGCATAGAAATACTTATCTCAACTCTCCCGACCTGCTTGCGGCCGATTATTCTATGAGAAATAAGCCAAACGTCTTTTTTGCGGGACAGATGACGGGCGTTGAGGGCTACATTGAGTCAACAGGCTCGGGCTTTGTGGCGGGGCTTAACGCCGCGCTCAGAGCTATGGATAAGGACCCGATCATATTCCCAAGAACCACGATGATAGGCGCTATGGCGCATTACGTGGAGAATGGCGGAACAGGCGAGTTCGTTCCTATGAACGCCAATTTCGGAATAGTAGAGCCGTTGCCGATGAGGGTCAAGGGCGGAAAGGTTGCGAGATACGAGGTGGTGGCAGCCAGAGCGCTTGAAGCCATCGAAAATATCAAACCACTTGTAGTTGTGTGAAAGGAGCGGTAAACCGTGAGAATAATTGTTGACGTAATGGGCGGCGATAACGCTCCCCTTGAAACGGTAAAGGGCGTGTGTATGGCGGCGGCTGAATATCCCGCTACGTATATCCTTGTGGGCGACAAGAATGAGATCACAAGAGTCGCTGATGAAAACGGACTTGATCCGAGCGACTTTGATATAATACATACCGAAACGGTTATCACAATGGATGATGCTCCGCTTTCCGTAATGCGTGATAAGCACGATTCGTCCATGAGCATCGGACTTCGTATGCTCGCCGAGGGAAAGGGCGACGCATTCGTAAGCACGGGCAACACGGGCGCACTTTTTACGGGCGCTACGCTTATAGTCAGAAAAATAAAGGGAATAAACTGCGCGGCGCTTGCAAGCGTGCTTCCCATGAATCCGCCCCTCCTTTTACTTGATTGCGGCGCGAATATAACGGTCAGCGACGAGAGCATGGAGCAGTTCGCGGCGATGGGCTCGGCTTATATGAAGAAAATGTATGAGCTTGAAAGCCCCCGCGTAGGACTTCTCAATAACGGCGCCGAGGAGCAGAAGGGAACCGAGCTTCAGAGGGCGGCGTATAAACGCCTCGCGGCTCGCGAGGGCTTGAATTTCGTGGGTAACGTTGAAGCTAATCTTATTCCCTATGACGCTTGCGACGTGCTTGTAACCGACGGGTTTACGGGTAACATCCTGCTTAAGAGTACCGAGGGTATGGGCAGACTGATGCGCGACACTATAAAGGAAATTTACTCGGGTAAAATCGCAAAGGCTTCGGCAATTGTAGTTAAAAAGAAGCTCGAAGGCGTGAAAAAGAATTTTGACGCGAGAGAGCATGGCGGAGCACCGCTTCTCGGTATCTCAAAGCCAGTTATCAAATCTCACGGCTCATCGGATGCCAAGGCGTTCAAGAGCGCTATCAGACAGGCTATAAATTACCATAGCTCGGGCATAGTTTACGATATAGCCGAGGTTGCCGCCGAGTTCGTTGAGCGCAGACGTATAGAAAAGGAAGCGCTCGAAGCGCTTGAAAGCACCGAAAACATTGAAAACGTTAAGGAAGAAAACAAACAATGATGCCAAAAGAAATGTCCTTGCTTGAGGAAAAGATAGGATATAAATTCAAAAACAGCGACCTGCTTACAACGGCGCTTACGCACTCGTCCTATTCAAACGAGCTGAGAGCCAAAAAGATTTCGATAAACTGCAATGAGAGACTTGAATTTTTGGGTGACTCGGTGCTGTCGATAATCGTAAGCGAGTATCTCTTTATAAAAAATAAATTCCTTCCCGAGGGCGAGCTTACCAAGCTCCGTGCCGAGCTTGTGTGTGAAAAGGCACTGTCCAAATACGCTTCCGAGATAGGGCTGGGAGATTATATGTTCCTCGGTCACGGCGAGGAAAAGAACAACGGCAGAAGCCGCCGTTCGATAATCGCCGATGCCTTTGAGGCTTTGCTTGCGGCTATATATCTCGATTCGGATAACGATAAGGAGACGGTAGCTAAGTTCCTCATGCCCTTTGTCAAGGCGGAGATAAAGGATATCTCCACCGAGGGGCGCAATACCACCGACTATAAGACCGCGCTTCAGCAGTTTGTTCAGCAGACAGAGGGCGATTTTCTTGAATATATTGTCGTAGGTGAGAGCGGTCCCGATCATATGAAGACCTTTGAGGTCGAGGCAAAGCTCAATTCCAACGTCATCGGACGAGGAAAAGGGCGCTCAAAGCGCGAGGCTGAGCAGAACGCAGCCAAGCAGGCGCTTGAGCTTTTTGGAGAGGCTTAAAGAACGCCGAAAACACGGGGAAACGGACAGGCTTCCCCTTTTTAGAGGTGTAAATGAAACACGTAAATATACCCATTTTTATCCCCCATTTGGGGTGTCCGAACAATTGCGTTTTCTGCAATCAGCGCTCAATTTCGGGTAAACAGAGCTTTGTATGTGAAAGCGTTGACGAAGAAATAAAAAACGCGCTTTCTACAATAGGCGAGGATTGCGAGACCGAAATTGCCTTTTTCGGCGGATCGTTTACAGGAATAGACAGAGAACTGATGATATATCTTCTCGATACCGCGCAGAAATATATAGACGACGGCAGAGTAAAGAGCATCAGACTTTCCACGCGCCCCGATTACATAAATGACGAGATACTTGAAATCTTGTCACGCTACGGCGTAAAGACCGTGGAGCTGGGGCTTCAAAGTATGGACGAAAATGTACTTTTCGCAACAAAAAGAGGTCATAGCGCAAGGCAGGGCGCCGAGGCGTGCAGACTTGTCAAAAAATACGGCTTTTCTCTTGTGGGGCAAATGATGGTGGGGCTTCCCGAGTCCACCCCCGAAAGTGAAAAATATACAGCCGAATTGCTTTGCGAGCTTGGCGTTGATGCCGTGAGAATTTATCCTACGGTTGTGTTTTTCGATACAGAGCTTTGTGATATGGCAAAGGCAGGGGAATATACTCCCATTGACAATGATAACGCGGTAATGCGTACTAAAGAGCTGTTGAAAATATTCGACCGAGAGGGTGTTGAATGTATCCGTGTGGGACTGTGTGCATCGGAAAATCTTTCGTCGGCAGATGCCGTTTACGGCGGCGCTAATCATAGCGCCATAGGCGAGCTTGCTATGGGCGAGGTCTACTTTGATAAAATGTGTGAGACGGTTGAAAAAAACGGCGGTATAGAGGGTAAAAAAGTGATTTTTTACGTCTCAAAAGGCTCTACCTCAAAGGCGGTAGGTCAAAAACGAAAAAATATTGAGAGAATTTGCAAAAAATATTCGCCTTTGAGCGTAAAAGTCCTTGAAAAAAATGAAATTTTGGGTTATAATATAATAATAGACATTATATAAATATTATTTAATGGCTGATAATCGCTTGAAGATATAAAATACGTGAAAAGGAGGCGGTCCCCTTGTATCTTAAATCACTTGAACTTCAGGGCTTTAAATCTTTCCCCGACAAAACCAAGCTTAACTTTGAATCGGGTGCTACGGTTATAGTCGGTCCCAACGGAAGCGGAAAGTCGAATATATCGGATGCCATGAGATGGGTTCTCGGTGAGCTTTCTTCAAAGAATATCCGCGGAAACAAAATGGAGGATATTATCTTCGGAGGCTCGGAGAGCCGTAAGCAAATGGGCTATGCCGAGGTCTCGGTGACTTTTGACAATCGCGACCCCGATTCGCGCCTTGATTGCGACTATGACGAGGTAACAGTAACACGCCGTTACTACCGTTCGGGAGATAGCGAATATTACATAAACCGCCAGGCAGTGCGTTTGCGCGATATTTACGAGCTGTTTATGAATACGGGTATCGGACGTGACGGATATTCTATCATCGGTCAGGGTAAGATAGCCGAGATAATCTCGCGCAAGAGCGATGAGAGAAGAAGTATTTTCGAGGACGCCTCGGGAATCGCTAAGTACAGACATAAAAAGAACGATACCGAGCGTAAGCTGGCTGAGGTCGAGGATAATATGACCCGTATCAACGACGTCTTTATCGAGGTGTCGGCACAGGTCGCTCCCCTTGAAAAAGAGGCTGAAAAGGCGTCTCGCGCCATTGAGCTTCTTGAGACCAAGAAGCGCGTTGACGTTCAGCTTTGGCTTTTTGATACCGAAAAGCTTCGCGCCGAGATATCCGAGGTTGAGAAGCTCTATAACGAATCGGCGTTCACGCTTCAGACCATGAACGAGACTATCGAGTCTTACGAGACTCAGAACGAGAAGCTTTTTGAAAATTCACAGCGCGGTAAGTACGAGTCGGAAAGGCTTCTTACAGGTATTAACGAGCAGACTAAAATAAATCATAATCTCGACAGCGAGTATAGGGTGGCGGAAACCAATATCCTGCACACCACCGAAATGCTTTCGGGCGCAGGTGAGATAATAAAGTCTTACGAGCGTTCTATCGAGCGTGAGACTGCGGGCATCGCCGAAAGGCAGGCAAAAATAGCCGAGCTTGAAGCCAAGCTCGCACAGCAGAGAAAAGAGCAGGAGGAAGCGGGCGCAAAGCAGACCGAGCTTAAAAAGCAGGCTGATACCCTCGACCTTCAGATCGCCGAGGCTCTGGACGATATCAGAGCTCACGAAAAGGAAGCAACCGACATTAAGGTTCGTCTTTCGGTAATAGATACCGCAAGAGAGAACGACGACGGAAAGAATAGCTCTACACTTGAGGAAATTGAAAAATACGATAAGCTCTCCGCGGAGATAGGCGAAAAGATAGCCAAGTCGGAAAAGACTGTGGCGGGCTACGACTCGTCTATCACCGAGACAAGCTCAGATATAAACGCTAAGACGGCAACGCTTGACGCCAAGTATGCCGAGCGCGATGATATCGAGGAGCGTTCGGGCGAGCTTAAGCTTAAGCGCGATGCCGCAAATCAGCGAATTGAGACCTTCCGCGCTATGGAAGAACAGTTCGAGGGCTATAGCAATAGCGTAAGATATGTGATGAAGGCTTACGCCGAGGGCAAGATCACCGATAAAAGCGGCAATCAGTGCGGTAAGATATACGGTCCGTTCTCCAAGGTCATAAACGTTGAGGATAAGTATATCACCGCCATAGAGACCGCCCTTGCGGCTAACCTTCAGCATATCGTTGTCGAGGATGAGGACACCGCAAAGAACGCAATGTTTGCGCTTAAACGCGCCGAAGCGGGACGGGCTACATTTTTCCCCGTTACGTCCATGCAGCCCCAGACGGTTACCTACGAGATGGAGGAATCCAGAAACTTTGACGGGTTTATCTCGTACGCCGACGAGCTTGTGGAGTGCGAGGATAAGTTCCTCAATATCGTTTCCTCGCTTCTTGGCAGAACCGTGGTCTTTGATAATATAGACAACGCCACTAAAATGGCTAAGTCGCTTAAATACAGAGTCAAGGCGGTCACGCTTGACGGACAGCAGATACAGGTGGGCGGTTCGTTCACGGGCGGTTCGGTAAAGAGCCGCGGCAGTATCCTTTCGCGTAGCGGCGAGATAAAGCGCCTTGAGGAGGAGCTTAATACCATCGAGAAAGAGATGGCGGCTCTCTCGGCTAAGCTCGACGTTCTTGATAAGAGCATACAGGATATAGAGGACGAGAGAAGCTCGCTTGAGGATAAGCGTAGGATCCTTGAGGTCATGAGAAGCGGCGAGAATACTACTCTCGAACAGAATAAGGCAAAGCTCGAAGCCAATAAAAACCTTGCCGATAAGCTTCGTATGGACTACGGAAGCGTCGTCGAGCAGAGACGCAGATACGAGGAGGAGGCAGAGAGCCTTAACGCTAAGGCTCGCGAGCTTGAGCAGTCTATCGCCGAGATCACAGAATTCAGAGTTGCCAAGGACGTGGAGCGCGGAGAACTGCTTGAGGCGGCTGAAAAGCTTTCCGAGCGAATGACCGAGCTTTATATCAAGGTGAACGAGACCGAAAAGGATATCGCCACCGAGCAGACCTTCCTCGGTTCGGGAAATGATAATATGGCTGAGCTTAACGCCAAGATAGCCGAGCAGACTCAGAAAATAGAGAACTATAAGCTCCAGATAGAGACGTTTGAAAACTCTCAGAAGGAAAACCGCGCGGCGCTTGAGCGCGGTGAGAAGCTGCTTGCCGAGCTTAACGCAAAACGCGCGCTTGTGGAGCAGGATACCTCTGAGTTTGACAGAAAGCTCAACGCCATGAGCAATAAGATCAGAGAAAAGCGCGACGAGCGTGAGCAGGTGTTCAGAGAACATACCAAAAACGAGAACAAACTCAATTCGCTTAAAAACGAGCAGGATAAGCTTGCCACCAGACTTTGGGACGATCACGAAATGACCAGAGCCGAGGCGGTGGCTCTCGGATATCCGCCTATTACACAGGTGACCAGAGCCGCTACTGCCGCAAAGCAGGTTGAGTGTAGAAACAAGCTCCGCGCCATAGGTAACGTTGACCTTGATGCCGTGAATAAGTATAAGGAGATCAAGGAAAGATACGACTATATGTCCAATCAGATAAAGGATCTGACAGACTCCAAGACCGAGCTTTTGAAGATAATCTCGTCGCTTGAGACCGAGATGCGCGTTGCCTTTATGGAATCCTTCAATAAGATCAACGAGAATTTCGGAAAGACGTTTGCCGAGCTTTTCGGCGGCGGTACGGCGCAGGTGGTCCTTACCGACCCCGACGACGTGCTTTCCAGCGGAATCGAGATAATCGCAAATCCTGCGGGTAAGAAGATAAAGAGCCTTGTACAGCTTTCGGGCGGTGAGCAGTCATTCGTGGCTATCGCGCTCCTGTTTGCTATTCTTCAGGCTAACCCGACTCCGTTCTGTATTTTCGACGAGATCGAGGCGGCGCTTGACGAGGTGAACGTGGCAAGATTCTCGGAATACGTGAAGCGTTATTCCAGAGGAACACAGTTCGTTATCATCACTCACAGACGAGGAACGATGGAAGCGGCGACACGCCTTTACGGCGTAACCATGCCCGAGCATGGAATTTCAAAGGTTCTGTCGCTTAACGTTGACGACATAGCAAAGAAGAAGGGAGAAGAATGGGATGGCATTTTTGGATAAGCTGAAAAACGGCTTGCTTAAAACAAAAAACGCTATCTTCGGTCAGGTCGATAATATACTCAAAGCCTTTGTAAAGGTAGATGAGGATATGCTCGACGAGCTTGAGGAGCTGCTTATTACCGCCGACGTGGGCGTAGGCGCTACGGAGGAGATAATCGAGGATCTTCGTGAGCGTATAAAGGACGGAAGACTTAAGGAAAAAGAGGACGTGGTTACCGCTCTCAAGGAGATACTCGGCGGCATGATAGGCGAGGGAAAGCCCCTCGTGCTTGAAACAAAGCCCTCGGTAATACTCGTTATCGGCGTAAACGGAGCGGGTAAAACCACTTCGATAGGAAAGATTACCAATATTCTCAAATCGCAGGGCAAAAAGGTCGTGGTAGCGGCGGCGGATACCTTCCGCGCGGCGGCAATAGACCAGCTTGCCGTGTGGTGTGAGCGTTCGGGCGTTGAGCTTGTAAAGCAGAGCGAGGGCAGTGACCCCGCGGCGGTTGTGTTTGACGCGGCGAACTATGCTAAAAATAAAGGCGCGGACGTCCTTGTGGTGGATACCGCGGGCAGACTCCATAATAAGAAAAATCTTATGAACGAGCTTGAAAAGATAAACCGCGTTATCGACCGTGAGCTTCCCGGCGCAAGCCGTGAAAATTTGCTTGTGCTTGATGCCACCACCGGTCAGAACGCCATACTTCAGGCTAAGGAATTCAAAAACGCCGCTGAGATCACAGGACTTGTGCTTAATAAGCTGGACGGCACCGCAAAGGGCGGTATAGTGATCTCTATCAAGCGCGAGCTTGATATTCCCGTTAAGTTTATCGGCGTTGGCGAGAAGATAGATGATATGAAGGAATTTGACTGTAACGAATTTGTTACCGCGCTTTTTGAGTAAGTTATGGAAATAGTAATAGCATCAAGAAACAAGCATAAAATATCCGAGCTGGAGGCTCTGCTTGCCAAGTATATCGACGGCGTAAAGCTGTTGTCACTTGACGACGTAGGCTTTTATGGGGATATTGAGGAGGACGGAAACAGCTTTCTCGAAAATGCCCTCATCAAGGCAAGAGCCGCGGCAAAATCGGGCAAAATAAGTGTTGGCGATGACTCGGGTCTCTGCGTGAACGCCCTTGACGGCGCTCCGGGAATATTCTCGGCGAGATACGCTGGAGATCACGGCAACGACGACGCTAACAACGCAAAGCTGCTTTCCGAGCTTGCGGATAAGGAAGATAAAAGCGCCGCTTTCGTTTGTACGATAGCCTGTGTTCTTCCCGACGGCAGAGAGTTCTCGGTTGATGGAAGAGCAGAAGGCGTGATAATAGAAAAGGCAAGCGGAAAGGGTGGATTTGGTTATGACCCTATCTTCTACTATCCGCCGCTTAAAAAGACCTTTGCCGACCTCACGGCAGAAGAAAAAAACTCTATAAGCCATCGCGGACGCGCGGTAGAGGCGTTTGCGAAAAAGCTTTGTGAGATAATTAAGGATTAAGGATAAAAATTATGATAACATCAAAACAGCGAGCTTATCTCCGCTCGCTTTCGGTTGACCTGCAGACCATTACGCAGATCGGCAAGGGCGGAATAAGCGAAAATCTTATAAAAACAGTAGACGACGCGCTCGAAGCAAGGGAGCTTATAAAGCTTTCGGTTCTTGAAAATTCTGAGGAGACGGCGAGAAGCGCGGCAGATTCAATAGCCGAAGCAACAGGTGCCGATGTGGTTGCTGTGCTCGGACGAAAGATAGTGCTTTACAGAGAATCCAAAAAGCATAAAAAGATAGAGCTTTAATATGGCAGAACAATTTCCCGATACAAGAGTTGGCATATACGGCGGTACATTCGCCCCCGTGCACAACGCCCATGTGGTTACGGCAAAGCTCTTTATGGAGCAGATGCGCCTTGACTACCTGTTTGTAATACCCTCCGCAATCCCTCCCCATAAGGAGATAGACCCGCTTGACGACCCTAAGCACCGACTTGAGATGTGCCGTCTCGCCTTTGAGGGTATTGATGGCGTTATAGTCTCTGATATGGAAATAGAGCGTGGCGGAAAAAGTTATACCATAGATACAGTAAGAGAGCTCAGCGCTCCCGGCAGAAGATTGCTTTTGCTGTGCGGTACCGACATGGTGCTGTCCTTTGATAGCTGGTATAAATACCTCGAGATATTGGAGCTTTGCTATCCCGTCTATATGAGGCGTGAGAAAGACGCAATGCTTGACGGTATGATAGTAAATAAGCTGAGCAAATATTATAACGAGAGCGGAAAAATGTTCAGAAAGCTTATCGGTGAGCCGATAGAGCTGAATTCCACCGAGATACGCGAGGCGGTCAGAAAAGGGCAGAGCATAGGCAATATGGTGCCCCCCAAGGTGGAACGCTATATTCGCGAAAACGCTCTTTATAGGTGATAAGATGAAATTTACCGAAGAACAGCTTGCCTCTCTGCGTGAAAAAATCTCGTCGCTTATGTCGGCGAAAAGATTTTTCCATACCGCAGAGGTGGAAAAAATGGCAGCGAGAATTGCCAAAATATACGCTCCCGAAAAAATCGATGTGTTGCGCGCGGCGGCTCTTTTACATGATATAACTAAAGAATATTCCACAGAAAAGCAGTTACAAATTTGTCGCGAGTTTGGTATAATAACCTCAAAGCAAGACATTCTAACACCAAAGACCTTTCACGCAAAGACAGCGGCGGTGTTAATACCCGCCCTGTATCCCGAATTTGCCGATAGCGAGGTTGTCTCGGCTGTCAGATGGCATACCACGGGGCGCGAGGATATGACCTTGCTTGAAAAGATAGTTTATCTTGCCGATTATATTGACGAGTCGCGTAAATTTGATGATTGCGTAAAGCTGCGTAATATATTCTGGGATGCTTGTCCCGAAAATATGAGCGCCGAGGAACGTGACAGACATCTTACAAAAACGCTTCTGGTATCATTTGATATGACGCTTGCGGGGCTTATCTCCGAGAACGCTCCCATAAGCAACGATACGTTTAAAGCAAGAAACTCGCTTATTCTTTCGCTTTGCGGGGAGGTCAACTAAACACGGAGGTGTTTTATGTTGAAAGCCGCGTTGCGGAGTGCCTTCTTGCTTGCGTTGTGCCTGCTTGTTACCACGCTTGCCGTGTCAAGCGTTACTCGAAGTGATGAACACGGCGAGGCTGTGTTTACCGAGATAAACGGCGTAAAAAATATATTGTTTCTGGGTAGAGACGATTCGTCGGGGCTTGCCGATTCGGTCATACTTGCTTCTGTTGATACCGAACAGACCGAGCTGACCCTTGTGCAGATACCGCGTGATACCTATATAGCGCTTGGCGAGGATAGTTATAAAAAAATCAACGGCGCGTCGGGGGTCCTCGGCGGAGACGCTAAGCTTTGTGATAAGCTGTCACAAGCCTTCGGACTTCGCGTGGACGGATATATTTCCTTTGACACGCGAATTATCAAAGATTTGGTCGATACCTTTGGCGGCGTTGAGGTCAACGTCCCTATGGATATGGATTACGACGATCCCTATCAGAACTTGTCTATCCACTTGCAAAAGGGTAAGCAAAGGCTGACGGGAAGGGAAGCGGTTGGATTTGTCAGATACCGTGCGGGATATCTCCGCGCTGACCTTGGCAGAATAGACGCGCAGAAAATATTTCTATCGGCTTTTGCCAAAAGCACTCTTGAAAAGCTTGGCTCGGACGATATTTTGCCGCTGGCGAGGCTTACGTTGCGCTATATAAAGACCGATTTGCCTGTGACCGCGCTTGCTTCGTTGGCTAAAGCGATGTTTGATATCACCCCCGAGAAAATAAATTTCGTTACGCTCCCCGGTGAGGAGGTTCAGTCCTCAAAAAGCGGCGCGTGGTTTTATATACTTTCTCAAAGCGGTAGCGAGCAGCTGCTGGCTACGCTTGGATGTGACGGCGGCTTTGACGGCGACCACATTTTTTCTGATGAAAGGCGAGCCGAGTTTGAGGAGATCTACGACAGAGCCATTGAGGCTAAGATATATAACGCCGCCCAGATAGACGGCGAGGGCATAGAAATTGCCCATGGAAATTGAAATCAACAATATCAATAAATAAAAGGAATGGACAGAAAAATGGAAGAAATGAATGTTGAAACGATGGAGAAAAAGCTTCCCTCGCTCCAAAACGCTACTCCCAAGGAGTTGGCGTATGCCATAGCAGAGGTGCTCGACTCCAAAAAAGGTCACAATATAAAGGTTATCTACGTTGAGGATAAGACCTCTATCGCGGATTATTTTGTGCTATGTACGGGTAACTCCAGTACGCAGGTAAAGGCGCTTGCTGGTGAGGTTGAATATAAAATAGAAGAAAGAGGCGTTAAGCCTTATAACGTAGAGGGCAGAGGAAACGACACGTGGGGCGTTGTGGATTACAGTAGCGTTGTCGTTCATATATTCAGCCGCGAGGCAAGAGACTTCTACAATCTTGACAAGCTTTACGGAGACAATCCCCCCGAGCTTGTGTTTGACAACTGATTTTGTTTAAAATATCCGACATCAGGAAAGGAATTTTTATATATGAAATACGATTTTTTATCTGTCGAGAAGAAATGGCAGGACAAATGGGAGGCAGAGCATGTTTTTGAGGCTCAGGACTGCTCCGATAAGCCCAAGTTTTTCGGCCTTGTTGAGTTTCCTTATCCCAGCGGCGCGGGAATGCACGTTGGACACATAAAGGCATATTCGGGACTTGAGGTGGTAAGCCGTAAAAAGAGAATGCAGGGCTACAACGTCCTTTTCCCCATCGGCTTTGACGCCTTCGGACTTCCCACAGAGAACTCCGCGATAAAGTTCAATACCCACCCCAGAATACTTACAGACGCCAATATCGAAAAGTTCACCAATCAGCTTAAGCGCGTAGGCTTCTCCTTTGACTGGACGAGAACTATCGATACCACCGACGAAAAATATTACAGATGGACACAGCACATATTCCTTGAGCTTTTCAAGCAGGGTCTGGCGTACCGTGATACCGCGCTTGTAAACTACTGCCCTCACTGTAAGGTAGTTCTTTCAAACGAGGACTCGCAGGGCGGTAAGTGCGATATCTGTCATAGTGATATAGTACAGAAGTCCAAGGACGTTTGGTACTTAAGAATAACCAAGTACGCCGACAGACTTCTTGAGGGACTTGAAAGTGTTGACTATCTGCCACAGGTAAAGCAGCAGCAGGTCAACTGGATAGGTAAATCCACAGGTGGCTTCGTAAACTTCAAGGTTGGCGGCACAGACGAGGCGCTTCGTATATACACTCCCCGTCCCGATACACTTTTCGGAGTTACCTTTATGGTAATCGCTCCCGAGCACCCTATGCCCGCAAGATGCCGCGATAAGATAACCAACTACGCCGAGCTTGAGGCATACCGCGAGGAATGCGCTAAGAAGACCGAGTTCCAGCGTACACAGCTCAATAAGGGCAAGACAGGCGTTAAGATAGAGGGAATCTGCGGAATCAATCCTCTTAACGGCAAAGAAATACCGATATACGTTGCCGATTACGTTATGATGGGCTACGGTACAGGCGCTATTATGGCAGTGCCCGCCCACGACGAGCGTGACTTTGAGTTCGCGAAGAAATTCGGCATTGACATAATAGAGGTTATCAAGGGCGGAGATATAGCGGTCGAAGCATACACGGGCGACGGCGAAATGGTCAACTCCGACTTCCTTAACGGCTACACAAACAAGAAGGATTCTATCAAGAGAATGATAGAGTATCTTGAGGAAAAGGGAATAGGCGAAGAAGGCGTTCAGTATAAGATGAAGGACTGGGCGTTCAACCGTCAGAGATATTGGGGCGAGCCTATCCCGATCGTTCACTGTGAATATTGCGGAATGGTTCCCGTACCCGAAGAAGAGCTTCCGCTCCGTCTTCCCGACGTTAAGAACTTTGAACCCGGTGAGGGCGGCGAGTCTCCCCTTGCCAAGATTCCCGAATTCGTAAACTGCAAGTGTCCCGTCTGCGGAAAGGACGCAAAGCGCGAGACCGATACCATGCCTCAGTGGGCAGGTTCATCCTGGTACTTCCTGCGCTATGTTGACCCCAATAACGATAAGTGCCTTGCGGATCCCGAAAAGCTTAAGTATTGGATGCCTGTTGACTGGTACAACGGCGGTATGGAGCACGTTACCCGTCATATGATCTATTCGCGCTTCTGGCACAAGTTCCTTTACGATATGGGTGAGGTTAACACAGAGGAGCCCTACGCAAAGAGAACGGCACAGGGTCTGATTCTCGGTCCTGACGGAGAAAAGATGTCCAAATCCCGCGGAAACGTTATCGACCCCAACGAGGTGGTTGATCAGTACGGCGCGGACGTTCTTCGCACTTACATTCTCTTTATGGGCGATTACGGCGCGGCTGCTCCTTGGTCCGAGAACAGCATAAAGGGCTGCAAGAGATTCCTTGACAGAGTTATGGATCTTGTTGATATCGCAAAGGGCAACGGCGTGACCGCAGCTCTTGAAACAAAGACCCATAAGCTTATAAAGAAGGTCACATTTGACATCGACGACATGAAGTTCAATACCGCTATAGCGGCAATGATGGGCTATATTAACGACGTGTACGAGGTTGGAGCAATTACCAAGGATGAGCTTGCGACACTCGTAAGACTTCTTTGCCCCTTCGCTCCTCATATTTCCGAGGAGATTTGGGAGATACTCGGCGGCGAGGGACTTTGCTCGCTGGCGGCATGGCCCGAATACGACGAGGCTAAGACAGTTGACAACACCGTCGAGGTGGCTGTACAGGTCAACGGCAAGGTGAGAGGACGCGTAATGCTTCCCGTAAACTGCCCCAAGGAAGACGCAATTGCCGAGGCTAAGAAGGCTCTTGGCGAGGCTATCGAGGGCAAGACTATCATTAAGGAAATTGCCGTTCCCAACAAGATAGTAAATATCGTAATTAAGCCCTAAAATATAAAGGACTTAAAAAATACTGCAAAAAATTTCAAAATTGTATTGACAATTCGAATAAGGTGTAGTATAATATTAAAAGAGTATTGTTGCGAGTTGTTCGCAGCATGCGGAGGGAGGGAATAAGTAAATGGCAGAAGTTAGAGTAAAAGAAGGCGAGTCCTTAGACAGTGCCCTTCGTCGCTTTAAGCGTCAGTGCGCTCGTTCCGGCGTCCTCACCGAACTTCGCAAGAGAGAACACTACGAAAAGCCTAGTGTTAAGCGTAAGAAGAAGTCTGAAGCCGCAAGAAAGCGCAAGTACAAGTAATAATTATTTGTCTCAAAAACGCAGACCGCAAGGTCTGCGTTTTTTGATTCTCGCCGGAAGGGCAAATGGTCAGCGCACCGATGTTTGTGCTAACAACATTGCCGTGGTGTCAGGAGTCGGCTGAACACCGACTCCTTTGCTTTGGGCGTGAAAAATGCAGAAAAAATGACGGCGTTTAGCCGTCATTTTTTTGTATGAATGTTCTTATATGGAAACTTTGTGAGCGCGAGGCGGTTAATCCCTGCAATCCTTGATGATTGTCGAAATATGCTCTATAATGTCGCTTGCCATTACCGAGTATTCGCCAAGCTCGTCCGCGGCGGCATCGCCCGCAAGACCGTGAACGTACACGCCAAGCGTGGTTGCCTCAAACAGAGGAAGCCCTTGCGCAATGAGCGAGGCGATAATTCCCGTCAGAACGTCACCGCTTCCGCCCGTAGCCATTCCGCTGTTTCCGCTCTTGTTTATATATACCTGCGTGCCGCCGTTGCCGTCGGCAACCACGGTTTCGTGGTCTTTGAGGGCACATATAAGCGAATTCCTTTCCGCAAAGCTCAGAGCAAATCCCACCGTGTTTGCCATGACCTCCGCAACGTCGGTGTGGCACAGGCGCGCCATTTCCATCATGTGCGGCGTGATGATAAGCGGAGCCGAAACGTTGTCAAGAAGCGAAAGCTTTTTTGATATAATGTTCAGCGCGTCAGCATCTGCAATTATGGGAGCATCGGCAACCGCCAACGCCAATGTGAGAATGCGAAGCGCAAGCTCGCTCTGTCCAAGTCCGACGCCTATAACGATAACGTCGGCTTTTTCTATTGCCTCGGAAATAATATCCTCGTTGAAATCGTTTTCCGAGTATGTCGTGAGAATAGCCTCGGGAAGCTGTGTCTGCAAAATAACTCTGTTGACCTCGTGTGTGAGGATATGTACCAATCCTGCACCCGTGCGGTACGCCGCCTTTGCCGAAAAATACGCCGCGCCGCTCATACATGGCGATCCGCCGATAACCAGCACACGCCCGAACGTGCCTTTGTTTGAGTTTTCAGGGCGAAGCGGCATCTTTGAAAGCGCCGCCGGAGAATAAGAGAAAAAGCTTTGCATTTTTGGTCCTCTCGAATTTACTGAAAGTATTGATGTTTTAGTGCAAAACATGAGTATAAAAGTTATAAATATGTGGATAAAAGTTGTTGAAAAACTAATATATTATGGTATAATTATAATATAATATCGGTACAAATGCAATAGTTTTGCAAATTTTTTCATTGTGAGAGGTGAAAATATGAAGTTTGGAAGGTTTATTGTCAACGGTGACCACAGTGCCGTTGATAACTCGTTGCCTTGGCTGGAGAAAAAGTGGGGATATTTTGAGTTTGACAGGCGCGCCACAGACCTCTATGACCGAGGTGGACTGGTTACGTTCAGAGATAAATTCGCAATTTCCGAAAATGTTAAAAGCGTAAAGCTGACGGCTACCGCTCTCGGCATTTTTGAACTCTATCTTAACGGTAAACGTGTGGGTAATGACGAGATGAAGCCCGGGTGGACTGACTACCGTAGCCGCGTTTTTGAGTTCGATTATGACGTTACGGCGCTTTGCAAGACAAGCGGAGATAATATTCTGGTCGCCTGTGTTGCCCCTGGTTGGTATTCGGGTAGAATTGCCAACTCCTTTTACGGAGATAACGGATGCGCCTTTTGCGCCGAAATAACCGTTACCGACAGGGATAACCACACAATCGTATTTGCTACCGATGAGAGCTGGGAGACGGCTTATGGCGGCAGAGTTCGCACAGGTGAGATATGGGACGGCGAGATGTACGACGCGAGAGAAAAGTGCATTTATTGTGATTCTGACAGCTACGAGTGGAAACATGCCGTATTTGCCGAGAATATTACCTGTAAAATTCTTCCTCACGTGGGTGAAACAATAAAAATAAAGAAAAGCGGCATCACCCCCGTCAGTGCGGTGGTCTATGACGGAGTTAAGGATAACGGTACCGACTTTGGCGAGATAGATCTTGTCTCACGTAAGGTAGGCGGCGGATGCGAGCGCGGAAGCCTTAAAAAAGGGCAGAAGCTTGTGCTCGACTTTGGTGTTGAGTTTACCGCGCGTCCACGCTTTAAGTTCTATGCACCAAGCGGTACTACCGTGCGCATTTTCTGTGGTGAGATGCTTAACGACAGCGGACTTCGCTCACGCGGAAACGATGGCGCAAAGGGAAGCCTTTATATAGAAAATTACCGTTCCGCGCTTTCGAGAATACAGTATGTTTCAAACGGCGAGGTGATGGAGTACACACCCTCGTACAGCTTTTTTGGCTATCGTTACCTTGAAATCGTTCCCGATAACGATGTTGAGATACTTTATATTGTCAGCGATATTATCGGAAGCGACCTCAAGAGAACAGGTAAGATAGAGACAAGCAACGCCGAGGTGAATAAATTTATTGGTAACGTGTACCGCGGACTTGAGTCTAATTATCTGTCGATCCCCACCGACTGTCCACAGCGTGATGAGCGTCTCGGTTGGACGGGTGACACACAAATATTCTGCGGTGCGGCGTCGTACTTTGTAAACTCCTACGGATTCCTTTCCAAATGGATGGGAGACATGCGTGATTCAAGAAGCTCTGACGGACGTTTTCCGTTCATTGCACCCACCTGCTTTTGCGAGGACAGAAAATTCGGCGCGGGCGCGTGGAGTGACGCGGGAATCATCGTGCCTTATAAAATGTGGCTTATGTACGGCGACAAGACCATACTTGAGGATAACTACGAGGCAATGGAGCTTCACTTAAAGTGCCTTTATGATACCTACGGGCTTGAGGGTCCCACTCCCATTTTCGGTGACTGGCTTGCGTATGAATGTTCGCCCGCAAACTATGTTTCGATATGCTATTTCTTCTACGATGCCATGCTTATGGAAAAGATAAGTCGATTGCTTGACAAACCCGAAAGGGCAGAGTATTATGGCGAGCTTGGTCAAAAGATAAAGGACTATTATGCCGAAAAATTTATTGAGAACGGCGAATTTAAGGTCAAAACACAAACCGGATATATTCTTCCTCTTGCTTTTGATATGCTTAGCGGCGAGCTCCGCGAAAAGGCGGTAAAAGAGCTTAAGGTCAAAGTAGTTGATAACGACTATACTCTTACCACAGGCTTTGTTGGTACGGGATTGATAAATCAAACGCTGGATAAGATGGGGCTTGACGATGAAGCTTATTCGCTTCTTTTGCAGACCAAAGACCCCTCGTGGCTGTACAGTGTCCGTCAAGGCGCTACCACTGTTTGGGAACGCTGGAATTCCTACACGCTTGAAAAGGGCTTTGGTCAGGTGACTATGAATTCCTTTAATCACTACGCATACGGTGCGGTGACAGAGTGGATGTTTGCGGCAATGGCGGGTATAAAGCCCGTGGAGGAATATCCGGGCTTTGAAAAATTCGTGCTCGCTCCAACTCCCGATACAAGGGAATTTATCCCCGAGGGACAGGAGAGAATTACAAGCGTGAAAGCCGAATTTGAAAGCGTACGCGGACTTATAAAGGCGGCTTGGTGCTATGAAAACGGCGAGTTCGTCTATAGAGTCACCGTTCCCGAAAACACCGAGGCGAGGGTTGAATTCCCGCTTCTGTCTGGCAGAAACAGCGTGAATGTCAACGGACTCGTGTTTGAGGAATGCGATAACTTCGCCTCTCAAAACGGAAAAATGTACTTCACACTCACGGCTGGTGAATACGTTATAAAATAAAACAAAAGGAGCTGATTTCAGCTCCTTTTTACGTCCAATCTAACTCATAGTTTCCGCTTGCTTTTTTTATTTTTACTACAAGATAGCAGCGCGACTTTTCTTGTGGATAAATATTGCCCGTGGAAGTTTTGCTGTCAAGCGACAGCAAAACTTCTTTTCTATTGCTAATAACTTTGGCGGTAACAGAGCCTTGCGACAGCTCTTGCTTCAATTCAAATCTGTAGCTTTTTGCCTCGTCAAGCCTTATGACTCTTTTGAAAGTGCCGTTGCATTTTGAAAAATGTGCACGTTTTATATTTCCCACGTACATCAGCGAAGCGTGAGAAGTAAAGGTTAAAAGTCCGCCTATGTAAGCCAAGTAAACCGCAACAAGAATTGCCGCCACAATAAGCGCGCCTTTGATGATAGCTTCTATCATTCTTCGTTATCCTCCGTATATTCCTTTATCCCTTGCATTCTGCCCATGGGCTTGAAGCCGTCTATCTCGCCGCGCTGGATAGCGCCGAAAATGCGGTATTTAAGCCCCTTGTTGGTGCGCTCGATGGTGTTTAAAAGCGTGTCCATGTCTGCGCGCTTGGTGTTTCCGTCGGCGGGGCAGGGCGATTTTATAACAGGAAGCTCAGCCTTTGAAGCGAAATAGCGCACGTCCTTTTCGGGCATGTATATCATGGGTCTGATAAGGTGCAGGTCAATGCGTGACAGATACGTTACGGGCTGGAAGCACCCCAGACGCCCCTCGTAGAAAAGATTTAGCATAAAGGTGTTGACCACGTCGTCAAAATGATGCCCCAGCGCTACCTTATTGCACCCAAGCTCCTTAGCCGTGTTGTGGAGTGAGCCGCGGCGCATTTTGGCGCAAAGCGAGCAGGGATTTGACTCCTTACGCACGTCGAAAATTATTTTTGCTATCTCGGTTTTTGTAATGTGATAGGGAACGCCCAGCTCGTCGCAAAGCGCCTGTATGGGCGAAAAATCCATAGGTTTGTCAAAGCCCATATCAACCGTTATCGCCACCAAATCAAACTTTTTGGGATAAAAGCGCTTGAGCTCGGCAAGGGCGCAAAGAAGCGTCAGCGAATCCTTGCCCGCCGATACTCCAACGGCAATTTTGTCGCCGTCCTCTATCATGCTGTAATCGTCTACCGCTCTGCGCGTGTAGCTTAAAATTCTCTTTATGTTTTCCATTTTATTTCTTAAAAAACTCCGCAAAGGAGCAGTTTTCATATATTTTTTCGGCATCCTCGCTCATGCTTCGCTCCGCGTCCTTGTAAAGTACTAACGGATTTGTAAGCGTAAGCGACGGCGAAGCGCCTTTTTTGGCTTCTATAAGTACCATCGATGGGGCGGTCTTTACGTCTCCCTGAACAAAGGTCATCTTTTTAGGCTCTAACCTGTTGCGCCTTAACGCGTCGATCAGGTCTATGAGTCTGTCGGGGCGGTAGACAACGTAAAATCTTCCGCCGAACTTAAGAAGCCTGTACGCCGCCGCGCAAAAATCGTCAATGCCGCCAAAGACCTCGTGACGGGCAATATACTTTGCTTCGCATTCGTTGCGCTTTCCGCTTTCGGTCTTCATGTACGGGGGATTTGAAAATACCGCGTCAGCCTCACATCCGAAAACCGAGGCATTCAGCCCGCGCACGTCACCGCTAAAGACCTCTATTTTCTCAGCCATGCCGTTGATAGCGACATTTCTTTTTATCAGCTCGCAGTAATCCTCTTGTATCTCGGCAACCGCTATGCGGTCAAAACGCTTCCTTGAAGCCGCCAGCAGGGAAATAATGCCCGTGCCGCCGCCAAGCTCTACCGCAAATCCGCCGCGATTTGCGTACATGTATGCGGCAAGCAGATAAGCGTCTGTGCCAAAGGTAAGTCCGTCAGTTTTTTGCAGGAGCTTCAGCGATTCGTTTACTTCATCAAGCCTTTCGCCCTCGCGACTGGTAATATCAGTTTTCATTTTTATCTCCGAATTTTACAGAAAATGGGCTGTCCCGCAGGACAGCCCTTCATAAGTATGGAATTACTCAGCCTGGGGAGCGCCTACGGGACAAGCGTCTGCACAAGCACCGCAATCAACGCACTTTTCAGGGTCGATAACGTAGATTCCATCACCCTCAGCGATAGCCTCGCAGGGGCACTGATCAGCGCATGCACCGCATGCTACGCAATCTTCATTAATCTTGTATGCCATGTTTATGTACCTCCGATTTTTATGATAGATATATTGTATCACACTTTTTGTGTTTTGAAAAGCCCTTTTTTGAAAAAATATAAGATATTTTCAAAAAACTTTCGCAAAATCACAAAAAATACGAACCAAAATTAATTTTCGCCGCTTTCTTCCTCGGCTTTTTTGCTTGAACGTGAGAGGACCTGCACGTTGTCACGGTGATAAGGCTTGGGCATTCCCTCAACGTCGTTGAGCTTGACCTTTATCATTCCCAGAAGCGGAGCGATCTCGCAAACAGTACCAACGCCGTCGGGAGTTTTTACTACCGAGTCAACGGGGGGGGTAAGACGAATTTCTTCCTCGTAAGTTTGATGCTCGTAGCGCAGACAGCACATAAGTCTGCCGCAATTGCCCGAGATCTTGGTGGAGTTGAGAGAAAGGTTCTGCTCCTTAGCCATTTTTATGGATACCTGACCGAAGTCGGTGAGGTAGCCCGAGCAGCAAAGGGCGCGTCCGCATATACCAAGACCGCCGATGAGCTTTGCCTCGTCTCTTATGCCGATCTGACGAAGCTCTATTCGTGTTCTGAAAACCGAGGCGAGGTCCTTTACCAACTCGCGGAAGTCAACTCGACCCGCTGACGTGAAGTAAAAGAGGAGCTTTGAGTTGTCAAATGTGTACTGAACGTCAACAAGCTTCATATCCAGCTTGTGATCCTCTATTTTTTCGTTGCCTATTTTAAAGGCTTCGTCTTCTTTTTTCTGATTTTCCTTGTTATGAAGAATGTCTTCCTTGGTGGCGATCCTTATGCAAGGACGGAGTGGGGGAACTATGTCGGTGGTGGGAACCTTGCGGTTGGATATCCACACCTCGCCAAACTCGGGACCCCTCGCCGTGTCAACTATGGCAAACTCTCCGCGCTTTGCGGTGCAGCCGTTGGGATCGAAGTAGTACACCTTGCCTGTCTTTTTGAAGCGCACACCGATAATGTCGGTCGTTTCCACGTCTTCCGTGGGGGTTTCTTCCTTTTTGGGAGCTTCCACTATACGGTCGATAGGCGGAATGATGTCGGCATCGATCTCGGCTATCACCTCTGGGGAGAGCACTACATCTTCAATATCAATCTTTTTCGATTCTTCCTTGCGGGGCGCAGGCGAATCGAAATCAAATTCGGGAAGAACTATCTCCGGCATTTGCTCCTGAGGCTTCTTTGGTTTTTTCTGCTCACCGGATTTTCCGCGGTTGTGATTTTTTCCGTGGTGACGGTTGTTGTTTCTTCTTTTTTCGTTGTTCTTTTCGTTCATTTTACAAACAATTCCTTACTGTATATTTGCAAGCAACGCTGTCAGCGTCAGCTTGATATTAGCGTTTCTCGTGAGTGTTTGCTTGGTGCTTTCTATCTTGTCGTACAGGGCGAGTATAGAAGAAAGACTTGTGGAATAAGACTTTTCGGTAGCCTGCTCTCGGTCGGAATAGAAGCAGAGCACGGCATCCTCGCTCTTTTTCAAGAGTATCAGATCTCTGAGCGCCGTTTCGGCGTAGGTTAATATGGGTAACAGCTCGTCCTGCTTTTGTGGCAGTGAGGTGATGAGCTCCACAAGCGGAAGCGTGTTTTTTGCCAGCGCCAGATTTATAAACTGTTCAGCAGTCTCGCGTTGCTTTATGAAAGGCTGACGGGTCTTTTCGTCAATCAGCTCAAGGGCGCGCCCGATCGAGCCGTTGGAGATAGAAACCACGGCGTCAAGCTCTGAAGGGCGAGCGCTCGCCAGCTTTTTAGCGTCCTCGGAGTGGGTCAAAAGATACTCGCGTATCTTTTCTTGAGATATAGGCTCGGTGCGGAGCAGAGGCGCACGGCTTTTTACAGTTTCAAGCAGTTTTTCCTCCGATTCGCAAAGCAGGAAAAATATTATATACGACGGTGGCTCCTCAAGCGTCAGCAGAAGCGCGTTTTGCGCCTGCGGAGTCATGGTGTGGGTGTCCTCGATAATATATATTTTTCGCTCAAGCTCGTTGGGCGTTATCCTTACCGTGCGCTGAATCTCGCGTATCTGGTCTATTTTTACCGAAGCCCCATTTTTTTCTATTGTGAAAATATCGGGCGATTTTTTTTCAAGAATCTTTCGGCAAGAGGGGCACCTTGTGCAGGGAAGCGCGAAATCGCTTTTTCCTTTGTTTTCACAGGCAAGCGCCGCGGCGCACATCATTGCTATGGTGTGCTTTCCGCTTCCGCGCGGACCCGAAAGAATGTACGCGTGTGAGAGGTTGCCCGCAAGGATATCGTCACACAGACGGCGGCGCAATTTTTCGTTTCCCACAACTTCGGTCATTGGTAAACTCATATTTGCACCTCCAATCTAAAACTCCAACTTATATTATATATTATAGCAGACAAATCCGATTCTGTCAATCGGAAATTTTAAGGTTGCCTAAATAAATACGGCGGGTAGGTCGGGCGTAAGCTCTTCTGATACGTTATCAAGACACTCAACACCTATGACCTTGCTTCTTCCGTTCTTGACCTCGTCAATAAGCTCGTGGATAGAGTGCACCTTTTTGTCAAGCTCCACGCCTCCGGGAAGCTCGATATAATCGGATGCCTTGTGTCTGTCCGAGCCGCCCGTCATAAGCATTCCGTATTCTTGTGCCGCCATAAGCGCCAGCTTGTTGTGCTCCGGTGTGTTACATGCGTTGTATACCTCAAAGCCGTCAACCAGAGAGGGACACACCGTCAGGTGATCGCATCTGAAATATGGGCGGTAGCGGTAAGGGTGCGCTTGAATAATAAAGGCTCCGCTTTCACGCGCCAGCGTGAGAAATTCCACGCGCTTCATATCTCGAAGCTCGGGGCGCGCGATATACCACTCCGGTTCAAGACCGTATATCAGATACTCGTCCCATGTGTCGAAAAGCTCCTCTACGCCGAAAAAGACCTCAAAGTCCTTGCCATCTGCCGCGGCTTTCATATCGTAGTAGCCCGAAAGGTATTCTTCCATATATTGCGACCATGGCAAGCTGCGGTCGGGACGTGTATTTCCATGGAAAAAGTGGTCGGTAAGCACCGCCCCCGAATATCCGTTTTTTATATAAAAATCCACGTATTCACGCCCCTCGGAAGCGCCGCATTTACTGCCTTGGCTCGAGTGCAGATGGAGCTCGTATTTAAACATCTCTAAACCTTTCTTGGAATTGCGTATAAATTCAGATCCCAAGCGGGAATGTAACGCAATTTTCTCAAATAAAGCCCGCAATCGGGATATAATTCTTTAACTAAAAGCGGAAGCCTGTACAAGTCCTCACTTCTGTGATAGACCGAAACAAGGAGCTTTGGCGAGCACGCCGCGACAGTTTCGCGGCTTCCCATAAGCGCCTCTTGCTCAGAGCCCTCAACGTCGTATTTTATATAGTTGGGGGCGAAGCCCTTTGCAATGCTGTCCACAGAATCAACCGCTACTTCGGTCAGCTTCGCTCCGCTTTGGGCGCTGAGATTGGCGTTGCGGTTTCCGCTGGCGTCGAAGAACAGCGTGTCGGCATGCGACCAAGCACCGAGCTTGTGCGCCTTTATTTTGGGCTTTTCAACTGTCTCTGCCCATTCGGAAAGCTTGCGGAAATTTCTGCGGTCGGGTTCGAATGCTATTACTTCTTCAAGCGTATCAGTATAGCTCATGAGCGAGCGTACCGTGTCGCCGTTGTAAGCGCCCAAGTCGATATAGCGCTTTATTTCAGACGGTCGGACAAGCTCTGCCATGACCTCAGCTTCGCTGTCATCGCTTGCAAACAGATAATCTATTTTTCCGCTTAGCTTGTAGTTTATTATATTTGTGTAAACCTCTCTCGAACGGTCGTCCGCGAGCAGCCCGTAGGCTTCCTCAAATTCTGCTCGGTGAGAGTTGAAGAACTCCATGTTGAACAGGTTGTCGCCGAATACTGGCACGTCGGGGGCGTAAAGCTCAACCTCTGCAGCTATCAGTTTTATGTTGGCTATAACCTCCGGCAGGGAAGAAGCGAACGAAAGCAGGACGGTAAAGTCCCCATACTTTTCTTTTGCCTGCGAGTAGGAAAGTACGGTTTTTCCGTGAAAGCTGTGCCCGCGCACGAATCCGTCTGAGGCGAAAAAATCGGCTATCTCAATGCCGTAGCGCTCACAAACGCGCAATATTTTGTCCGCACCGTTGCCCATGCCGTACATCAGTATGGGCTTGTCTGTGCTTTTGAGATGATTCCATAAATCAACTTTTACTTCAATATTCATTTTAACCCCAAAAATCTTGCCGCGTTGTTGTAAAGAATGTTTTCACGCGCTTTCTCGTCTAGCTCGACCTTCATAAAGCGTTCAAGCTCCTCGTTGGCATAGGCGACGGGATAGTCGGTGCCGAACATCACGCGCTCTGTGCCAAGCGCTTCTATTATCTTTTTGGCATAAACGCTGTCAATCACCCAAAATGAGCTTGACGCGTCAAACCATATATTGTCAAAGTCGGTGAGAAGCCCTATCTTGTCCCAAGCCGTGTAGCCTCCCAGATGAGCCGCCACTACCTCAAGATTCGGGAATCTCTTTTTTATTTTTACAAGCCTCTCGGTAGCCGAGAATTGATATTCCTCTCTGTCGTCACCCATGTGAAGATAGAGTGGCATTTTTCCTTCTATTGCCTCGTAAAGCGGCATAAGACGTTTGTCGTCTATGTTTACCCGTTGAATATCGGGATGAATTTTTATACCCTTAAGACCGATAGAAGCAATGCGCTCTACCTCTTTGCCGATTTCGGGATAGTCCTGATGTATTCCGGCGAACCCCACGGGGGTAAAGCTGTCGGTGGTGTTCGCCTTAACGGTATCTGCCATAAAATCGTTTACGTGCTCTACCTGTTTTGCGTTTGTTGCCACACAGAGCATAAGACATCCGCAAACCTGATATTTGACACAAGAGCTGTAGAGGTCGTCAAAAGTTCCTTTTCCCGAGGGCAGAAAATGATAGAGTCTTTCAAAATCGTAAAATACACTCAGACTGTCAACCGCTTTTTTGGCAACGCTGTCGGGATAAATATGGGTGTGTATATCGAAAATTTTGTACATTTTGGTGTTCCTTTTTTATTGACTTATGGGAAAAGTGGTGGTATAATTAAGAAAAATGATAGGAGGGGCAAATTATGGATTGTCTTTTTTGTAAAATAATAGCAGGGGATATCCCCTCGTCAAAGGTCTATGAGGACGAGTACGTTTATGCCTTCAACGATATAAACCCTCAGACCCCCGTTCATATTCTCGTCGTTCCCAAGACGCATATCTGCTGTGCCGATGCGGTGAATGCTGAAAATAGCGTTTGCGTTGCTAAAATTTTCGAGGCTGTTCCAAAGATCGCCGCCGAGGCGGGACTCAAAAACGGCTACCGCGTTATAACCAACTGCGGAGAGGACGCTTGCCAGAGCGTAAAGCATCTTCATTTCCACATAATGGGCGGCAGAAAGCTTCCCGAAAATATGGGCTAAAAGGCAATGGGCTGTTGCGAAAACGCTTCAGCCCTTTTTTATTTTACTATGAGTTTTATGTTTCCGTTAGCATCGGGCGTTATCACGTGTTCCTTTGCGATAAAGCTTTTTCGTGTTTTTATCAGCCTACGAACTCGTCGTAAATAGCCTGCATAGCGCGCTCAAAATCGGATTCCTCAACACCTACGATGATGTTAAGCTCGCTGGAGCCCTGGTCGATCATCTTGATGTTTACGTCAGCACCCGATATAGCGTCAAACACGCGTGCCGCTGTACCCTTGGTCTTTACCATTCCGCGTCCAACGACCGCGATAAGCGCCATGCCGTCCTCAATAGAAATGCTGTCGGGACGAACCATTCTCTGGATTCTGTTGAGAAGTCTGTCGCGGATGTCATCTATTTGCTTTGTTTCAAGCACAACACTCATGGTGTCAACACCCGAGGGAAGATGCTCGAAGGAAATGTCGTTTTCCTCAAACACCTCAAGAACACGTCTGCCGAAGCCTATCTCGGCGTTCATCATGTCCTTTTCAATGGTGATAACCGAGTAACCCTTGCGTCCCGCAATACCCGTTATAACTCTGCTTTGGTCGTAGCTGTGAGCGTGGGGAACTATCATCGTTCCCGCGTCCTCAGGGCGATTTGTGTTCTTTATGTTGATCGGAATACCCGCGTATCTCACGGGGAATATAGCCTCGTCGTGAAGAACGGTAGCGCCCATGTAGGAAAGCTCGCGAAGCTCGCGGTAGGTGATGGTTTCGATAGCGCAGGGATTCTCAACTATTCTCGGGTCAGCCATCATAAAGCCCGAAACGTCTGTCCAGTTTTCGTAAAGGTCAGCGTCAACCGCGCGGGCAACAATAGAGCCGGTAATGTCAGAGCCACCGCGCGAAAAGGTCTTGATGGTTCCGTTGGGAGTGATGCCGTAGAAGCCGGGAATTACAGCGTGATTGTGATGCTTAAGCTCGTCACGCATCTCGCGGTTGGTCTTGTCCTCATCAAAGGAGCCGTCCTCCTTGAAGTATATAACGTTCTCCGCGTCAACGAAATCAAAGCCTATGTACTTGGCAAGAATAAGACCGTTAAGATACTCACCGCGGCTTGCGGCATAATCGCGGCCCGAGTGGTGGAGCATAGCGTTCTTTACGTATTCAAGCTCGCCCGAAATATCGAAATTAAGCCCAAGCTCGGCAATTATGCCGTTATATCTATCGGCGATCTTGGCAAATTGCTCGTCTATATTTTCGTTGTTTCTTATCATGTCGTAGCACTTGTAGAGCATGTCGGTTACTTTCGTGTCACTCGAATTTCTCTTTCCGGGTGCGGAGGGAACGACGTACTTTCTCGATTCGTCGGCCTTGATGATCTTAGCAACCTGCTTGAAGTGTTCAGCGTCGGCAAGAGATGAGCCGCCGAATTTTACAACCTTAACTTCCATAATTAGTCCTCTCTTTTAAAAAATAAATTTAACTATGATATATAATTATATGTAATAACTTGTTTTATGTCAATAGTTTGGAAGCTACATAAAAATATTTTGTGAATATTTTCAACAACCGCGCCGCGTGAGCGCCCTGAAATGTGCAATTTTACGAAAAAATCAAGAAAAATCTCAAAATTTATTTACAACAATACATATGTGTGGTATAATTGAAGTATTCAAAACAGAGAAAGCGAGGCATGGCAATGAATAATTCCCCCAAAAGGCCGACGGAGAAGCAAGCTCCGCCTCAAAAAAATAAGAAAAACGACGTGTATGTAGGTCCGGGCGGCTTTAACTATCAAAAGGTAGCTCCGCCCAAGTCCCTGCGCGACCTTCCGCGTTATTTGAAGGAACTGCTCGGCGGTTTCTTTTATAGACTTTTTTACATATTTGAGTTGGTGTGGAAAACCGGACCGTGGATTCTCTTTGCCTTGCTCTTTATAGCCATCGTTACCGGTATAATGCCGGTTCTCGGGTCTATTATATCCAAGCAGATACTCAATGAGATGCAGGTGGTCATCACCGACCGCGCCATAGGCAACCTGCTTGGTGACTTCTGGACGTCAAACATCATGTTCCTGCTTATCTTCCTTTTCACCTACCGCATACTTAACAGAGTGGTCGGAAGCCTTGAATCGGCGGTAACGCATATCGCGGGCGAAAAGGTGGTGAGCTATATAAAGCTCCGCATAATGAAAAAGTCCGAGGAGATAGACCTTGCGGCTTACGATATGCCCGAGTTTTACGAAAAGCTGGAAAACGCCAACAGGGAAGCGGGCATGAGACCTGTGCAGATACTTTCCGCCACCTTCAGAATGGTCAGCACGCTCATAGGACTTGTCAGCTACGTTGTCATTATATCCGCGGCGTTCCCGATAGCAGCGGTATGTATTATTGCCGTGTCGATTCCCTCTGCGGCAGTCAGCTTTGTATACAGACACAAGCACTTCAGATATATGCGCCACCGCTCCAAGGAGCGCAGACAGATGAACTATTATTCCGAGATAATGGTAAATAAGGACGTTGTCAAGGAAATAAGAATGTTCGACCTCGGTCCTACATTTGTAAATAAATACAGGCAGGTATTTGATGGCTACTATAAGGGCATAAGACAGCTTGTGGCGCATGAAAGCATCTGGTCTGTGGTAATGGCAATGCTTTCCTCGGTAGTCAATTGCGTGTTTTACGCGGTGATAGCTATGGGCGTGTTCAGCGGCGACTTTATGATAGGTGATTACTCGCTTTATACAAATTCACTTTCGTCTATCGCTACGGCTGTGGGAAGCGTTATAGGTATATCGGCTACTATATACGAGGGAACTCTCTTTATAGATAACCTTATAGCCTTTATGAAAGCCGACAAGACCATAGCGGCACCCAAGGTGTCGCACGCGCTTGAAAGGGGCGTGGCGCACACTATTGAGTTCAAGAACGTCAGCTTCGCTTATCCCGGAACCGAGCGTAAGGTTATCAAAAATGTCAGCTTCGTTCTTAACCCGGGAGAGACTACCGTTCTTGTAGGGCTTAACGGTGCGGGTAAGACAACGCTTATCAAGCTCCTTACCAGACTTTACGACCCCAGCGAGGGTGAGATACTTCTTGACGGCGTAAATATAAAGGAATATGACCCCAAGGAGCTTTACAGCATGTTCGGTATCATATTCCAGGATTTCGGAAAATATGCCTGTACCGTCTCCGAAAATATTATGTTCGGAGAGGTCGAGGCGGAGCGTGATGACGAGCGTATTCTTGAGTCAGCGAAGTCCGCGAACGCCAATGACTTTATAGAAAAGCTTCCCGTGGGCTACGAAACACCGCTTATGCGTATCTTTGAGCGAGAGGGAACAGAGCTTTCCATCGGTCAGTGGCAGAAGCTCGCCATAGCAAGAGCCTTTTACAGCGATTCCGACGTGCTTATACTTGACGAGCCGACAGCGTCGCTCGATGCCATAGCCGAGCAGGAGATATATAACCAGTTCGAGTCGCTTCGCAAGGATAAAACGACTATATTTGTCTCGCACAGACTTTCCAGCGCTACCACCGCCTCAAAGATAATAGTCCTTGAATACGGTGAGCTTATAGAAATGGGAACTCATAAGGAGCTTATGGCTAAAGAGGGAAGATACTACGAGCTCTTCTCCACTCAGGCAAAGCACTACGTTGAGGGCGCGGATGGGGATTAAGTATTGACACGCAATTTTATTTGTAAAAAACGCCGTTGTTCAAACGGCGTTTTTGTATTACGACGTATTTGTTCGCACATTTTGTAAGTCGTGAACGACGAAGTTTATCGCTCACGGCGGTGAAGTGAAAGAAAAACCGCCGAGAAAATCTCGGCGGTTAAACTTTTTTGAACCAAATTAGCCAATAGCGTTGAGCTTCTTTGTGAACTGGCTCTTCTTGCGAGCTGCTGCGTTCTTATGAATGATTCCGCAAGCTGCTGCCTGGTCGATCTTCTTAACTGCTGCCTTGTAGGTAACCTTTGCAAGCTCTACGTCTCCGGCCTCAAGCGCTGCCTCATACTTCTTGATGTCAGTCTTGAGCTGAGTCTTGAAAATCTTGTTCTGAAGTGTCTTGGTTTCGATAACCTTAACGCGCTTCTTTGCACTCTTGATGTTCGGCATGTTTTCATCTCCCTTTTTCAAAATTAGTCTTAACAACGATACCTGAGAGGGTGTACCGTTGCATTCGTCCATACGTTGTATATGATACCACAACAAAATCAAAATTGCAATACTTTTTTCAAAAAAAAATGAAAAATATTGAAATTTTTTTAAAAATGCCAAAAAAGCAACCCGCGAGGAGCGGAATTTTACAAAAACATATAAAAATATAATAAAAATTGGAAAAAATTTTAAAAAACGCTTGACAAATGCAAAAAAGTATGCTAAAATTATAAACTGCATTATAATTGCTATCTCTGTCCGACAAGGGGTGGCAAAAGCTGGAAGAAAAAACTTTTTTCCATGTTTAAGTAAGTTGCAAAGGTAGCCTTGGGGTTCTCCGTCGGACGCGGAGAATACTACTTTGAAGGAGTGAATGTATTAAATGGTCAATGTAAGAGAACAAAAGCTTGGCAAAAACGTGAGAATGAGCTTTTCCAAGACGAAAAACGCGCTCGAGCTTCCCAATCTGGTTGAGATCCAGACTAAGTCGTTCAAGTGGTTTCTTGAAAAAGGTCTTGATGAGGTACTTAGGGACGTTTCCCCGATAACCGACTTTTCGGGTAATCTGTCTATAGAATTTCTCTCATACTCAATCGACGCTAAGCCGAAATACTCTGTTGAGGAGTGTAAGGAGAGGGACGCGAACTATGCGGCACCCTTGAAGGTAAATGTAAGACTTACCAATAAGCTGACGGGCGAGGTCAAGCAGGCTGATGTGTTTATGGGCGAGCTTCCCATAATGACAGAAACAGGCACCTTCGTTATTAACGGAGCAGAGCGTGTTATCGTATCGCAGCTCGTGCGTTCTCCCGGTATGTACTATTCTTCGGAATTTGACAAAACGGGTAAGAAAACATACGCTTCTACAGTCATTCCGTACCGCGGCGCTTGGCTGGAATATGAAATAGACGTAAACGGCGTTGCATACGTCCGTATAGATAAGAACCGCAAGGTTCCCGTAACAATGCTTATCCGTGCGCTCGGTGTCCAGCTTGTTGACGGTGAGGCAAGCGCTAAAAATCCCGAGTACGAATCCCGCATCGAAACCAAGGAAGATGTTTATGCGATATTCGGCGAAGAAGAGACTCTTGTCGCAACCTTTGAGAAGGACGAGTCCGAGGGACTTGCTCTTAATAACGGAACAAATTGCGGCGTTGAAGCTATTAAGGAAATATACAAGAGACTCCGTCCGGGCGAGCCTCCTATCGTTGAGTCCGCGCACTCGCTTCTTAACGGATATTTCTTCGATCAGAGAAGATACGATATCGAGCCTGTCGGAAGATATAAGTTCGATAAGAAGCTTGCGATCTCCGAGAGAATCGCTAACCGCAGACTTGCCGAGGACGTTATAAGCCCCATTACGGGTGAGATCCTCTTTGAGGCAGGCGCTGTTATTAATAAGGAAGATGCTATCGCTATCGAGAACGCGGGCGTAAACTCTGTTGCGGTCAAGCTTGATAACGATAAGATTGTTAAGATCTTCTCCAATAACACTATCTACCCCGAGCAGCTCCTTGGCTATGACCTTAAGGACTGCGATATAAACGAAAAGGTAAGAACAAACGTGCTCCTTTCCATAATTGAGGAGTGCGACGGAGATGTAGATAAGGTAAAGGAGCTTGCTAAGGCAAGAGTAAGCGAGCTCTGCCCCAAGCATATAACAAAGGACGATATCTTCGCTTCCATCAACTATCTGTTTAACCTTACGCACGATATAGGAAGTGTTGATGATATCGACCACCTCGGAAACCGTAGAATCCGCTCTGTCGGAGAGCAGCTTCAGAACCAGCTTCGTGTCGGTTTCTCGAGAATGGATAAAATAATAAAGGAAAGAATGACCACTCAGGACAACGAGAAGATAACGCCCCAGCAGCTTATCAATATCCGTCCTGTGGCTACTGTTATCCGTGAATTCTTCGGATCTTCTCAGCTCTCGCAGTTCATGGATCAGAACAACCCCCTTGCCGAGCTTACTCACAAGAGAAGACTTTCGGCACTTGGTCCCGGCGGTCTTTCCCGTGACCGTGCGTCCTTCGACGTCCGTGACGTTCACTATACCCATTACGGTAGAATGTGTCCCATCGAGACTCCCGAAGGTCCTAACATCGGTCTTATTTCCTATCTTACAACTTATGCACGTATCAGCGACTACGGCTTTATCGAAGCGCCTTACAGAAAGGTCGATAAGGAGACAGGCATCGTAACCGACGAGGTCGTTTACATGACCGCTGATATGGAGGATAACTATATCGTAGCTCAGGCAAACGAGCCCCTTGACGAAAACGGACGCTTTGTAAATAAGCGTGTAACCGTTCGTGACAGAGCCGAGATTATCGAGGTAGAGGCTTCTAAGGTTGACTATATGGACGTTTCACCCAAGATGGTCGTATCTGTGGCTACCGCTATGATTCCTTTCCTTGAAAACGACGATAACTCCCGTGCGCTCATGGGTTCGAACATGCAGAAGCAGGCAGTTCCGCTTATGGTCACAGACTCGCCTATCGTAGGTACGGGTATGGAGTATAATGCGGCAGTTGACTCGGGCGTCGTTGTTGTTGCTAAGAACGCGGGTCGTGTTGACCGCGTTGACGCGGATAAGATCGTTGTAACCTGTGAGAACGGTCAGAAGGACGTTTACGAGCTTATCAAGTTTAAGAGAACAAACCAGGGTACTTGCTTTAACCAGAGACCTATCGTTGCTCTGGGCGAGCAGGTTGAGGCTGGTCAGGTAATTGCCGACGGTCCCGCTACAGCTAACGGTGAGATTGCGCTGGGTAAGAACGCTCTTATCGGATTTATGACCTGGGAGGGTTATAACTACGAGGACGCGGTTCTTCTTAACGAGCGTCTCGTTCGTGAGGATATTTATACTTCTCTTCATATAGAAGAGTATACACACGAGGCAAGAGATACAAAGCTCGGCCCGGAGGAGATCACACGTGAGATTCCTAACGTGGGCGATGACGCGCTTAAGGATCTTAACGCTGACGGTATAGTCAAGAAGGGAACTGAGGTGCGTGCGGGTGATATCCTTGTAGGTAAGATCACTCCCAAGGGAGAGACAGAGCTTACCGCGGAGGAAAGACTTCTTCGCGCTATCTTCGGTGAAAAGGCTCGTGAAGTAAGAGATACTTCTCTCCGTGTACCTCACGGCGAATCGGGTATCGTAGTTGACGTTAAGGTGTTCTCCAGAGAGCACGGCGACGAGCTTCCCGCAGGCGTTAATAAAGTAGTAAGAATATACCTTGCGCAGAAGCGTAAGATCTCCGTGGGAGATAAGATGGCGGGTCGTCACGGTAATAAGGGTGTCGTTTCCAGAATTCTTCCCCCCGAGGATATGCCCTTCCTTCCCGACGGAACTCCTCTTGATATCGTTCTTAACCCTCTGGGCGTTCCTTCTCGTATGAATATCGGTCAGGTTCTTGAGGTTCACCTCGGAATTGCCGCTAAGAAGCTTGGATGGAAGATCATGACTCCCGTGTTTGACGGCGCAAATGAAAAGGATATTTCCGAGTGCCTTGACGCGGCGGGAATGAACCCCAACGGTAAGACTATACTTTACGACGGACGTACCGGTGAGCCCTTTGATAACCCCGTAACCGTCGGTATCATGTATTACCTTAAGCTCCACCACCTTGTTGACGATAAGATCCACGCCCGTTCCAACGGCCCTTACTCTCTTGTTACACAGCAGCCCTTGGGCGGTAAAGCTCAGTTCGGCGGTCAGCGTTTCGGAGAAATGGAGGTTTGGGCGCTTGAGGCTTACGGCGCGGCTTATACCCTTCAGGAGATTCTTACGGTCAAGTCCGATGATATCAACGGTAGACGTAAGGCTTACGAGGCTATTATCAAGGGTCAGAATATCCCCACCCCCGGTGTTCCCGAGTCCTTCAAGGTTCTTACCAAGGAGCTTCAGGCTCTCGCGCTCGATGTGCGTGTGCTTGATAAGGATGGCGAGGAGATTCAGCTCTCTACTCTTTGCAATGAGGAAGAAGTATCGCCTTACAAGAGAAGTGACGATATTGACCTCTTTGCCGATATGGATGATAAGGGCGTTGAGACCGATGATCTCGGTCAGTCCTATATTATCGAAAATGCCGAGGACGCGGATGACGATGACGCATTCTTCTCAGTTGACGGCATTGGCGAAGATATGAATGACGATGATGAAATATAATTGATAAGGAGAAACAGCATGGCAAATACTGAATTTGATTCGATAAGAATAGGTCTGGCTTCTCCGGACATGGTCAGAGAATGGTCTTACGGTGAGGTAACAAAGCCTGAGACTATCAATTACAGAACTCTCAAGGCGGAGGTCGGAGGTCTTTTCTGTGAAAAGATCTTCGGTCCCACCAAGGACGGAGCTTGTATGTGCGGAAAGTATAAGAACGCGCATAATCTCTCCAGAGACGGCAAGCCCCATAAATGTGAGAAGTGCGGCGTTGAGATTACCACAAAGAAAGTCAGACGCGAGAGAATGGGTCATATTGATCTTGCTACTCCCGTGGCTCATATCTGGTATTTCAAGAGCATTCCCAACCGTATCTCCCACGTTCTCGATATGTCTCCCAAGCAGCTTGAGCAGGTGCTCTACTTTGCGGAGAACGTAGTCCTTGATCCCGGTCCCACAGACCTTGAGGTCGGACGCGTGCTCAGCGAAAAGGAGTTTTCCGACTACACCGAGAGATATGAGAGCGACTTCAGAGTCGGAATGGGCGCTGAGGCTATTAAGGAGCTTCTTTCCAAGATAAACGTGGAGGAGCTTGCGGCAGATCTTAAGGAGCAGCTTAAGACCGCCAAGGGACAGAAAAAGGCGAGAGTTATTAAGCGTCTTGAGGTCGTTGAGTCCTTCAGAAAGTCGGGCAATGATCTTGCGTGGATGGTGCTTGACGCTATCCCCGTGCTTCCTCCCGATATCCGTCCTATGGTTCAGCTTGACGGCGGACGCTTCGCTTCCTCCGACCTTAACGAGCTTTACCGCAGAGTTATCAGCAGAAATAACCGTCTTAAAAAGCTTATAGAGATCCGTACACCCGAGATCGTTATCCGTAACGAGAAGCGTATGCTTCAGGAAGCGGTTGACGCGCTTATTGATAACGGACGCAGAGGCAAGCCCGTAACAGGACCCTCCAACCGTCCCCTTAAGTCTCTTTCGGAAATGCTCCGCGGTAAGCAGGGACGCTTCCGTCAGAACCTTCTTGGTAAGCGTGTTGACTATTCGGGACGTTCGGTTATCGTCGTAGGTCCTACACTTAAGATATACCAGTGCGGCCTTCCCAAGGAAATGGCTCTCGAGCTCTTCAAGCCCTTCGTTGTTAAGCGCCTTACGGAAATGCAGAAGGCTACTAACGTCAAGGATGCTCAGAAGAAGATCGACAGAGCTTACCTCTATCCCGAGGTTTGGGACGCGCTTGAAAACGTTATCAAGGAGCACCCCGTTCTTCTTAACCGTGCTCCCACACTCCATAGACTTTCCATTCAGGCGTTCGAGCCCGTGCTTGTTGAGGGTCGTGCTATTAAGCTCCATCCTCTCGTATGTACCGCGTTTAACGCTGACTTCGACGGTGACCAGATGCCCGTTCACGTTCCGCTTTCGGCAGAGGCTCAGGCAGAGGCAAGATTCCTTATGCTCTCGGCTAATAACCTCCTTAAGCCCATGGATGGTCGTGCGGTAACAGTTCCCACACAGGATATGATCCTCGGATCTTATTACCTTACAATGGATAAGCCCGGCGAGCCCGGAGAGGGCAGAGTATTCCGCGATTTCAATGAGGCTATGATGGCTTATGAAAATAAGCAGCTTGGTCTCCACGCTCCTATTAAGGTAAGAGTTGAAAAGGAAATCGATGGCGTGATGCAGTCTAAGATCATCGATGCTACTCTCGGTAGACTTATCTTTAACAAACCCCTTCCTCAGGACCTTGGTTTTGTGGATAGAAACGACCCCGAAAAGCAGTTCGATCTTGAAATCGCTTTCGTTACCAAGAAGAAGCAGCTTGGTCAGATCATTGATAACTGTATCAAAAAGCACGGCTCCGCGGTTTGCGCGAAGATGCTTGACGATATCAAGGAAATGGGTTATAAATACTCGACTCGCGCTTCCTTCTCTATCTCGGTATACGATATGACTATTCCCGAGAAGAAGGAGTCCTATATCAAGGAAGCTGAGAAGAAAGTTGAGGAGATCCATAAATACTATAACCGCGGTATACTTGCCGAGGATGAGCGTTATAATAACGTGGTTAAGGTCTGGAACGAGACTACCGAACAGGTTACCGCGGCGCTTAATGAGAGCTTCTCTAACCTTAACCCCATTAAGATAATGGCTGATTCGGGTGCCCGTGGTTCTATGGCTCAGATGAGACAGCTTGCGGGTATGCGCGGACTTATGTTCTCGGCTACCGGTAAAACTGTGGAGATACCGATCAAGTCTAACTTCCGTGAGGGTCTTAACATCACCGAGTATTTCATGGGTGCGCGTGCGTCCCGTAAATCTCTTTCGGATACCGCGCTTCGTACGGCTGACTCGGGTTACCTTACCCGCCGTCTCGTTGACGTTTCTCAGGAAGTTATTATCCGCGAGGAGAAGTGCGATACCGTCAAGGGCGCATGGATCACAGAGATCGCTAACGACGGAGACGCAAAGCCGCTTGAGTCGCTTCAGGATAGAATTATCGGCAGATATACTATCGGACCGGTCGTGCATCCCGAAACAGGCGAGATCATCGTAAACGATGACGAAATGATAACCGACGAGCAGGCTAACGCTATCGTTGCAGCAGGAATAGATAAGGTTTACATCAGAACCATTATCCAGTGCCATTCTCGCTTCGGCGTGTGTGCTCACTGCTATGGTGCTGATCTTGCTTCCGGTAAGAGAGTAAACGTTGGTGAAGCGGTAGGTATTATCGCAGCTCAGTCTATCGGTGAGCCCGGTACACAGCTTACCATGAGAACCTTCCACTCGGGTGGTGTCGCAGGCTCGGATATTACTCAGGGTCTTCCCAGAGTTGAGGAGCTCTTCGAGGCAAGACAGCCTAAGAAGGCGGCTGTCATGACAGAGCATAGCGGTATAGCTCATATCCAGGTGGGTGAGAACGTAAACGTCCGCGAGGTCGTTGTTCACTCTGAGGAAACAGGCGAGCTTGTTAAGTATCCCATTCCTTACGGCATGAAGATAGCTATTTCGGACGGTGACCACATCGTAAGAGGTCAGTCTATCACCGAGGGAAGCAAGGCTCCCGCCGATATTATGAGAATTTGCGGACTGGACGCCGTTTATGATTATATCATCAAGGAGACTCAGAAGGTTTACCGTTCGCAGTCCTGTGACGTAAACGATAAGCATATCGAGATCATCGCACGCCAGATGACAAGACGCTTCCGTGTTGATGAGAACGGAGATACCGATCTTCTTGTTGGCTCTATCGTCGATATGACAGAGCTTGAGGACGAGAACAACAGAATCAAAGCCCGCATTGAGGGCGGCGAGCGCGAGCTTCGCCTTGCTGAAGGTTCTCCTGTGCTTCTTGGTATCACTAAGGCCGCACTCCAGACAGAGTCCTTCCTTTCCGCTGCTTCCTTCCAGGAGACCACCAAGGTTCTTGCGGACGCGGCTATCAAGCGTAAGGTTGACAGACTTATCGGTCTTAAGGAGAACGTTATCATCGGTAAGCTTATTCCCGCGGGTACGGGTATGAAGTGCTACCGCGATGTTGGCGTTGTTCATAACGACGAGCCTGTTCTTGAGGAAAGCGAAGAAGCAAATAACTGATAATTTACCTTGTTTGCCGCGTTTTCGCGGCAAACAAGGGTGATTTTGTGTTTGGAAGAGCTTGCAAACATCTCAAAAGCTTGATTTTTTGTGAGCGTTTTCAACTAACGCTTTTGTTCAAAACAACACTTTTTTGTGCAAAAGGGAGAAATTTGCGCTTAGGAATATTGAATATTGACAAATTGACTTGTAAGTGCTATAATAAAGTGTGCTTTTGCGGTTAAAACCGCATTATCGCAAGACAGTAACGCATACCGCGAGGCGTGCGACTGTATATAAACATTAAATTTTTGAAGAAGGAGGAGAAAAATGCCAACCTTTAACCAGCTTGTAAGACAGGGTCGTACAGATAAAGTGTACAAGTCTAAAGCACCCGTGCTTCAGAAAGGCTTCAATGCACTTAACAACGTAGCAACAAATCAGCCCTCGCCCCAGAAGAGAGGCGTGTGCACAAAGGTTTCTACAACCAGCCCTAAAAAGCCTAACTCCGCGCTCCGTAAGATCGCCAGAGTAAGACTTACAAACGGACTTGAAGCAACAACTTACATTCCCGGTATCGGACACAACTTGCAGGAGCACTCTGTTGTCCTTATCCGCGGAGGAAGAGTTCGTGACCTGCCCGGTGTACGTTATCACATTATCCGTGGTACACTCGACGCACAGGGTGTTGCAAACCGTAACCAGAGCCGTTCCAAGTACGGCGCAAAGGCTCCCAAGAAATAATTAAGGGAGACAAAAAAGGTATAAAGCAAAAAGCTTGCCCGTCAGAAGTTGTAATAAATTTAATGTTTATATATAACCTCGACGTGCGCTTACAGAAGATGCTTTTGAGTACCAATGAATTCATGAAAATTTAATGAAGGAGGGAAGTACAGTGCCGAGAAGAGGTAAAATTTCTAAAAGAGACGTATTGCCGGATCCTCTGTACGGATCTAAGCTTGTAACAAAGCTTATCAACAACGTAATGTATGATGGCAAAAAGGGTGTGGCTCAGAAGATCGTATACGATGCATTCAAGATCGTAGAAGAGAAAGTTGGTCAGAATCCCCTTGAAATGTTCCAGGAAGCTCTTGAAAACATCATGCCCAAGCTTGAGGTTAAGGCTCGCCGTGTAGGTGGTTCCACTTACCAGGTGCCGATGGAGGTAAGAGCAGAGCGCCGTCAGACACTTGGTCTTAGATGGCTCGTAGGTTACTCCAGAACTCGTAGCGAACGCACAATGGCTGATCGTCTTGCAGCTGAAATCATGGATGCAAGAAACAGCGCGGGCGGAGCGTTCAAGAAGAAGGAAGAAACACACAGAATGGCAGAGGCTAATAAGGCGTTTGCTCATTACAGATATTAATAAGGAGACCTGATATATGCCAAGAGAATATTCGCTTGAGCGTACACGAAATATCGGTATCATGGCTCACATAGATGCCGGTAAGACAACAACAACCGAAAGAATTCTTTTCTATACAGGTAAGACTCACAAAATCGGAGAAACTCATGATGGTTCCGCTACGATGGACTGGATGGAGCAGGAGCAGGAAAGAGGTATTACAATTACCTCCGCTGCTACAACTTGCTTCTGGAAGGATCACCGTGTCAACATCATAGATACTCCCGGTCACGTTGACTTTACTGTTGAGGTTGAGCGTTCGCTTCGTGTACTTGACGGTTCAGTAACGGTACTTTGCGCAAAGGGCGGAGTTGAGCCTCAGTCCGAGACTGTTTGGAGACAGGCAGACAAGTACAGAGTTCCGCGTATGGCCTATGTAAATAAGATGGATATCACAGGCGCGAACTTCTATCGCGTTGTTGATATGATGAAGGAAAGACTTCATGCAAACGCAGTTCCGATCCAGTTGCCTATAGGCGCTGAGAGTTTGTTCAAGGGTATCATCGACCTTATGAACATGGAGGCTGACGTTTATTACGATGATGAAGGTAAGGACATGAGAGTTGAGCCTATTCCCGCAGACATGATGGACAAGGCTCAGGAATATCATGACGCAATGGTTGAGTCCATTTGCGAAACTGATGAGGTTCTCTTCGAGAAGTATTGCGGCGGTGAGGAAATCACTGTTGAGGAGCTTAAGGCTGCTCTCCGTAAGGCTACTATCGATAACCTTATCGTTCCCGTTGTTTGCGGTACTTCTTACCGTAACAAGGGTGTTCAGAAGCTGCTTGACGCAGTTATCGACTATATGCCCAATCCTCTTGACATTCCCGCTATTAAGGGTATCAACCCCAATACCGACGAAGAGGAAGAGAGACCCGCAGACGATAACGCGCCTTTCTCAGCTCTCGCTTTCAAGATTATGACCGACCCCTTCGTTGGAAAGCTCTGCTTCTTCCGCGTATACTCGGGTATTATTTCAGCAGGTACAACTGCTTATAACCCTGGTAAGCGACAGAGAGAGCGTTTCGGTCGTATTCTTCAGATGCATGCTAACGACCGTGCGGATATCGATTGCTGCTACTGCGGCGATATCGCGGCGGTTATCGGTATCAAGAATACCACAACAGGTGATACACTTTGCGACGAAAAGCATCCCATTATCCTTGAGACAATGGAGTTCCCCGAACCCGTTATCAGCGTTGCTATCGAGCCTAAGACTCGTGCAGGTCAGGAGAAGATGGGCGTAGCTCTTTCCAAGCTCGCAGAGGAAGACCCCACATTCAGAACTTATACTGATGAGGAAACAGGTCAGACAATTATCGCCGGTATGGGTGAGCTTCACCTTGAAATTATCGTTGACAGACTTCTTCGTGAGTTTAAGGTAGAAGCAAATATCGGTAAGCCTCAGGTTGCTTATAAGGAGACTATCCGTAAGCAGATTAACCATGAGTGCAAGTATAAGCGTCAGTCCGGTGGTAGCGGTCAGTACGGTCATGTTAAGATCGTTCTTGAGCCCAATGAGCCCGGTAAGGGTTACGAGTTTATCAACTCCGTAACAGGCGGTGCTATTCCCAAGGAATATATCGAGCCTGTTAACCAGGGTATCCAGGGTGCTATGCAGAACGGTGTTCTTGCAGGCTACAACGTTGTTGACGTAAAGGTTACTCTTTACGATGGTTCTTACCACGAAGTTGACTCGTCTGAAATGGCGTTTAAGATCGCGGGCTCCATGGCATTCAAGGAAGCAATGCGTATGGCAGACCCTGTTCTTACAGAGCCTATCGTTAAGGTCGTTACTATCGTTCCCGATGACTACATGGGTGACGTTATAGGTGACTTTAACTCCCGCCGTGGACAGATTCAGTCCATGGAAGCAGGAAGCGGCGGAGCGCAGGAGATCACCGCGTTTGTTCCGCTTTCCGAAATGTTCGGTTACGCAACCGATCTTCGTTCCAAGACTCAGGGACGTGGCTTGTACTCTATGGAGCCCAGCCACTTCGCAGAAGTTCCTAAGTCTATCCAGGAAGGAATCGTATCGGCTCGCGCGAAGAACAACTAATTCAGTAACCCTAATTTAAAAATAATTTTAAGAAAATAATTTACGGAGGAAATTCAAAATGGCAAAATCCACATTTGAACGCACCAAGCCCCATGTAAACATTGGTACTATCGGTCACGTTGACCACGGTAAGACCACTCTTACAGCAGCTATCACAAAGACACTTTCTCTTGGCAACGGTAACATCGAGTTCATGGCATACGACCAGATCGATAATGCTCCCGAGGAAAGAGCAAGAGGTATCACAATCAATACTCGTCACGTTGAGTACGAGACCGAGAACCGTCACTACGCACACGTTGACTGCCCCGGCCACGCAGACTATGTAAAGAACATGATTACAGGTGCTGCACAGATGGACGGCGCTATCCTTGTTGTTGCAGGTACAGACGGACCTCTTCAGCAGACTCGCGAGCACGTTCTTCTTGCTCGTCAGGTTGGCGTTCCCGCAATCGTTGTATTCCTTAACAAGACAGACCTTGTTGACGACGAGGAGCTTCTTGAGCTTGTTGAGATGGAGATCAGAGATCTTCTTTCTCAGTACGATTTCCCCGGTGACGATATCCCGATCATCAAGGGTTCCGCTCGTAACGCTCTTGAGTCCGCAAATACAGATCCTTCCGCTCCCGAGTATGCTCCTATTTTCGAGCTTATGGCAAATGTAGACAGCTACATTCCCACTCCCGAGCGTCAGGCAGACCTTGACTTCCTTATGCCCGTCGAGGACGTATTCTCCATCTCCGGCCGTGGTACAGTTGCTACAGGTAGAGTTGAGAGAGGTACAGTTAAGGTTGGTGACGTTGTTGAAATCGTTGGTCTTTCCGACGAGAAGAAGTCTACAACCGTTACAGGTGTAGAGATGTTCCACAAGCTCCTTCCTCAGGCAGAGGCTGGTGACAACATCGGTGCACTTCTTCGTGGTGTAGCTAAGGACGAGATCGAGCGTGGTCAGGTTCTTTGCAAGCCCGGTTCTGTTAACCCCCACACAAAGTTCTCCGGTCACGTATACGTTCTTACAGAGAAGGAAGGCGGACGTAAGAAGCCCTTCTTCGCTGGTTACAGACCTCAGTTCTACTTCAGAACAACAGACGTTACCGGTGTTATCGAGCTTCCCGAGGGCGTTGAGATGTGCCGTCCCGGCGATAACGTTGATATGACTGTTGAGCTTATCACACCTATCGCATGTGAAGAGGGTCTTCGTTTCGCTATCCGTGAGGGTGGTAGAACAGTTGGATCTGGTGTCGTAGCTAACATCATCGCGTAAGTTTAATTACCACTTTGGGTTGGCACATTTATGTGCCAACCCTTTGCAATTTAATAATGCCGTGTAAGCGGCAGTATCTTTGGGGATTGGTGAGATTCCATACCGGTGGTAAAGCCCACGAGCGTGACCTTTGGGTCAGGCATGAACAGGTGAGATTCCTGTGCCGACGGTAAAGTCCGGATAGAAAAAGATAAAAAAGCAGGATTATTGTGCCCCGAATATCGGGGCTTTTTTGCATTTGCCTTTTTGAGCATAGTATGTAGAAGTAATCAACTTTTTTACCTTTACTGCTTGATGAAAGGAAAATATTATGAATAACAACTTGATAAAATCCCGTGAGCGGGTAAAAAGACTTGTATTTATCGCTTTGTTTACTGCGTTGGCGTTTTCGTCAACCCTGGTAATACATCCTAAAGTTCTTTTTCTTACATTTGATGTTAAAGATGCTATTATTACTTTAGCGGCAATGGCATTTGGTCCTGCTGCGGGAGTTTTGATCTCTTTTCTTGTGGCGCTTATAGAATTGATAACCATAAGCGAAACAGGAATATACGGATTTATAATGAACTTTTGTAGCTCGGCAGTGTTTTCTGCCACCGCAAGTTTGATATATAAGTATAAGAAAACCTTGTTTGGAGGAATTGTCGGTCTTGTGTCCTCGGTTTTCGCTACTACGGCGTTTATGATGCTTGCCAATATGCTTGTAACGCCTTTGTTTATTGAAACCTCAACAGACGAGGTCTTGAAAATGATTCCTACTATACTTTTGCCCTTTAACTTCCTTAAAGCGGTAGCTAACGCCGCGTTGGTTATCGGATTTTATAAGCCTGTTTCCAATGCCCTTAAAGCGGTGGGAGCTATAAAACGCAAGGAAGATGAAAAGCTTAAATTTGATAAAAAAACCGTAATATTGCTTTTGTGCGCTGCCGCAATTTCGGCAACGGCGATAGTGATAATGTTTGTCGTGATGGGATAATTTGCGCGAATCCGCGTGAATATACATATCAAATCGAACTGTGTATAGAATAAAGTGCTGAATTGCGGGGGTGTAATATCTCCGCAATTCTTTTTTCTTTTTTTGTAAAAAACTATTGAAATATAGTGAAAAATATGATATACTATATAAGTAAATAATATAATCTTATCAAGAGTGGTGGAGTGACTGGCACTGTGAAACCCGGCAACCTGCTTTTAAAGCAAGGTGCTAAATCCCGAGAGATGAGACGTGTGTCCTCCCTCGGCGGAGGGCTTTTTTGTGCCTATGCAAGAGAGAATAATCCGAACCCGCCCTGAAGCCTGAATTTTCAGTGCTTTATGGCACTTGTCTCACTTGCAAAGTCCCACTTGGCGGCGTTCGCCAAGCACCAAAACCATCAGAAAATTAAGGCCCCGGGGTCTACGAGTTTTGAAAATCAAAGATTGAGGATAGGCAAGGAAAATTTCTGCGGTAATATGCGGATATTGCAAAGAAATTTTCCGAAGCATATACCAATGTTTGATTTTCAAAACCGAGTTCGGATTATTCTCTCTTGCATAAACACCAAAAGAAAGGAAATTAAAATGGAAAAAATTCTCTTTACGAGTGAGTCTGTGACAGAAGGACATCCCGATAAAATCTGTGATAAAATCTCGGACGCGATACTTGACGATATTCTTCGCCAAGACCCTAATTCCAGAGTTGCCTGCGAGACCTGCTGTACTACGGGTCTTGTTATGGTCATGGGTGAGATTACAACTAATGCTTATGTTGATATTCAAGGAATTGTTCGCGAAACTGTCAGAAAGATAGGATATGACCGCGCTAAATATGGATTTGATTGCGATAGCTGTGCTGTTCTCAACTCTATTCACGAGCAGTCGCCCGATATCGCTCTCGGCGTTGATAAATCCTATGAGGCAAAGGGCGGCGAGACTGCTGATGAGTTCGATACAGGAGCCGGAGACCAAGGACTTATGTTCGGCTATGCTTGCGACGAGACACCCGAGCTTATGCCCCTTCCCATTTCTCTCGCTCATAAGATGGCTAAGAGACTCACTGATGTGAGAAAGGACGGTACGCTGGCTTATCTCAGACCCGACGGAAAAACGCAGGTGACTGTCGAATACGTTGACGGTGTTCCCGCAAGAGTCGATACAGTTGTAGTGTCCTCTCAGCATAGCGCCGACGTTGAACTGGCGACTATCCGTGAGGATATAATCGAAAACGTTATCAAGCCCATCGTTCCCGCAGAGCTTTTTGACGAAAATACAAAGATATACGTCAACCCCACAGGTCGCTTTGTTGTGGGTGGTCCCGCGGGTGATACAGGTCTTACAGGACGTAAGATAATCGTTGATACATACGGCGGCTACTCTCGCCACGGCGGCGGTGCCTTCTCGGGTAAGGACCCCACAAAGGTTGACCGTTCCGCTTCCTATGCGGCGAGATATATCGCAAAGAACGTTGTGGCGGCAGGACTCGCAAAGAAGTGCGAGGTGCAGGTGGCTTACGCTATCGGTGTCGCAAAGCCCGTCTCGGTGCTTGTTGATACATTTGGTACGGCTGTGGTTGACGAGGCAAAGATCGCTGAAGCGGTCAATAAGTATGTTGATCTCCGTCCCGCGGCCATTATAAAGAAGTTCGAGCTTCGCAAGCCTATCTATTCCGAGCTTGCGGCATACGGACATATGGGCAGAGAGGATCTTGGTGTAAGCTGGGAAAAGACCGATCTTGCCGAAATTCTTAAGGCAGAGCTTCTTAAGTAATCGAAAATAAATCAAATTGACCTTGAAATGCATATCCTTTGTGTTAGGAGGGTAAATCTATGTATTTCGAGGTCTTTTTGGAAATAATCGTTGCAATATTCGCGGTTTTCGGGCTTTTTTGCCTGATAAAGCTTGTAGATGTGATCTGGTTCGGGTGCGATAACGTGCGCGTGACGGTGGAGGTTGACACCCCCGATACCGTTGTGTACATCGACGACTTTTTGAAGGAAGCCGAAACCACCTGCCTTGTGTGGGGCGGACGCGAGATAGCGGTTCTAGTCAGAAGCGAATTCGCGGACGAAAATCTGTTAAAAAAGCTGGAGCAAAAACGCGTAAAATATTACATAATTTGAAAAATAAACGGAGGTGAGCGACTGTGACAGATGAAATGCCGATAAACACTCAAGGGCTTGAAAAATTTTCGGGTATCGTTGAGTCTGTGATATATTCAAACGAAGAAAACGGCTACGGCATTTTTGATTTCGCCATAGACACCAACGAGCTTGTAACCATAGTCGGCACGCTTCCGTATATCTGCGAGGGCGACTCGCTTACCGTTTACGGCAAGTGGGTAAATAACCCAAAATACGGCGCTCAGTTCAAGGTTGAGCAGTATGAAAAAATAATGCCCGCCGATTCGGCGGCAATTTTGAAATATCTTTCGTCGCGAGCTATAAAGGGGATAGGACCCAAAACAGCCCAGAGAATAGTTGAGAAGTTCGGCGAGGATACATTTGAGGTTATGGAAAATCACCCCGACTGGCTTGCCGATATCAATGGAATATCCTATAAAAAGGCTATGGAGATCTCAGAGGATTTCAAGAAAAAAGCGGGAATGAGAGCCTCGATGATGTTCTTTAGGAATTATTTCGGCACGACCATGACCGTGAAGATATATCAGAAATGGGGAAGCAGGGCGGTGGATATCGCCAAGAATAACCCCTATCGCCTTTGCGAGGATATAGAAGGCGTTGGTTTTGAAAAGGCAGACGAGATAGCGAGATCGCTGGGGCTTGAGGAGGATTCCGCCGAGAGAATAATGGGCGGAGTGCGCTACGTTCTCACCTATAACGCAGGGCAGAACGGTCATACCTGCCTTCCTTACGGCAAGCTTACGGGCGCGGCGGCGATGATGCTTGGTGTTCCCGAGGAGAAAGCGAGCGCCGCGGTAGACGCTCTCGTGGGTCAGCAAAAGCTGGCGTATTCTGTTTACGACGGTGAAAAATACGTGTTCGACCGTGTGATGTACGATAGCGAAAAATTTATTGCCGAAAAATTGGTGGACATAAACAGAAACTGCATAAACGCCGATATTTCGGATATACGCAGTTATATCGTGCGCGAGGAGCTTGAAAACGGTATAAAATATGCCGAGCTTCAGCGCAAGGCGATTACCGAAGCCATGAGCAACGGCGTTATGATACTCACGGGTGGTCCCGGTACGGGTAAGACTACCGTTGTTCGTGCGCTTTTGAAAATATTCAAGGGTATGGGAATGAAGGTGGCGCTGGCAGCGCCTACGGGACGCGCGGCGAAGCGGCTTTCGGAATCCACCTCAAACGAGGCTAAGACCATACACAGAATGCTTGAAATGAACTACGATTCCGGCAACTTCTGCTTCTTGCGTGACGAGAAAAATTACCTTGATGAAAACGTAATAATAATAGACGAGGCTTCTATGGCGGATACCCCGCTTTTCTGCGCGCTTCTGAAAGCCATTAAGCCCGGGGCGAGACTGATTATAATCGGAGACGCTAATCAGCTTCCGTCCGTTGGCGCGGGCAACGTGCTTCGCGATATCATTGACTGCGGACGTTTTGTTACCGTCGAGCTTACCGAAATATTCAGACAGGCTGAAAAGAGCCTTATCATAACTAACGCGCATAGAATAAATTCGGGCGAAATGCCTGTGCTTGGCGCTAACGATAACGACTTCTTCTTCCTTCCGCGTAAAAGCGATGCAGAAATCGCTTATACAGTGGTGGACCTGTGTAAAAACCGACTCCCAAAAGCATACGGAGTAGAAGCGGCTAACGGAATTCAGGTCATCTCGCCCTCAAGAAAGGGCGCCGGCGGAACTGATAACCTCAATGTACAACTGCAGTCGGCGCTCAATCCCGCCCCGAAAAATGATTCGGGATATTCTCACAGAGGGCGAACTTTCCGCGTGGGCGATAAGGTCATGCAGACTAAGAATAACTACCAGATAGAGTGGGAAAAGGGCACTAAAAAGGGTCTCGGTGTTTTTAACGGAGATATCGGTGAAATAATTGATATAAACGTCAGAGACAGAGTTATGACTATCCGATTTGACGATAGAACAGTGAGATACGACATGTCAATGCTCGACGACCTTGAGCACGCCTACGCTATTACCGTGCATAAGAGTCAGGGAAGCGAATACCCCATTGTTATAATCCCCGCGTACGGCGCTCCGCCTCCGCTTCTGACCAGAAATCTTTTCTATACCGCTGTTACGAGAGCGCAGAAAATGGTTATAATCGTGGGGCGTGAGGATATTGTGGAGACAATGGTGAACAGTAACCGACAGACTATGCGTTATACTTGCCTGTGCAAACGGCTGAGTGTGAAAAAATTATGAAAGAAAACACCTTTGGCAGACTTTTGAAAAATCTTTTGTTTCCGCCTAAGTGCGTGGCGTGCAGAGAGTTTATTCAAAAGGATCTGCTTGATAAGTGCGAGATACCGCTCTGCGAAAAATGCCGCGCTAAATGGGAGCGCGAGAAGCTTGACAGGTGTCCCGATTGTGAGCTTGAAATGACCGTTTGTAACTGCGGCTCACGTATATTGGATAAAGTCGGAGTGACCGATACCGTTAAATTGGTGAATTATTCGGTCAGGCAGAAAAGCGTAGGAAAGAGCGCCGTGCTTTATATGAAGAAGCACAAAAGCTCGGTGGCTTTTGACTATTTCGCCGCGCAGCTTTCGTTTGCGGTGAGCAGAAAAATAAAAGAATACGGCAACTCGGTTATAGCCTACGTTCCAAGAAGCGAAAAAAGTGTGTCGGAATACGGCTTTGACCAGTCAAAGCTGCTTGCGGACAGGCTTGCCGATAAGTGCGGCGTAGAATGTTTGAATTTGTTTTTTAGAATACCGAGAAAGAGCGTCGAACAGAAGAAGCTGAATCTTTCGGACCGATTTGGAAACGCAAAAGGGCTTTACGAGCTTGACGAAAGGGTAACTTCAAGACTCGAAGGAATAAAGTGCGTGGTGATAGTTGACGACGTGATAACCTCGGGCGCAAGCCTTTCAGCGTGTGTTGAGACCTTAAAAAGCGTGTTTGACGGTGAAATCGTTTGCGCGGCGGTGGCGAGAACGGGTAAAAAGCGAAAAAATGGTAAGAAATCAGACTGAAAATAGTTGTCCCCGTATTGCATTTTTTAGAAATATATAGTATAATATAAGTTAACATAAGTGTAAAACACAAATTCACGGGAGGAGTATATGGCGGAAAAGTTTCTGGATAAAATAAAAAACGGTATATTCAACAGTGATATAGGCATAGATTTGGGAACTGCCAACGTGTTGGTGTATGTCAAAGGGCGTGGGATAGTTCTGCATGAGCCCTCCGTGGTTATAGTTGAAAAAGAAACCGAGCAGATAGTCAAGGTTGGAGAGGAAGCCCGTAAGATATTGGGAAGAACGCCCGATAAATACGAGGTGGTAAGACCCCTTCGCGGCGGCGTTATAAGCCGTTATAACGTGACTCTGCAAATGGTTCAGCATTATATCAAGAAAGCCTGCGGAAACACAATCGTAAAGCCAAGAGTGCTTGTCTGCATACCGTCGTGCGCTACCGAGGTAGAGGAGCTTGCGGTGTGGGACGCGGCAACGCAGGCGGGCGCGAGACAGCCCTTCCTTGTGGAAGAACCGCTTGCGGCGGCTATTGGCGCCGATCTTAACGTTGACGAGGCAAAGGGCAAAATGGTGGTCGATATCGGCGGCGGAACTACCGATATAGCGGTTATATCGCTTGACGGAATAGTAAACTCCGAGTCCATAAAGATCGCGGGCGATGCCTTTGACGACGCTATCATGCGTTACGTGCGCGAAAAATACGAACTTGTAATAGGATATACTACGGCAGAACAGATAAAAATAAGAATAGGAACTCTGTCGCAGAGTAAGGAAAATAAAAAGATAGAAGTCAAAGGGCGTTGCATACAAACGCGGCTTCCCAAAACAGTAACGCTTACCTCCAACGAGATGCTCGGAGCGCTGTATCAGCCTGTTACGGCGATAATAGATGCGATCTCACGTGTGATAATGTCAACCTCCCCCGAGCTTGTGAGCGATATAATTTCCTCGGGAATAGTTATGACAGGCGGCGGAAGCCTTCTCCCCGGACTTGATAAGCTGGTGGAGCGAATAACGGGAATTCCCACAAGAGTTGCGCCCAATGCGGTTACGTGTGTGGCACTCGGTATGGGTAAATTGCTTGACACGCTGTCCGACAGGCAGGACGGCTCTATAAGTCTCGCAAGAGAAAGAATTAAGAGAGTATAGGTATAATCATGGCAGATAACAGAATTGTAAACAGTGAGATAGCTCCGCTTATGTTCGAGTATTTTGAGGAGATATGTAAGATACCTCACGGCTCGGAGAACGAGGGTGCTATCGCTGAATATATAGCCGAATTCGCAAAGGCGAGAGACCTTGAGTGCTATAAGGATGAGGCAAATAACGTTCTTGTAAGAAAGAACGGCACAAAGGGCAGGGAAAACGAGGCTTACTTGCTTTTGCAGGGGCATACCGATATGGTCTGCGAAAAGGACGGCGGCGTAAATCACGATTTCACTAAGGACCCGCTTAAGCTCTATATTGATGACGAGGGCTTTTTGCGCGCGAAGGGAACTACTCTTGGCGCTGATGACGGCGTAGCGGTGGCGATAATGCTCGCCATACTTGACGGCGCGCTTGAGTCGCACCCTCCGGTTGAGTGCCTTTTCACCGCGGGCGAGGAAATAGGCATGATAGGCGCCGGAAAATTTGATTTTTCAAAACTTAAGGCAAGAAGAATGATAAATATCGACAGCGAGACCGAGGGTAAAGCGGTCGTAGGCTGCGCGGGCGGTGTCAGAAGCGAAATGATACTTCCCGTTACCCGTGTTTCCATGAATGGCGAAGGACTCCGCGTAAAGCTTGGCGGGCTCTGCGGCGGACATTCGGGCGAGGATATAAATAAGGGAAGAGCAAACGCAAACCGCCTTATGGGCAGACTTCTTACCGAGCTTTCCTTTAAATGTGAGTTTGGTATATCCTCGATAAACGGCGGCTCAAAGGATAATGCTATCCCCAGAGAGTGTGTTGCGGAGATATGCGTTCCCGACTTTTTTGAGGCGCTTATGGAGATAGAGGCAATAGCCAAAATCATAAGCAAAGAAATGTCCGCGGACGATAAGGGCTTTTTCTGTACGGTGGAGCACTGCGAAAAGTCGGATGTTCTTGATAAGACGAGTGCCCAAAAAACTATGCTTGGAATAAACAATACTCCTTGCGGAGTTATTGAAATGAGCAACGACGTAGAAGGACTTGTCGAGTGGTCGGCAAATCTGGGCGTGGTCGAAACGCGCGAGGGTAGCGTAAAGCTGACCTACCTCACCCGTTCGAGTATTGACGAAAGAATTGATTTTTCCATGCACATGCTTGACCGCCTTGCACAGACGCTTGGCGGCGATGTTGGACATTTCGGAAGATATACGGGGTGGAGCTATGCCAAGACCTCTCCCGTGAGAGACGCGTATATGGCGGCTTATAAGGCTCTTTACGACAAAGATGCGGGAGCGGAGATAATCCATGCGGGTCTTGAATGCGGTCTTGTCCGCGCGAACATTCCGGATATGGATATAATCTCCATAGGACCCGATATCATCGCGCTCCATTCTCCCGGAGAAAAGCTGAATATAGCTTCTGCCGAAAGACTTTGGAGATTGCTTGAGTATATGCTTGAAAGATAAGCATGGGGACACGTAAAAATGAGAATATGTGAGCAAAAGCCCCGTGAATCGGGGCTTTTCTCAAGTAAATGGATGTTTGCGCTTTGCTTTTTGGTGTATAGCGCGGTCTATATAGCGAGATGGAATCTCCGTACGTCCGTTGTTGAGGTGGAATAAATTCTTCAAGTCAATTGATGAGACATAATAAAAAACACGCCTTTCGGATGTATCCGCAGGGCGTGTTTTGATTTTACATTAAAATATCTTTTGTTATTTTTGCCATTTGCTCGCAATACTGTGAGCTGCCGAGAATTATCAGCGTGTCGCTGTCGTTCAAGCCCGAAAGTATGGGGCGCAACTCCTTGCGAGCCGTTTTTGCCGATATTTCCGTGGCGGATATATCACGGCTCATTAAAGCAAACTCCTCGGATAGCCTTCTTTTTCCGCTTTCGCAGATAACCGTCGGCTTGTCGCTTATGAACGTACTCAAAATCTTCAAGGACTCAATAAGCCGTCTGCGGCGGTTTTCGTCGTCCGCGCGGTCTATTATTATCGTAGGCATTACCGAGATCATTTCAAACCTCAGCGGTATGCCATGCCCGAGGACTGCCGAGCATATTTCGGTGCTTGGAATATTGAATCCGAGGCGGTTCAGCGCTTCCACCGCTTCAATTACGGTAAGCAGATTATATATCTGATAATAAGCACCCGTGCCAACCGAATATACAGTGCCGTTGTATGTAAACTCAATGCGCTTTACAGATGCCGACATAAAGATAAAGGCGTTGCGTAAGGGCATTGTAAGACGCTTGTTTATCTCGGCGCATTTGTCAAATATTATCTTGTAGACCTCACGAGACTGCATTGCGGTGACCACCTCGCCCGACAGTCTGTCGAGCTTGACACATATTTCCCGCGCCGTGCGAATGTCGCTTGTAGAGGTGATAACGCTTATGATCGGCTCGTCTATACAAGAATACGACTCGTTGCCGGTGACCTCGATGATAGCAACGTCACAGTCGCTTTCGGCAAACGCGCAAAGCGCCGTGGTGATAAGCAGGTCGCTTTGAGAGGGCGCTGTGTCGGCGTATTCCTCGCTTTTTTTCAGCGCTGCCACCTGCTTTGAGACTTTTTCGGCGGAATTGGTGAAAATCTCTATTGCAACAGGTCTTTCGCATACGCATAGGCTATCGCGGACAGAGTTAATATACGGCGTTGTCAATCGACCGACTCTGTACCCCGCGGCGCTTATAGCCGCCGAAAGCAGAGTGCATACCGAGCTTTTGCCCGATTCGCCGAACACCTTGATTATTTTTAATTTCTTTTCGGGATTTTTAAGAAGCCCCAATATCTGTCTTGCCGCATCGGGTGAGCCGATATCGGGGGCGTTTTGTATCATTTTTTCAGCGTTAGTGTATATCATTTGTCACCGCCAAGCAAAAATTCGCGCGCCTCGTTGTATTCTTTGAGCGCCGCCTTGCATCGCGGAGCCTCGGGAGAATAGCGCTTTATGGCGCGGAGCATGATGTTTTTTGGAGTTTCCTCAGGGTCTATAAGCTCAAGAGCGTCGGTGATATAGCCCTGCGACTCAAGAAGCTTGAGTCGGAGCGCGTCGGTCGCCGCGTCGCAGAGCTTCTGACGAAGCATCGAGTGCGAGGTGACAAATAAAAGCGCGGGGCAGTTTATCGTGTGGTTAAGCTCGTGGTGACAGCAGGGTGTCGAAAGAATTACTCTCGCGCCCCATTCCACTGCTTTTTCAAGTACAATGTCGGTGGCGGTGTCGCAGGCGTGAAGCGATATGACCAGCGCGGGCGCGGACTCGGGCTCGTATTTCGTAATGTCTCCGCATATAAAGCGCAGACCGTCAAAGCCGAGAAGCGAGCAAACGCCGTTGCAGTATTCTATAACGTCCTCTTTAAGGTCAACGCCCGTCATGACCACGTCGCGACCAAGCACGTTTTTCAGATAGTGATAAGCCGCAAACGAGAGATAACTCTTCCCGCAACAAAGGTCGCAAACGTGAAGCGTTCCTCCGTCGGGCAGGTGCTTCGTGATATCGCGTATGTGCTCAAGAAATTTGTTTATCTGCTTGAATTTCGAGCGCCTGCGGTCAAATACACGCCCGTTTTCGTCGCTGACTCCAAGAAGCTTCAAAAAGGGCTCGCTTCCGCTTAAAATATGGGTCTTGGCATCGTCGTTGCCGCGGTCGGGAAGCATCTCTGCGTTTCCGTCCTCGAGCTTGCCGTAAAGCTTTTTGTCTCCTATCAGTGTTACCTTTCCGCTTTTTGAACGCTTAAGCTCGGCATCTCCCACGGTTGTTATGAGATTGACCTGTGAAAAGCCCGATATAAGTTCAGCAAGTGCGTTCACGTCATCTGCGGGGATGTTGCTGTGGAACGCCTTGTTGTCGCTTGTGAATTTTTCTGCTTGCAGAACATCCTTGCCCGAGATCAGCTTTTTTGTGATGACTGTGCGTATAACCTTTTCATCATGCGGCTTGGAGAGCACCGCTTTTTTTAAGACCTTCCTTTGAGCGCACAGCGAGATAAGCTCGGCAAAGCGCGCTTCGGGAGTTTGGTTAGTTGTTTCCATTTTTACCTCAATTACTTGTTTTCGCCGTCCTTGGTCTCCGTGCTTTTGTCAGCGGAGGTCTTTTTGTGGCTCTTGAATGAAATTTTAGATTCCTTGCCCTCTCGCAGTCTCTTGATGTTTGAGCGGTGCATGAATATTACGAGCGCCGCCACGATGACCGCGCTGAGAACGTTGAAGCCCGTGTTGTGGAAGTTTGCAAGGACAAAGGGGTAGATAAGCATGCACATCACCGAACCCAGCGAAACGTACTTTGTTCCGATAACTATGATAAGGAACACCAAAAAGAGAATAAGGAAGGTCACGGGGTCGGTGGCAAGCACTACCATAGCGGTGGTGGCAACGCCCTTGCCGCCTTTGAACTTGTAGAAGCAGGGGAACATGTGACCGAGCACCACGAACAGTCCCGCGATAGCCGAGCCGATGTCCGCAAAGATAAGCATACCGAACCAAACCGAAAGAGCGCCCTTGAGCATGTCGCAGATAAGCGTAGCCGCCGCGGGGAGCTTGCCGTATGTACGGAGCATGTTGGTCATGCCCGCGTTTCCGCTTCCGTATTTTCTTATGTCGTCGTGATAGAAGATCTTTGAAATGATGATCGCGAAATTAAGGCTTCCCAAAAGATAGGGAACTATCATACAAATAAGCACGCCGCCAAGGATAAGCGCCCAGAGCGCGGGACCGTCAAGCGCGTTGTCGTGTATGAGAGTAGTGATCAGACTTTTTGCGTATGCAATGGTTTCACCGTTCATAATTTTTTCCTTTCACATAGAGAATTATTTCTTGTTTCTCTTAAAGAGCGCCCTCGTTCGGGAGGCAAGCTCCTTTCGACGCGCCTCGGTCTCCTCGTAAAGAGGCTTTGCCGAGATAAAATTGCCGCTTTCGTCAAACTCGGCGGAAATTATCAGCCCCTCGGTAAGCCCGTCTGCGGATATTTCGTACTTTTTGTCACCTTGGTCGTAACAAACCGCTATTCCGCTTTCGATCCTGTCAACCGAAAGTTTTATTTCCACAAAAACACCTCCCAAAGCCTTGGTTTGTCGAATATCGAATATAATTGTACCATATTTTCAAAAAATATTCAATATTTTTTTCAATATTCTTTGACAATTGTATCTTTTGGTGTTATAATGATAAACAGGAAAAGTTTGAAAGGACAGTGTCATATGAAAAACATTTGCAATCTGATATCCGATCTTGTTGATTACGCGCTCTCTCATGAGCTCATCGAGGAGTGCGATAAGGTATACGCCGCAAACAGAATTCTTGAAAAGCTGGACGTTTCCGACTACGCGCCCGAGGCTCACGAGCCTGTGACCGATCTTGAGGAGATACTTAAGGGTATCTGTGACTATGCCGTAGAGCAGGGACTCTGCGAGGATAGCGTAGTCTACCGCGACCTTTTCGATACCGCGGTAATGGGACAGATAACCCCTCGCCCCTCCGAAGTTATCGGAAAATTCAACGAGCTTTATAAAAGCTCACCCGAGACGGCAACCGATTATTTCTATAAGCTGGCGCTTGACAGCGACTATATCCGTACATACAGAGTAAAAAAGGACCTTAAGTGGAAAACTCCCTCGGAGTACGGAGATATTGATATCACCGTAAATCTCTCCAAGCCCGAAAAAGACCCCAAGGCTATTGCCGCCGCAAAGCTCTTGCCGCAAAGCGGATACCCCAAGTGCTTGCTTTGCCATGAAAACGAGGGTTATGCGGGTAACGCGGGCAAGCCCGCGAGACAGACTCTGCGCCAGATTCCCATGACCATGGCGGGAAAGCAGTGGTATCTCCAGTATTCTCCGTACGTTTACTATAACGAGCACTGCATAGCCCTTTCGGGGGAGCATACACCCATGAAGATAGACCGTTCTACATTCGTCAAGCTACTTGATTTTGTCGAGCTGTTTCCCCACTACTTCCTCGGCTCAAACGCCGACCTTCCCATAGTAGGAGGTTCTATTCTTTCTCACGACCATATGCAGGGCGGACATTATACCTTTGCTATGGAGTGCGCGCCTATCGAGGAAAAAATTCAGTTTGAGGGCTTTGATAACGTGTCGTCAGGCATCGTAAAATGGCCTATGTCTGTCATCAGACTTCGTTCACAGGATAAGGAATCGCTCGTTGAGCTTGCCGATAAAATACTTCTCGCTTGGAGAGGGTACAGCGACGAGGAAGCCTTCGTCTTTGCCGAGACCGAGGGAGAGCCTCATAATACGGTAACTCCTATTGCCAGAACCGCAGACGGAATGCTTGAGCTTGATTTGGTTCTCCGTAACAATATTACCACCGAGGAGCATCCTCTCGGCGTGTTCCACCCCCACGAAAAGCTTCATAATATCAAAAAAGAGAATATCGGACTTATCGAGGTCATGGGTCTTGCGGTGCTTCCGTCAAGACTTAAGAGCGAGATAGAAATTCTTTGCGACGCTATACTGAACGGTAAGCGTATCGCTGATATTCCCGAAATAGAAAAGCACGCGGAGTGGTTTGCCGAGTTTGCTCACAATTACAGCTTTACAAAAGAGAACGTAAAGGAAATAATCGAAAGCGAGATAGGCAAGACCTTTGTCAAGGTTCTTGAGGACGCGGGCGTGTATAAGCGCACTCCCGAGGGCAAGAAGGCGTTTATGAGATTTGTAAACCACGTAAATAACAGGTGACCTTATGAAGCTTGTATAAAATTTAAAAAAGCCCTTGACAAATTGCGGAAAATGTGATATATTACCCATATAGAATAAACCTATGATTAAGAATAGTAGTTTGCGAATCGTGTTCACAGAGAACTGTCGGGGGTGCGAGTACAGTAGCAAGAACGCAGATGAATGGACTTATGAGGGCGGTCGAACACACGTAACCTTTCGTGTCAGTAGTAACCGACGGGGATTCGACCCGTTATAAGCGAGAGTACATAAAAGTGTGCGCAGAGTGGGCGCGAGAGCGTCAAATTGGGTGGTACCGCAGGAATAACATCTTGTCCCTTGAAAACGAGGGACAAGATTTTTTTGTTCCAAAAGGAGAGATGGCGTGATGATACTTGACAGACGATGGCGGTGCAAGCAAAGATAATAAGCAACCTCTAAAAAGCAATAAAATAAATAACCGATTTACAAGGAGAAATATCATGAAATTAAACGGCGTAGATTTTGATACTTATTTTAACAATTATCCCGATAAAAACGGATACTTCGGCAAATACGGCGGAGTTTATATCGACGACAAATTAAAGGCGGCAATGGCAGAGATAACCGAGGCGTATTATTCTATTTGCCAATCCAGAAAGTTTATCGCGGAGCTTCGCAGAATAAGAAAAGAATTCCAGGGCAGACCCACTCCCGTGTCTCACCTTGAGAGACTTTCGGACGCTCTCGGCGGTAAGGTTCAGCTTTACGCAAAGCGTGAGGACCTTAACCATTCGGGCGCGCATAAGCTCAACCACTGTATGGGCGAGGCGCTTCTTGCCAAGTATATGGGCAAGAAAAAGGTTATCGCTGAGACAGGCGCGGGTCAGCACGGCGTCGCCCTTGCTACCGCGGCGGCTTATTTCGGTCTTGAGTGCGATATCTATATGGGTACGGTCGATATCAAAAAGCAAGCTCCCAACGTTGCCAGAATGAAGATACTTGGCGCAAACGTTGTCGAGGTAACACACGGACTTCAGACTCTTAAGGAAGCTGTAGATGCGGCATTTGACGCATACAGCAAGGAATATAAGGATTCTATTTACTGTATCGGTTCGGTACTGGGTCCTCACCCGTTCCCCATGATGGTGCGTGACTTCCAGAGCGTTGTGGGTATTGAGGCAAGAGAACAGTTTATCGATATGACAGGACATCTTCCCAGTGCTATAGTTGCTTGTGTTGGCGGCGGTTCTAACGCGGCAGGACTTTTTGCGGGCTTCCTTAATGACCCCGTAGATATCTACGGAATAGAGCCTCTTGGCAGAGGACCTAAGCTTGGTGACCACGCGGCAAGCCTTAAGTACGGAACAGAGGGAATCATGCACGGCTTCAACAGCATTATGCTTAAGGATGAAAACGGCGAGCCTGCTCCCGTATACTCGGTAGCCAGCGGACTTGACTACCCCTCGTCGGGACCCGAGCACGCATTCCTTCAGGAGATAGGCAGAGTAAAATACGATGTCATCGATGACGAAGAAACAATAGACGCCTTCTTCAAGCTTTCGAGAATGGAAGGTATCATTCCCGCCATTGAAAGCGCTCACGCGGTAGCGTACGGCATGAAGCTCGCCAAAACTCTTGATAACGGTTCTGTTCTTATCAACCTCTCGGGCAGAGGCGATAAGGATATGGATTACGTTATCGAAAATTACGGAATCAGATAAAACATGTAATCAAAAAGGATGAGACTGCATACGCCGTCTCATCCTTTTTATAGCCTTTTTAAAAGCCACCGACCTCTCCTACAAAGTTAAATACTAACGTTACGGTTTTACTTCTGCCTGCTTGCCGAATTCCCCACGCTTCACGACGTTAAATTTACCGTTAAGGTAAATGAGAAGATAAGCGAGGTAATAACCGAGCCCGACGGAGAAAAGCTCGAGTTCGTTCAGAATGGCGATGAGGTAACCTTTACACTTAAGCCCTTCAATCTCCATAAGCTTGTGGTGCTCAAATGGTAAATTAATTGAATAAATCAAGGCGATACTCCCAAAACTAACAAAAAAGCCAAAGGAGGATCGCCTTGAATTTTTGTCTTAAGGAAAAGCTTGACGAAGCCGTAACCTGTATGGAAAAGCCTGTCGTCAAGAACAACATCTCTTGGAATATGGGTGTTTATAAAAATGATACCGCCGCCGCGCCCGAGGTCAGCTTTAACGTCAACAGTAATACCGAAGTCAAGCTGATAACCGTTGTCGTCGTTGCCGCGGTGGTGGTTTTGAGCGCTTGTATCTGCCGCAGGGTCTGCAAAATGTTCGGGAATTAGAGCATACACCTACAGAGGAAAAAAGGCATATTATATATTGAAAATCTATATCGGAGGTTTTTATGGATAATATGCTTTGCAAAAAATATTTCGGCGCGTCAAACAGCGCCGAGGGGTTTGTAAATTATTTTCCGCGTATCTTCAATAAAGACACTTGCTCGCGAATCTACGTGGTCAAGGGCGGACCGGGTACGGGCAAGAGCCGCTTTATGCGTGACGTGGCGAGCGCGGCGGAGAGCAGGGGAATGAGCGTGAAATATTATTACTGCTCGTCAGACTCCAATTCGCTTGACGGAATTATTATTGAAGATATGCGGGTGGGCTTTGTGGACGGAACGGCGCCCCACGTCTACGAGCCGACAAGTGTCGGCTCGTTTGAGCAAATACTGAATCTCGGAGATTTCTGGGACGAAAAAATGCTTGCGGCTGACAGAGAGCGGATAGAAGCGCTTGGAAAAAACAAAGCGTCAGCCTATGACCGCGCGTATATGTTGCTTTCGGCTTACGGAAAGCTGCTTTCGGCGGCAGAAAGCCTGACACAGCCTTGCGTAAATCATAAAAAGCTTGCCGCCGCAGTCAAGCGTTGGCTTCATAAGCTTCCCATAAGCGGAGAACACGCCAATGAGGTGGCTTTGTGCCGTGCCGTAGGAATGAACGGCAAAGCACGCTTTGATACCTACGAAAGGGAAGCCGAAATGATATTTACGGTATCGGATTATTATCACTCGTCTCATTTTGTAATGAGCGCCATATTGAAAGAAGCAACTGCACTCGGTATGTCGGCTAAGGTTTCCTACGACCCTGTGATGAGGGCGCGCCCCGACGCTATTTTGCTTCCCGATTGCGGAATACTGTTTGTTTGCGGAGCGGACGGCGAGCATAAAATAAACGCTAAACGCTTTGTGGACGAGGAACGCTTCAAACCTGTGAAGGAACGGATAAAAAGGCTTGAAAACGAGGCTGAAAATATAGAGGAGCTCGCTCTTGCCGAATTTGAGAAGATAAGGGCATACCACTTCTCCCTTGAAGAAATTTTTATTTTGGCAATGGACTTTGAGCGCAAGGAGCGATTTACCGAGGATTTTATCAAAAAACTCTTTGAATAATGCCAAATCCCTTGATTTTATTCATATAATGTGGTAAAATAATATTTGCGGGCTTGCCCGCAAATATATGAAAGTGAAAGTGCGATGAATATTTACATAAAACTTAGGAGCTTTTTTGAAAGCCGAATATTTATGCTTGCGCTGGTTGCTCTGTCCGCTTGCTTTGTGATATTTGAAAAAGAGGCGTATGGCGCTATAATCCTGCTCAACGTAGGCGCGGTGGCTCTGCTTTTTTCCGAGAACATCCTCTCGGCTTTTACCCCCGCGTTGCTCGCCTGTACCTTTGTTATCAAGTGCTACGACTCAGCCGAGCTGTTCTTTCCGCTTTGGTGGACGGCACTCTTTCCTGTTGCGGCGATAGTGGCGTATCTTGTCCTTTACCGCAGAAAAATAACCGTGGGTAAGAGCTTTGGCGGAATCGTGGCGGTGGCGGTGGCGGTGACGCTTGGCGGACTTTTCAACATCTCGCCCGCCGAGTATTTTTCGGGCGCTTCCATGTACTACGTGCTTATGCTCGGTCTCGGAATGGTCGCGGCGTATCTTCTGCTTCGCTCGCATATCGTGGAAAACGACAGGTACGACGTTTTCGGACGTTTTGCGGATATGATGATAGTCGTAGGCGCTTTTGCGTCATTCGTGGTGCTTGAATATTATGTGAAAAATCTCTCAACCACCTTGCTGGCAGGCGACTTGGCTGACGTGCAGTGGAGCAATAATATAGCCACCATACTTATGATCACTATGCCGTTTGCTCTTTACAGAATGAAAGACCGCATATGGTTTTTGCCGATTTTCCTTGTCAACTATTCCGCCTTGTTGCTTGCGGCGTCTCGCGGCGGTTGGGTTATGGGAACTCTTGAGTTCTTGACCTGTGTGGCGGTGGGCGTGCTTGGTATGAATATTGGCAAAGCAAAAAGAATTGTCCTCACCCTTGTTGGTATCCTTTTTATGGGAGGGACTATGTTTGCGGTTATACGTCTTTCAAATTATTGGGAAGGCAAATGGGAATTTATCGCCCATAACGATGCCAGAATAAGGCTGTTCGCGCGTTCCTTTGAGGACTTTATGGAAAATCCCGTGTTCGGAAAAGGGCTTGGCAATACAGCTAACTCCGACCTTTATAACGGTAAAAAGGGAACTATGACGTGGTATCATATGATGATACCGCAGATAGTAGGAAGCCTTGGTCTTGTGGGAATGTTTTGTTACGGCAAACAGATAGTCGAGCGCTTCGCCATGATATTCCGCAAGCCCGACGCATACGTTTGGGCTTTGGGGCTTTCTTACATAGGAATATTCCTTATGTCGCAGGTCAACCCCGGCGAATTTTGCCCCCTGCCATACGAGTTGCTGACAGTCATAACGTTTATAATGATCGAAAAATATAATGAGAAAAGGGAATCGGCTATTAAAGCCGACTCCCTTTTATTGTGAAATCTCACCAAGCACCGTTGCAAGAGTGTCGATATCGTGAGAGTTATTGAAAACGCCAAAGCTTGCCCTCACCGCACCGCTGTCATAAGTTCCAAGCGTCTTGTGACCGAGGGCGGAGCAGTGGAAGCCGCCGCGCACGCATATTCCTGCATCACCAAGCTGATCGGCAAGCCTTTCCGACTGAATATTTCTGTGTGAGAAAAGCAAAACCGAGCCTTCGTATTGCGGCATGTGGACGGTTATGTCCGGAATTGACGAAAGTCTGTCACGGGCATAGCGGAAAAGCGCTTTTTCATGCTCTGATATCCCTTCAAGTCCCAGTCGTGACACCACCTTCAAGCCCTCACCAAGCCCGACTATCGACGGCGTGGGAAGCGTTCCCGCCTCGTATCTCTCGGGAACGTCGTCCGACATTTCGCCCATCAGCGACGAAAGTCCGTTGCCCCCTTCAACGAGAGTATCAAGCGAAATTCTGTCCGAAAGTGCCAAAAATCCCGCACCCTGTATGCCGTAAAGTCCCTTGTGCGCGGGAGCGCAAAGCGCATCGATGCACATGCTTTCCATGTCAATTGGCAAATGTCCCGCCGATTGCGCCGCGTCTACCGCGAACAGAATTTTGTGCCGTCTGCAAAAAGCCCCGATTTCTTTTATAGGGAGGGAATAGGAGCAGATGTTTGACGCATGCGTGCATATTACGAGCCGTGTATTCTTTTTTAATAGTCTCGCAATTCCGGCGCATATTCTCGTAGGGTTGGCGCGAGGGTCACCGCACATAGACGGAAAAAGGTCGTATTCGATAATTCCGTCGTTTGCCTGCTTGTAGATCGGTCGCCACACCGAATTGTGCTCAAGGTCGCTGATTATAACGTGGTCGCCGCGCTTAAGAAGTCCCTTGATAAGCAGATTTATGGCGTAGGTCGTGTTCATGGTAAACACTACTCGCTCGGGAGCTCCGACACCGAAAAAGTCGGAGATAAGCTCACGGCATTCGTATATTTTCTTGGCGCTTTCCATCGCCAGCGCGTGGGAGCCTCGTCCGGGGTTTCCGCAGTAACGCGAAATACACGAATTTACCTCTCTCAGAACAGAGCGCGGCTTGGGAAAGCTGGTGGCGGCGTTGTCAAGGTATACGACCGAGCTCAAAGCATCTCACCTCCGCCGCCCTTGATATAACTGCTCACGGAAATTTTTGCCGCGTTAAAGGCGGAGCGGACAGCTTTGTGATCTTCGCACGGATATTCTATTCCGTATGCGCACCCGCGCTTTGTCATGGACGGATCAAGCTTGACTATCTTGCTTTCAAGCCCGGCGTTCTCAAGCATCGAGTGAGCTTTCATCGCAATCGTTAAAGAGCCGATTGCGGCTGTACAGATTTTCATTCACGCACCTCCTTCAATGTCAATATATGAAAGAATGAGTCGAAGGGTGAGAAAAGGACCGACTCAAAAGAGTCGGTCCTTTTGCAAGAGAAACAAGTGCCGAAAGCGCCTAAAATTCAGGCTTCAAGACGAGTTTGGTTATTCTCTCTTGCCTAAGTCTTAAATAATTTGCCCTGAAAGCTTCTTGCAGGCTTCGAGCAGGATCTTCTTTTCAGAGAAGGGAATCTTCTCGCCGTTTATAAGCTGGTAGTTCTCATGCCCCTTGCCGGCGAACAGGAAAACGTCGCCGTCCTTCGCCATGCTCACCGCATACTCGATTGCCTTTTTGCGGTCGGGAATTTTTACGTAATTGTTGCGCCCGGCAAACTGAGTCTCAATGTCGCGTATAACGTCGTCGGGATTTTCAAAGTCGGGGTTGTCCGATGTGAGGATAGAAAAATCGGCAAGCTCTGCCGCCACGCGTCCAAGCTCCGCGCGGCGCCCCTTGGTTCGTCCTCCCACAGAGCCAAACAGACATATCAGCCGCTTGGGCTCGTATGAACGCAGAGTCTCAAGCGCCGAGGTGAGACTGACCTCGTTGTGGGCGTAATCGATTATAAAGGTGGCAAAGGGAAGCGCGCGCACGTTTTCAAAGCGCCCCTTTATCTGCACATCGGATATTGTTTCGCATACCCTGTCAAGCTCAAGCCCGCACTCACGGCAGGCGGCAATTGCGGCAAGAGCGTTGTAAACGCTGAAATTTCCGGGAAAAGCTATGCTTGACGAGTAAACTCCCCCCTCGTTGAGCATGTCAAAGGAAACGCCAAGCGTGTGTGGGTCTCTGAATTTGCCAAGGTTCATAGCCTTGTAATCGGCATCGCCGTGTACGGCGTAGCTTATCAGCTTTGCTCCGAGGGGCGCGCCCGATATCATTTTTTTTGCGTATCCGTCATCCGCGTTGTAGAGAACGGCTTTTGCTCCGTAGTCCGAGAAAAGAGAGCGCTTGCACTCCATATAGTGCTCAAAGGTTGGGTGTTCCGCACCGCCAATGTGGTCCTTGGAAAGGTTGGTGTATATGCAAAGGTCAAATTTTATCCCATGAACCCGGCTCATGTAAAGTGCCTGTGAGGAGACCTCCATAGCCAGATACTTGACCCCCGCCAAACGCATTTCACGCATGTATCTTTGCAAGCTGTGGCTTTCGGGCGTGGTGTTTATCGCCTCATAGTGGAAATCGCCGAAATCTATTCCGTTTGAGCCGATATAACCGCATTTGAGCCCGCATGCGTTGAGAATGTTGTATATCATCAGTGCGGTGGTAGTCTTTCCCTTTGTTCCCGTGAGACCTATGATAAACAGCTCGTCCGAGGGATGACCGAAAAACTCGGCGGAAAGTGAAGCCAAAGCCTTGCGCGTGTCCGCTACCGTAAATACCGCCGCGTCGTCGGGAAGGTCAAGCTCGCGTTCAGCGACAAAGTGCCTGCAACCGCGGCTGTACGCCGAATAGGCGTAGTCGTGACCGTCCGAGGTTGCGCCCCTTATACACACGAATAAGGTCGCCTCTCTCGTCCTGCGCGAATCGTGGCAAAGCTCCTCTATCTCGAGGTTTCGGTCATAGCTTGCGGCGGTCGTGTATTCTATTGACGTTAAAAGTCTCTCAAGTTTCATTTGCGGTCTCCTGTGATGTAATTTCCTGTATTATAAACAGCCTCTCAAGCCCTTCGCGGTTGTGCGCGATAAAGCCGTTAAAGCGCGGGTCGGCAATTATAAGCGTGAGTTTTCGCGCGCCGTTGCGCCTTGAGTGTCTTTTAAGACACTCAAAAAGAACTCCGTCATGTGCCGAAAAATCCGAAACGCAAAATTTCGCCGGCACCAGAAGCCTTGACGCAAAATTTGTTTTCTCGGTGTATACCGTGGGGCGGATTCCTGTTTTAGCAAAAAAGCTCCAAAGATAGCGAAAGGGTCTCTCGGGAAGCCCGAGAATTATGTAGTCGCAATAATATTTTTCAATCTGCCGCATAAAACCCTCCGCTAAAACATCTTACCCTTAAGTATACCATAAAATATCGGATTTTTCACAAATAATTTCAATAAAATCGAAAAAATTACGCAAAATAACAGTGATATGTGTTAATTGTTCTTTATTTGCAATAAAAAATGCAAATATTTGCAAATTCTTTGCTATTTGAGTGTTGTATAATTAAGTTAGTATAATATATATCTGTGCCCGATGTTTTGCGAGCATAGAAGAAAGAGGTAAAAATGGCTAATAAGGTATGTGTAATTACAGGCGCAGGCGGCGTGCTTTGCTCTTCCTTCGCGAAAGAGATGGCAAAGAACGGCTATTCGGTAGCGCTTCTCGACCTTAATGTTGAGGCGGCTCAGGCAATTGCTGACGAGATAGTTAAGGACGGCGGCATTGCAAAGGCTTACAAGACTAACGTTCTTGATAAGGCAATCGTCGAGGAGGTTCACGAGGCGATTCTTGCTGACTTTGGCAAGTGCACAGTGCTTATCAACGGTGCAGGCGGTAATAACCCCCGCGCTACTACTGATCACGAAATGTTTGAGGAAGGTGACGATACCCGCGAGGATATCAAGACGTTCTTCAACCTTGATAAGTCGGGATTCGAGTTTGTGTTCAACCTTAACATCATGGGTACACTTCTCCCCACACAGGTTTTTGCTAAGGACATGATCGGCGAGGAAGGATGCTCTATTCTTAATATCTCGTCCATGAACGCTTTCACGCCCCTTACAAAGATCCCTGCATACAGCGCTGCAAAGGCAGGCGTTTCCAACTTCACACAGTGGCTCGCTGTTCACTTTGCTGAGACGGGCATCCGTGTAAACGCTATCGCTCCCGGTTTCTTCGTAACCGCTCAGAATAAGGCGCTTCTCTTTAATGAGGACGGAACTCCCACAGCCAGAACAGGTAAGATACTCCGTTCCACACCCATGAACCGCTTCGGTGAGGCAGATGAGCTTCTCGGCGCGCTTCGCTTCTTCGTAAATCCCAAGGAGTCGGGCTTCGTAACAGGCGTGGTTCTTCCCGTAGACGGTGGTTTCTCCGCATACTCCGGAGTATAATCAATAGGAGGATAGGACAATGGCAGATATTAAGCTTTGTGCCTTCGCCGACGAGGCAGGCGACAGCCTTGCGGAGCAGATAAAGGCAATGCAGGAAAACGGTATCGGACTTCTTGAGCTCCGTACCATCGACAAGAAAAACGTAACAAAGTTCACAAACGAAGAAGTTAAGGAATATAAGAAGCAGCTTGACGACGCGGGCATTAAGGTCTGGTCTCTCGGCTCTCCTATCGGTAAGGTTCAGATATCGGCTGATTTTAATATCGACCTTGACCTTTGCAAGAGAACTGTTGAGATAGCTGATATGTTCGGCGCTAAGAGCATCCGTATGTTCAGCTTCTATGGCACAAACGGCGAGGCACAGTACCGTGACCTCGTTATGGAACGCCTTGCAAAGTACGTTGAGACAACAAAGGGTACTGATATTACTCTTTGCCACGAGAACGAAAAGGGCATCTACGGCGATATCGCCGCTCGTTGCCTTGAGATACATCAGAATATCCCCGAGCTTAAGTGCGTGTTTGACCCCGCTAACTACGTTCAGGTAGGTCAGGATACACTTGAGGCGTGGGCAATGCTTGAGCCTTACGTTTTCTACGGTCACATCAAGGATTCTCTTGCTGACGGTAGCATCGTTCCCCCGGGCAAGGGTGACGGTCACATTCCCGAGTACCTTCCCAAGTTTGTGGCAAATGGCTGTCAGGTGCTCACACTTGAGCCTCACCTCAAGGTGTTCAGCGCTCTTAAGGACCTTGAGACTCCCGGCGACGAGAGCAAGATCGGTCTTTATGACTTTGAAACCAAGCGCGACGCTTTCGATTGCGCTGTAAATTCGCTTAAAGAAATTATAAAGGAGATATAAGAATATGATTCTCGGTGCACAGTTTTACACACTCAGAAATTTCTGCAAGACAGTTGAAGGTCTTGATGAGTCGCTCAAAAAGGTAGCAGATATGGGTTATACCGCAGTTCAGCTTTCGGGCGTTTGCGAGTATGACGCTGAATGGGTTGCGGAGAGATGCCGCGAGTACGGTCTTAAGATAGTTATCACTCACTTCAACTATGATAAGATCCTCAACGATACCGACGCTACTATTGAGTTCCACAAGAAGATGGACTGCCCCTATATCGGTCTCGGTATGGCAAAGGGCGGTATGATGGACGATAGCTTTGATACGTTTATCAACGAGATTCCCGAGGTTGTTGAGAAGATTTCGGCAGCAGGACTTAAGTTTATGTACCACAACCATAACCACGAGTTCGCTATTAACCCCAAGACAGGCAATCGCTTTATCGACGACCTCTGCGCGGCATATCCCGCTGATAAGCTCGGTATTACAATGGATACATATTGGGTTCAGGCAGGCGGAGCAGACCCCGCACAGTGGATCATGAAGCTCAAGGGCAGAAATAACGTTGTTCACTTCAAGGATATGAATATGACCCTTTTCCGTGACGCAGAGGGCAAGGCACAGCGCGAGAACCGCATTGCTACCATCGGCGAGGGTAATATGAACTACGATGCAATCATCGAGGCTTGCCTTAAGGCAGACGTTGAGTACGGCTTTGTTGAGCTTGACAACTGTTACGGCGCAGATCCCTTTGAGTGCATGAAAAAGAGCTACGACTTCCTTACAACCAGATACGGCTTGAAGTAATAAAATAATTTGAAAGGAAACTACATAAAATGAAAAAGGTAAAACTTGGTATTATCGGTATTGGTAATATGGGTACGACCCATATGAAGAATATTCTTGCAGGCAAGTGCCCCGAGATCGACGTTGCCGCTGTTGCGGATATCGATCCCGCAAGAATTGAGGCAGCAAAGGGCTTCTACGCAGACGCTAAGGAAAAGAATCCCGATCTTCCCGAGGTTGCATACTTTGACGATGCTATCAAGATGATGGAGTCGGGTCTTATCGACTCTGTTATCGTAGCTATTCCTCACTACGATCACCCCAAGTACGTTATCGAAGCGTTTAACCATGGTCTCCACGCTATCAGCGAGAAGCCCGCGGGTGTTTACACACTTCAGGTTCGTGAGATGATGGCTGAGGCTGATAAGCATCCCGAGCTAGTTTTCGGTATGATGTTCAACCAGAGAACAAATCACGTTTTCCGTAAGATGAAGGAGATCATCGCAAGCGGCGAGCTTGGCGAGATCAAGAGAACAAGCTGGATCATCACAAACTGGTACAGACCCCAGTATTACTATGATTCCGGCGCATGGAGAGCAACATGGAGCGGAGAAGGCGGCGGCGTTCTTCTTAACCAGTGTCCCCATAACCTTGACCTTTGGCAGTGGATCTGCGGTATGCCCGCTAAGATCGACGCAAAGGTTAAGTTCGGTAAGTGGCACGATATCGAGGTTGACGACGATGTAACCGCATACGCAGAGTACGCAAACGGCGCAACCGGTACATTCATCACATCTACAGGTGACGCTCCCGGTACAAACCGCTTCGAGATCGTTTGCGACGGCGGTAAGCTTGTTTGTGACGACGCAAAGACACTTACAATGTGGAAGAACGAAGTTCCCGAGTCCGAATTCTCTAAGACAACAAAGAACGCGTTCAGCAGCCCCAAGTGCGAGGTTGTCAACGTTGAAACAGACGGCGAAAATCTTCAGCACGTAGGCGTGTTCAATAAGTTTGCGGCAGCAGTTCTTCGCGGCGAGCCCCTTGTTGCGGACGGACGTGAGGGTATTAACGGACTTTCTATCTCCAACGCTATGCACCTTTCGGCATGGCAGGGCAGAGAAGTATCGCTTCCTCTTTCCGCAGAAGACGAGAAAGAGTTTTACAAAGAGCTTATGGAGCGCGTAAAGACCTCCAGACGCAAGGAAAACGTAGTTTCTTCTGTTGCTGATACATCTTCCAGCTATAATAACTAATTGATAATTTAGAGGTCATCTCACGGAGATGACCTCAATTTTTTCAAAATTCTTCAAATAAAATTGAAAAAACCTCTTGACAAACACCCGAGAAAGTGGTATACTATGCAAGTACGAAATCAATCGTGCATGCGGCGTTAGCTCAGCTGGATAGAGTGTTTGGCTACGAACCAAAAGGTCGGGGGTTCGAATCCCTTACGCCGTGCCAAAACAACGGAATACCACGAAGTGGTATTCCGTTGTTTTGTTATCTGCATAATATTTTCGAATTTCAATTTCGAAGGGATTGCGGACTTTTTTAACATGTCCCAAGCAATTAAATATAGCCTTTTTTGATGCGATAAATTAGTATTTGTGTGCTTAAAAATTTGATATGAGGTTGCCGTTAGTTGATAGTTATTTTGATATCTCCCGTGTCGGTGGTTATCTCACACCTGCCGCCCGTTGCGGTTTTGGGAACATCAACCTTGCCCGTGTCGGTTCTTGGTATAAACACTTTTTCGGAAAGCAGAGTTCCCACAACATCGCCCGTGTCTGTTTCTGCAAAAATCTCGGCGGCATCGCAACCGTCAAACTTTATGTCACCCGTGCTTCTTTCAATAGAAAATCTTTCCGTAGCAATAACATTCTTCAACGATATATCGCCTGTGTTTCCCGTTGAGGTAAGATTTTTGCACGTAATATTGGTGAGATTAGTCTTGCCGGTTGACACACCGACCTTAACGTCGCCCTCGCAACTTGCACCCGAAACAGTCACCCTGCCTGTGGAAACCGAAAGGTCAAGTGAACTCGCAGATATGTTTTCAACAGAAATATCACCCGTAGTTGTTTTGATTTTTACCGCTTCCGAAGCACAGGCGTAATTCGTTACATCACCGGTGCTTGCGGAGATGTTTATGCTTTCAAATGTGAAGTCCTTTGATGTTTCAACGTCGCCTGTGCTTGACTTCACCCAAAGCGCCCCGTATTCCCCTTGCGGAAGACGTACGGTTATCTTTGGCGTTCCGAAATTGAAGCCTATATGCTCATACCATTTTCTCGTATCAAAGACCTCTATTAAAAGCGTATCGTCCTTTACAGTAACCGAATGCTTTACGTTATTCTGCTCATAGCAATCTACCGAGCTCTTTTGATTTTCTGAAACAACAAAGACAATATCAGCGGTATGGGTAACAATAGATATGTTTTTGAAATTTTCGTTTATTTCATAATTGCTTGTTTCGTACTTGTTTGTTGATAATTTCGTAAAATCCCATTTAAGCATTGACATTACACCCCCAAAAACGATACATCCGATCAACACAAGAGAAGATGCTATAATAAGCCATATTTTTGTCGTCTTACCCATCACGCTTCCTCCTTCTTCATAAAGCAGTTCTTGATCCATATTGCAATTTTCTTTGTGAGTATCAGGATACCCTTTGTTGCCGCTTTACATCCGTAGAACATAAAGACAGAAAGACCTGCACAAACGATTACCGTACCTATCATAGCAATTCCCGTAAGAAGGTTGCCATTGATAGCCAAAACAATACCCGATATCACGCCGCCAAGGGCACAAGCAATCAACGAAACAAATATAGCCCATACGGAAATAATCACAGACCATAACGAGGCGTAGAGTGAAAGTATCACCGCAAAAGCGGCAATAGCCAATGAAAGCCATATGGGAGCGCCAAGTGCCAAAAGTACAAATTCCCATGCTTTGAACTGCGTTTTCTGCTTTATTCTTTCTTTTGCGATTTTGGCAAGAGGGATATCGGCTATGATCTGCGCCGCAATCTCGTCAACAGAACCGACCGCCAAAACGGCTTCTTCCTCCGTCAGTCCTTCTTCCATTCTATCATCAATCATTTCGCTGTAAAAATTAAGGCTATCTTCAACATCTTGTGTTGGCAAACCGGATAGCTTCATCTTGAGCGTACTCAGAAATTCTTGTTTACGCATTCTCCGTATCCTCCTTGGTAACAAATCTGTAAATTGACATTACCTCACGCCACTCGTTTTTGAAATCTTCAATGCGTTCAAACCCTGCGTTTGTGATGTGATAATATTTTCGTAGCCTTCCTCCGTGCTCGGAGGTGTGTACCGTCAGCATCCCCGAAAGCTCCAAGCGTTTCAGTATCGTGTATAGAGTGGATTCTGACATTTCGATATACGGCTTCATATCTTTGATGATCTTATAGCCGTATGAATCTTCATTTTTGATAGCGGCTAACACGCATACATCGAGTAACCCTCGTTTTAATTGAATATCCATAGCATACTCCTCCTTACGCAATACATCATATCACGAAGTATTGCTTTTGTCAATACTTTTTCAAAAAAAGACACCACAAATGCAAAAAACATTTATGGTGTCCGAAATTTATATAATTTCATCGGTTTTAAAACGGTATCTAAAATTCGCGCGAATAGTAGCCTATATGCGAAGAATTTTTGTGACGAGTGGCGGAAAAAGCTCCGCCGATTCGCCCACCGTCGAGTTTTTTGAGGTTATCTACTATTTATGACTCCGAGTGCTTTGATTGCCAGGCGATCTGCCCGTTGACAATTGTGTATTTTACAGAGGAAGCTATTTGTAATGGATTACCGTCATAAATGGCTATATCGGCATCTTTTCCTTCTTTTAAGCTGCCTAATCTGTGATCCACACGGCATATACGTGCTGCATCAATTGTAATTGCACGTAATGCGCCCCATTCACTCATGCCTTCCTTGACGGCGAGTGCGGCACAGAGTGGAAGGTATTGAATCCTTGATACCGGATGATCTGTGGTTAGTGCAACCAAAACGCCGGCTTTCTGAAGTTCCCCGGGCGTTTTAAAATCCGAAAGACTAACTTCATCCTTGCTTCTGGACGCCAGAGAAGGGCCGACAATAGCCGGATAACCGCTTTGAGCAATGGCATCGGCGATGAGATGACCTTCGGTACAATGATCAAGAGTGAGTCCCAAACCAAATTCGTCGGCGATGCGAATGGCAGTGAAAATATCGTCTGCACGGTGCACGTGCGCTTTCATCGGTATTTTTCCCTCAAACAGATCCCGATAGCACTCCATAGCAAACGTTTTCTGAGATCCATTACCATTGTTGAAATATTGCTTTGCAAGAGTTAATTCTTCTCGAATTAACGATGCAATTCCCATGCGAGTAGACGGGATATTTCCATTCGGACCGTAGTTTGTCATAGGATTTTCCCCAAAGGCAAACTTCATAGCAGAGGGTGCCATAACTACCATATCATCGATTCGTCTGCCGTGAGTTTTTACGAAAGCAAACTGTCCTCCGATCGGATTTGAACTTCCCGGTCCCACCATCACACTTGTGATGCCGACAGCCAGAGCGTTGTGAAATGCACCGTCCATTGGATTGATTGCATCAATGGCACGGATGCATGGTGTGATCGGGTTGGTTCCCTCGTTGCTTTCATCACCTTGGCTGGTCTTTTTTTCTTCCGAAATTCCTATGTGACTATGCGCATCGATAAAACCGGGATACACTCGAAAGCCCGAGGCATCAATGATTCTCATACGTTCGGTAGGTGTTATTTTTTTTGCGATTTGAATAATTTTTCCTTTGTCGATCAGCAAATCGACATAACTTTCTTTATTAGTTTCCATTGTGAAAACCAATCCGTTTTGTATTAAAAGCACATCAAACCCTCCTGAATTTTTTTCATGTATATTTTGTCCGAATACGGTCAAAACTATACTTGCTATCTAATTAAGAAAGGATTTTATTATGAACAACCAGAACAACCAGAACAACCAGAACAACCAGAACAACCAGAATAACCAGAACAACCAGAACAACCAGAACAACCAGAACAACCAGAACAATCAGAATAACCAGAACAGCCGTAACAACCAGAATAACCAGAACAATCAGAATCGCCAAAACAGTCAGAACAACAACCAGAACAGATAAAAGTGATTGGTGCATCGAAAATCTTGGGACTCTCGTTCACATCTGAACCTTGGGTTTCTTGAATGAAATTTTCGATAAATTACAACAATAAAGAATGCCTTCTTCAAATCTATGAGGAAGGCATTTTTGTTATATAAGGTATCAGTTGGGTATCACTCTTGGTATCAATAAATATATAGTGTGCAAAAAGTGCCCGAAAACACAACGGTTTTCGGGCACTCGTAAGTCGGTAGATATTATTCCCACTCGCTTAAATTAGCATTATATCGAGTGAATTTAGGTCTTTTAACATAGTTTTTTCGTGGAGATTTGACCGCCTTTTTCCACTTCATCTATGGAGTCTACGAAAAAACGGTATCAAAGTGGTATCACATAAAATTATTTATACCACTTGTTAATTAGTTCACTTGCTTTTTCTTCAGATATTTGAGATTGACCGATTTTTACCTTGCCGTCTTTTACAGAAATATCAATTTGCAAATCAAAATCCAAATAATAAACCGTTCGCTCATAGTCTGTCGGTTTGGCTGAATTCACATATTTGACAAGTGCATTTGCCGCTTGCAATGTAAACTCATCCTCCGTGAGAGCACCTATGTGAACTACTCCCACATTATAAACGTTTAATACTGTAGCTCGACCATCGTTAGCGGTAGCGCGGATAATATAGTTAAAGGAATTTTCGTAATTATCGGATACAACAGCAGGGGCACCAAAAACTGTAAGAAGCTTTCCTTCCACAATTGCGGCATCCTCTTCTGACACCATTTCGCCAAAATCCATTAAATATGAACCACCTTCATATTCCGAAAAATCAATCGCCTCAAACTTAAATTCCATAGTGTTTTCCTTAATATTATTTGTATTGCATCCACTAAAAACAATCGTTATAATCAAACATAAAAACAGAACAAAAGATAGTTTTTTTACCATGGCAACTCCCAACTCTCTTGAATTTTATTCACACCCATTGCATCTATCTATAACTTAAACAATCTTATCAGCGGTGATAAATAACCATAGGATAGGCATAACAGTTGCTTACAATATTTTTCCGGCAAGGGTATTAACAGTTAACACTACTGCAATGTACGCAAAAGCAATTACATTTGTCCAAATACTTGCTTTTATTTTTCCTGTTTTGCGAAAAACAAAGGACAAAATCACCGCAGCAATAGCAACAATAAAGTAAATTCCGCCCAGCGTAAGTGTTGCATCATACAATACCTTTCCAAAAGCAGTTTCGGCGTCGGAGCCTGTAATTCCCCATAGCATACCTAATGCTGACAAAAAAATATAAGGGGCAACAGACAGCATATTAATAATTAAACTGATTTTCTCGCCCTTTGAATTGTCCTTCCACTTTTTTCTTCTAAGTAAATAATCAAGTCCAAACACGGCACCTGCCATTACAAAAAGTATGATTACCCATGGATACATATTTTCGATCCTCCTCTGTTGAATTATTTAAAATTATTTCTACTCAAAATTAATTTGGCAAAAAGTGGCTCCGAATAAATCTTCGGGGCCACTTAAAAACCTTACTCAATTATTCCCACTCAATAGTTCCTGTAGGCTTAGGTGTGATATCGTAGAGCACGCGGTTGATACCCTCAACCTCGTTTGTGATTCGCTCTGTTATCTTGTGAAGAATCGCGTATGGAATCTCCTCGATAGTTGCTGTCATTGCGTCCTTTGTGTTTACGGCGCGGAGAATTGCGGGCCAGCCCTCGTAACGGCTGTCGTCTCTTACACCTACGCTCTTGATGTCGGGAATAACTACGAAATACTGCCAAACCTTCTCAGCAAGTCCGTTCTTGTCAAACTCGTCGCGGAGAATAGCGTCAGCCTCGCGAAGCGCGTGGAGACGGTCACGTGTAATAGCTCCAAGGCAACGCACGCCGAGACCGGGACCCGGGAAGGGCTGACGGTAAACCATGGCGTGGGGAAGACCAAGCGCCTCGCCGACTACGCGAACCTCGTCTTTGTAGAGAAGCTTGATAGGCTCAACAAGCTCAAACTTAAGGTCCTCGGGAAGACCGCCTACGTTGTGGTGAGACTTAACTGCCTTTTTGCCCTCAGCCTGCTTTACGCTCTCGAGAATGTCGGGGTAGATAGTGCCTTGAGCGAGGAACTCCACTCCCTCAAGCTTGCGCGCCTCATCGGCGAACACCTCGATAAACTCCTTGCCTATTATCTTTCTCTTGGACTCGGGATCTGATACGCCCGCGAGAAGGTCAAGGAAACGGTCGGTTGCGTCAACGTATATAAGGTTGGCATCAAGCTGGTTTTTGAAAATTTCTATTACGTTTTCAGACTCATTTTTACGCATCAAGCCGTGGTTTACGTGTACGCACACGAGTTGCTTGCCGATAGCCTTGATAAGAAGCGCGGCAACAACAGAGGAGTCAACACCGCCCGACAGAGCAAGCAATACCTTTTTGTTGCCTACCTGTGCGCGGACAGCTTCAACCTGTTCTGCGATAAACTTGTCCGCAAGTTCGGGGGTTGTGATACGAGCCATTGTATCGGGTCTGAAATTAGAATCCATAAAAATTCCTCCTTGAAAATAAGTTCTTGATGTGTAAACTGAAACAGTTCTATATGTAACATTATACCAAAAAACTTTTGAAATATCAAGAGTTTTTTTTTGACAGATTGACAAAAAATGTAATTTTTTTGAGATTTCTTATATATAAAATGCAAAAAAGTCGATTTTTGCCGTCATAAAAGTGTAACTATAAATAAAAAACTATTGATTTTTTGGAGAAATTAGTGTATAATTAAAATGTTAAAATATATTAAAATTAAAATTCGGAGGAATCAATGAACACAAACGAGCATTACGATATGTGGAAAAAAGTCGTTATAGGTAACAAGGAGCTTGCGGGCGACCTTGACGGAATAGGTGAAGACGAGATATTCGACCGCTTTTACCGCGAGCTGGACTTCGGTACGGCTGGACTTCGCGGTGTCCTCGGCGCGGGTACTAACAGAATGAATATCTATACTGTTGCGCGCGCGTCTGTCGGTATCGCAAAATACATATGTGAGACCGAGGGCGAGGGAGCGAGCCTTGCTATCGCTTACGATAGCAGAAATAATTCCGAGCTCTTTTCAAAGACCGCGGCGGCGGTTTACGCGGGCTACGGAATAAAGGTTTGGCTTTATCCCTATCTCATGCCCACTCCCGCGCTTTCCTACGCGGTGAGAAATCTCAAATGCACCGCGGGCGTTGTTGTCACTGCGAGCCATAACCCCGCGAAATACAACGGATATAAGGTCTACGGCGCTGATGGCTGTCAGATAACAGAGGAAGTCGCTGATAAGATACTCGACAAGATACAAGGCTCTCCTTATTTTGAGGAGATTCCCGATTTCGATAAGCTGCTTGCCGAGGGTAAGATAGAGTATATCGGTGAGGATATCATCGGTGGATTTATCGACGACGCGCTTGCTTGCGCTAAGTCCTCCCGTGATATCAAGCGCGACCTTAAGCTGGTTTATACACCTCTTAACGGCGCGGGACGTATGTGCGTTACCAAGGCGCTCGAAAAGTGTGGATTTAAGGACGTGACTATCGTTGCCGAGCAGGAAGCGCCCGACGGCAATTTCCCCACCTGCCCCTATCCCAACCCCGAGATCAAGGAAGCTCTTGCGCTTGGTCTTGACCTCATGAAAAAGACGGGCGCAGACCTACTTCTTGCCACCGACCCAGACGCTGACCGCGTAGGTACTGCGGTTCCTGTGGGTGATTCCTACCGCCTTATCAGCGGTAACGAAATGGGCATCATGCTTCTTGACTATATCTGCCGTGAAAAGCTCGCAAAGGGCACAATGCCCGCAGAGCCTATGGCGGTAAAGACAATAGTAACCTCGGATATGACCAACGCTGTTGCCGAAAAGTACGGCGTGAGACTCGTTGACGTGCTTACAGGCTTTAAGTATATTGGCGAGCAGATTGCGCTTCTTGAGGAAAAGAACGCGGTGGAGAATTATCTTCTCGGCTTTGAGGAAAGCTACGGATACCTTTGCTCTCCCTTTGTAAGAGATAAGGACGCAATCTCTACCTCGGTGCTTATTTGTGAAATGGCTAATTTCTATAAGTCGGAGGGTAAGACCCTTGCCGATAGAATGAACGAGCTTTACAGCGAGTTCGGTTGCTTCAAGAATTGCGTTGATAGCTTCGCCTTCGAGGGCAGCACGGGCATGGATAAGATGAAGGCTATCATGGAAAGCCTTCGTAATAACCCGCCCAAGGAAGTCATGGGCTGTGAGCTTGTAAAGGTAAACGACTATCTCAAGAGCGAAAGCGTGGACATGGACGGCAATAAGGAGATAATCACGCTTCCCAAGTCCAATGTTCTTAAATTTACGTTCACAAACGGTCTTGGTATCGTGGCGCGCCCCTCGGGTACAGAGCCCAAGCTCAAGATATATTATACAATAAAAGCCGATTCGGATGAAAAGGCAAATGAGATCGTCGCAAGGCTCACGGGCAAGGACGGCGAGTTCGCAACAAAATTTGTAAGATAAAATTTGAATTATAAAACCGAAAGGAAGAAAAAATTATGAAAATGACACTCAGATGGTACGGTCCCGGTCACGATACCGTAACCTTGAAGCAGATTCGCCAGATCCCCGGCGTAACAGGTGTTATCACGACACTTTACGACACAGTTCCCGGAGAGGCTTGGAAAATGGAAGATATTCTCGCTCTCAAGAAAGAGGTTGAGGACGCAGGCCTTAAGATCCACGGTATCGAGAGCGTAAATATCAGTGACGATATCAAGACCGCAGGACCTAAGCGCGATGAGCATATCGCTAACTACATCACAACTCTTGAAAGACTCGGTCAGGCTGATATCCACATGGTATGCTATAACTTCATGCCCGTATTCGACTGGACCAGAACAGAGCTTGCAAGAAAGAGACCCGACGGATCCACAGTTCTTGCATATACGCAGGAAGCAGTTGATGCCCTCGATCCCGAGAAGATGTTCGACTCTATCGCCGGCGATATGAACGGTACTGTTATGCCTGGTTGGGAGCCCGAGAGAATGGCAAAGGTAAAGGAGCTTTTCGAGCTTTATAAGGATATTGACGACGAGAAGCTTTTCGCTAACCTTAAGTATTTCCTTGAGGCAATAATGCCCGTATGTAACAAGTACGATATCAACATGGCAATTCACCCCGACGATCCCGCTTGGAGCGTATTCGGACTTCCCAGAATCATCATCAATAAGGAAAACATTCTCCGCATGATGAAGATGGTTGACGATCCTCACAACGGCGTTACATTCTGCTCGGGTTCGTACGGAACAAACCTTAATAACGACCTTCCCGATATGATCAGATCGCTTAAGGGCAGAGTACACTTCGCGCACGTTCGTAACCTTAAGTTCAACTCTCCTACAGACTTCGAGGAAGCGTGCCACCTTTCTTCTGACGGTACGTTCGATATGTACGAGATCATGAAGGCTCTCTATGAGATCGGCTTCACCGGTCCTATCCGTCCTGACCACGGACGTATGATCTGGGACGAGGTCGCAATGCCCGGCTATGGTCTCTACGACAGAGCGCTTGGTGCATCCTACCTCAACGGACTTTGGGAAGCAATCGAAAAGAGCCACCAGAGAGGGGTTTAATTCAATTCAAAATAAGAAACGGCAGGGGCTTTCTCCTGCCGTTTTGCAAATTATCCTCGTTCCGCCAAAACAAAAAAGGCTTCAATGAAGCCTTTTTTATTTGCAGTCAAATCTTTCTCCTGTGATTTTTGGCGTTGATTTTCCCGCACTAATTTCGCTTATTTTTGACGAAATGCTATTAACAATTTCGCTTTTTACAGCAATTTTTAACATGACGTTGTCCGAAAACTCGGTGTCGTCGATTATAGCGCCGTACTTGGGAAGCTCGGCGGAAATTTTTTGATAGTCCGAGTATGAGCAGGGAACTGAAAGCTCGGTGTAAGGCTCGTATGTGACTATCTCCGCCGCTTCAAGTGCTATCTTTGTCGCTTGCGAATATGCGCGTACAAGTCCGCCCGCGCCGAGAAGCGTTCCGCCAAAGTATCTCGTTACCACCACACAGGCGTCGTCAACACCCGATTTTCGGATAACGTCAAGCACAGGCATGCCCGCCGTGCCTTGCGGCTCTCCGTCGTCGGAATATCGCGCGATGATGCCGTTTTTCATTGTGTAGCCGAAAACGTTGTGCGTAGCGTCGTTGTGTTTTGATTTTATTTTCTTTATAAATTCCGCCGCTTCGTCCTCGCTTTTGAGGGGTTTGGCGTAGCCGATAAAGAGCGAACGTTTTTCCTCAAATTCAGCGCTCGCCTCGCGCCTTATTGTCGTGTAACATTTGATAGCGTCAGCCATTTTCTCGCCTTTCGTTAGCCGTTTTTTTGCCTAATCTTCTTCGTCGTTTTTCTTGGGGGGCTCGGTGTCGTATTTGCGTAACATTCCTCGCACCTTCGCGTCCACTACCGCAACTACCGTAACGCCCTCGGGACCGTAATCCACGCTTTCTACCGTAGCATCCGAATAGAGTCTGTTGAGCGCTCCTTGCTCGGAGTTGGGAATGAAGAATGTGGCGCGTGTAGTTCCTTGATGAACAACGCTTTCCAAAAGCTCTGAAAGCCCGTCTACTCCGTCTCCGTTTTGCGCTGATATGCAAATATAGTTTTCCGAGTCTGTATTAATGACCGCCGAGGGGGGACATACCATGCCTCGGTCGCACTTGTTGAAAACGTAGATCGTGGGTTTGTCTGCCGCGCCCAGCTCTCCGAGAATCTGTTGCGTAACCCCCAGCTGCGCGGGGAACTCCTCGTCCGAAGCGTCAATGAGTATCATTAAAATATCGGCGTATACCGCCTCGTCAAGAGTTGATTTAAACGCCTTGATAAGATGATGGGGGAGATTTCTGATAAAACCTACCGTGTCGGTAAGAAGCACTGTCTCGCCTCCGGGAAGCTCGTGCTTTCTCGTTGTGGGGTCAAGCGTAGCGAATAGCTTGTCCTCAGCGAGTATTCCCGCATCGGTCAGCCTGTTCAAAAGAGTAGACTTGCCCGCATTGGTGTATCCTACGATAGCCACCTTGGTGATGCCGCTCTTGTCGCGCGAGGCGCGCATGGTGCGTCGGTTTTTGTCAAGTATCTCAAGCTCGCTTTCAAGCGCGGTTATTCTTCGTTGTAAATGACGTCTGTCGCTTTCGAGCTTTGTTTCACCAGGACCTCTCGTGCCTATACCGCCGCCGAGTCGTGACATTTCGTTACCCTTGCCCATAAGTCTGGGCGCGGTGTACTTAAGCTGTGCAAGCTCGACCTGCAGCTTACCCTCGCCCGTTACCGCGTGAAGCGCGAAAATGTCGAGAATAAGCATCGAACGGTCGATGACGTTTACGTCACCCAGTTCGTTTTCAAGATTTCTTATCTGAGAAGGGGAGAGGTCGATATCAAATACTACCAGCTTAACCTCGTTTGCTTCGCATATCTGCTTAAGCTCGGCAACCTTTCCGCTTCCTATGACGGTCCGTACGTCGGGCGTGTCCTTGTTCTGTATAAGCCTCGCGATCTCTTCGCCTCCCGCGGTGTCAAGAAGTCTGGCAAGCTCGTCAAGGCTGGTTTCAACCTCTTTGAGCTTTGAATTGTCGGTGCAGAGCGATACAAGCACCGCGCGGCTGTCCTTTATTATCTTTTCTTCCATAAAATTACCTCCTTTAGGCAAGAGAGAATGATCCGAACCCGCCCTGAAACCTGAATTTTCAGTGCTTTATGGCACTTGTCTCACTTGCGAAGTTTACGGAGAGGAAACAATAAGGGCAAGTTATGTCATGACACAACTTGCCCGATTGCTTCGATGTGATTTTGCCAAATAGCAATTACTTGCTTGCCTGAAGTCTCTTCTTGAACTTGTCAACACGACCGCCGGCATCAACGAATTTCTGCTTACCGGTGAAGAAGGGATGGCACTTTGAGCAAATTTCAACTCTCATTTCTCCGCCTGCTGTGGACTTTGTTGTAACAGTTTCACCACAAGCGCACTTGATGGTTACCTCTTCATAGTTAGGATGGATTCCTGTCTTCATTTATTTACACCTCACTTTGCAATACAAATATTCACAATTGCTGATATTATATCATATTCTTGACTAAATTGCAAGGGGTTTTGAAAAAAAACTTAAAAAAATTTAAAAAATCTTGAAAATCACAGCTTATCGGCGATGTCGTCGCGCAATTTTGCGATTATTTTCTTTTCAAGACGGGAAATATATGATTGTGAGATACCCAGCTTTTCGGCGACCTCCTTTTGCGTAAGCTCATCCTTTCCGCCCAGTCCGTAGCGCATTTCGATTATCTCGCGTTCACGTGGGTCAAGCGCTGCCACGGCTCGTCGTATAACCATTCTTTCCTCATATTGCTCAAGCTCGTAGGACACGCTGTCCTCCTCGCTTCCCAATACGTCGGAAAGAAGAAGCTCGTTGCCGTCCCAGTCCACGTTCAACGGCTCGTCTATGGAAATCTCGGTTCTTGTGTTTGAAAATTTTCTTATATACATAAGTATTTCATTTTCTATACATCTTGATGCATACGTGGCGAGTTTTATGTTTTTGTCGGGACAAAAGGTGTTTATCGCCTTGATAAGCCCTATCGTTCCAATAGAAACCAGATCCTCAATGCCTATTCCCGTGTTTTCAAAGCGTTTGGCTATGTATACCACAAGACGCAGATTGTGCTCCACCAGTCTGTCGCGCCCCTCTTGAGTTATTTCGGGAGCTTCGAGAATGGCGGCTTCCTCCTCCTTTGAAAGCGGCGGGGGAAGCGTTTCTGGACCGTTTATGTAATACAGCCCTTTCTTTTTGCGGAATATCTTTCTTATAAAATTCTTGAATCTGAGAATTAATTTCTTCATAAAATATATAGACCTTTCCTGTGGCGTAGCGCGCCGATGCGCTTTAAAGCAGCTCGGGGGGGATGAGAGCCGAGCAATCGGGGGCGGCGCATTTTATTTCCGCAAAACCTATCAGCGCGTCAACCTCTTTTTCGCGTCTGTCGGTTTTGACAATTACTTTTTGAGGGCGAAACGCGACCATAGTGCCGCTTCCGTTTGCGGTGGAGCAGGGAATAAGTGCTATCCTGCGCCTGATATCGCCGTTAAGGGCAGTTACGTCATCCGTTGAAAACGCCGTTCTTTTTTTGAAAAAACTGCTTATATACCTGTTGTCCGCAACTATCACGGCACGTCCGCTTACACTGTCTCGCAAAAGATTTCCGCTGTCGCACATGGCTCGAATGGTAACGGTCACGTCGCATAACGTTACCGCTATCTCAGCTTGCCTCTCTGCGGCGCGGCGCTTTAAGAAACGTCCGCCCGCGTAGGTGGAAATAACCGAAACTACACCAACCGAAAGCAAAAGCCATGTGGGTATATCCTCTCCGTTCGAGCCATCGAGACCTATTCCCGAGCTGTTTAAAAGATTGAACGCCGCCGTCATTATTCCGCCCAAGAGCATTGACGCCAGCAGATATGTAACAGTGTTGAGGGCGAGCGTGCCGAGCGTGTCGTTTTTTCTTGCGAAAACTATAAGGCACATAAGCAAACAGCATAGAATATCGGGTATGATCTCAAACCTTCCCAAGGGTGGCATAAACAGTATTGCCACCGAATAAGCGCCGCCGAGCGTCGCTCCGGCTATCGCGCGTGGGTAGGACAAGCATCTTGACGTTAGCTTGGTTACCAAAAACATGCACAAAAAGTCCATGCTGAAATTTATTAAAAAAAGCAGATCCGCGTAAACCGTTTGGATTTTATCAGCCCCTTTCGCTGTCCTTGTCCTATTATAACTCTCCAATCATGCGAAAAATGTCAAACTAAAAAGCGAAAAAATAAAAAAATTAAAAAAATTAAATTTAAAAAGAGTGTTTTTCACTTTTTTTTCGTATCTTTAATGATGTATTAGTGTACCAGTTGTTATTGTGTTAGCTTACTGCTTGTAGAATTTTCGGAGGATAATTGATGTCAAACGTATGCGATCTGTTTTTGGAGCGTGAAAAAAGTACGCTTTCAGAGTACGCTTTTTTAACGGTGAATACCAAGGGACGTGAGCACCCTTATACGCCTTGTGATAACCGTACCGAATTTCAGCGTGACCGCGACAGGATAATACATTCCGAGTCGTTCCGTTGCCTGATGAATAAAACGCAGGTGTTCCTTGCACCCAACGACGCGCATTACAGAACACGTCTTACTCATACCCTTGAGGTTACGCAGATCGCGCGCATTATTGCGCGTGCCCTGCGCCTTAACGAGGACTTGTGCGAGGCGATAGGTCTGGGGCACGACTTGGGACATACTCCCTTCGGACATGCCGGCGAGGACGCTATGCAAAAGTGCTATTCCCCCGATTTTACCCACTATAAGCAAAGCCTCAGAGTTGTTGAAAGACTGGAGAATAACGGCGAGGGGCTTAACCTTACATACGAGGTAAGGGACGGCATCGTAAACCATACAGGTAGCCATATGGCTTCTACTCTTGAGGGTGTCATAGTTAAGTTTGCCGACAGAATAGCCTATATTAATCACGATATTGACGACGCGCGCCGTGCGGGAATACTCGAAAACGAGGATATCCCATCCGATATCCGAGAGATACTCGGCGACGCCCACGGAAAACGTATAAACACCATGGTAACCTCGGTTATCAGATACAGCACCGATAAAAACGCCATAGGTATGGAGCATGACGTTATGGAGGCCACAAACCGCCTGCGCGACTTTATGTTTGAAAACGTTTATACCAACCCCAAGGCGAAGAGTGAGGAAAGTAAGGCTAAAGAGATACTGGTGCGACTTTTTGAATATTACGTTAAAAACCCCTATGAAATGCCCGAGCTTTATTTCAGAAACGCCGCAAACGAGTCTGTCGAGCGTTGCGTGTGTGACTTCGTTTCGGCAATGACTGACAGATTTGCTATCGAAAAATATAAGGAATTGTTTATTCCCGAGGTTTGGAGAGGTTAATGGCGAGAGGAATACCGAGAGAAGTAATAGAGGAGATAGTTTACCGCACCGATATAGAGCAGCTTGTCGGCTCGTATGTCAGCCTAAAACGAACGGGCTCTAACCTTCTGGGGCTGTGTCCGTTTCATAACGAGAAAACGCCTTCATTTACAGTTACTCCCGCAAAGAAAATGTTTTACTGCTTTGGTTGCGGAGCGGGCGGAAACGCGATAACATTTGTGCAAAAGGCGGAAAATCTTGATTTCGTTCAAGCTGTGGAATTTCTCGCTCAAAGAGCGGGCGTTGCGATACCGCGCGATGAAAAATATCAGCGCGAGGCTATGTCAAGAAACCGCCTGTACGATATGAACCGCGAGGCGGCAAAGTTCTTCAGAGCTTGCCTTAATGACCCACAGTACGGCAAGGAGGGACTTGCGTATCTTAGGGAGGAAAGACGGCTCAGCGATGCGGTTGTAAAGCATTTTGGACTTGGTTTTGCTCCCAATAATTTCGGAATGTTGACTAATCATCTTAAAGGGTTGGGATATACCGAGGAAGAAATGATAACAGGATTTTTGTGCGGTAAAAGCCCTAAAACGGGCAGAGCGTACGACTATTTTCGCAACCGAGTTATCTTTCCGATAATAGATGTTACGGGAAACATTATCGCTTTTGGCGGACGTGTTATGGATGACTCAAAGCCCAAGTATCTCAACTCTTCGGATACGCCCGGCTTTAAGAAGAGTAAAAATCTTTTTGCTCTTAATTACGCGAAAAACCATTGCGAGGATAAGCTTATTCTCTGCGAGGGATATATGGACGTTATTGCTATGCACGCGGCAGGCTTCCAAAACGCCGTGGCAACGCTTGGTACGGCGCTTACCCCCGAGCAGGCAAGGCTTATGACCAAATATACAAAAAAGGTAGTGGTCAGCTACGATTCCGACGAAGCGGGACAGCGCGCGGCAGAACGCTCGATAAAAATATTGAGCGAGGTCGGTCTTGACGTTAGAATTTTAAAGCTACAGGGCGCAAAGGATCCTGACGAATTCATAAAGAAATTCGGCGCGGACAGGCTTAAGCTGGCGCTTGACGAAAGCCGCACGTGGTTTGATTTCAAGTCAAATGCCGTGTTTGCAAAATACGACCTTACGGCGGCGGGCGACCGAGTTAAGGCTTCAAACGAGATATGTAACATAATCGCAGGCGTGGCGTCCCCCGTCGAGCGCGAAATATACGTTACCCATGTTGCCCCGACGCTCGGACTCACACCCGAAATTCTTAAGAACAGCGTTGAACGCGAAATAAGAAAGCGCAGGGAAGAAGAAGAGCGCAAGGAGCTTCAGAATATCAAACTTTCTGTAAGAAATTACGGCGACAGAGTCAATCCCGATGCCGTTAGGAACGTGGCGGCAAACGCGGCGGAGGAAGCGATACTCGGAATGCTTCTGATGTACGACGAGCACCGCGAGGCGGTGAAAAACGGAAAAATAGAGCTTTCGCCGAACGATTTCTTTACCGCGCTGGGGAGAAGGATATTCGAAAAAATGATGGAGCTTCACAGCTCGGAGGGCGGCTTTTCCATGATTATCATGGGCGAGGATTTCAACGCCGACGAGATGGGAAGAATACAGAAAATATTGCAGATGCGCGAATCTCTCACCGATAACGGCACAAGAGTTCTGGTGTCAAATGTAGAGGCTCTTAAAAACGCTAAGCGCAATGAGTCGGGCGGCGGACTTGAGGATATTATCAAGGCTAAGCGCGACCGCATGGCAAAGAAAACCGATAACACATAATAAATGTCAACAAATTCATTGCAAGGAAGGAAAAAGAACATATGGAAAAGCACAACGACGGCGAAAAGAAGATCGGCGTGGAGGATCTTATACAGAAGGGTAAGAAAAATAACGGAATGCTTACAAGCGCCGATATCGACGAGGTTATAGAAGAACTCGATTTCGATATGGATTCCCTTGATAAGCTCTACGAAACACTTGAGGATAACGGTATATCTCTCCAGAGTGACGCAGACCAGAGCGAGGCGGCTGAGATAGAAAACGAGGTCGCGAGATTTGCCAAGAGTGAAAACATGGAAAAGATCCTCGAGCAGGAGGGTCTTTCCATCGACGACCCCGTTCGCATGTATCTCAAGGAGATCGGTAAGGTTCCGCTTCTTACCCCAGAGAGAGAAAAGGAGCTTGCCGAGATCATGGCGAATTCCAACGACGAGGAGCTTAAGGATAAAGCGAAGGGCGAGCTCGTGGAGTCGAATCTCAGACTTGTTGTAAGTATTGCTAAGCGTTATGTGGGAAAGGGAATGTTTTTCCTTGACCTTATTCAAGAGGGAAATCTCGGACTTATGAAGGCGGTCGATAAATTCGACTACGATAAGGGCTTCAAATTCTCCACCTACGCAACCTGGTGGATAAGACAGGCGATTACAAGAGCGATCGCGGATCAGGCGAGAACTATCCGTATCCCCGTTCATATGGTTGAGACTATCCATAAGGTGTCAAGATATTCGCGTCAGATGCTTCAGGAGCTTGGACGCGAGGCTACTGCAGACGAGCTTGGCGATAAGATGGGCATGAGCGCCGAAAAGGTGCGCGAGATAATGAAGATCGCGCAGGATCCCGTGTCTCTTGAAACCCCTATCGGCGAGGAAGAGGATAGCCACCTTGGTGACTTTATCCCCGACGAGGACGCTCCAGAGCCCGCAGAGGTGGCTTCGGCAACCATCTTGCGTGAGGTTATCGAGCGCGAGCTTAATACGCTGACCCACAGAGAAGCCCACGTTATAAAGCTTCGCTTCGGACTTTACGATGGAAGATCGAGAACGCTTGAAGAGGTGGGTAAGGAGTTTGATATAACCCGTGAGAGAATACGTCAGATAGAGGCAAAGGCGCTCCGTAAGCTCCGTCATCCGAGCCGCGCTCGTCACCTTAAAGGCTTCCTTGATTGATTTTGTGCTGGTTGAACAAAAATCGAGGTTGATCATTTGACAATCTGCCTAACAAATTGTGTGGTTTTTACAAAAAAACTTTTTGTATTTGGTTAATATAACTATTTTATTCGCCAAAACCACGCCTAAAGCAGTTAATTGGAAATTTTAGTCACAAAAAATTAACTTGACATAAAGGACAATTTGGTGTAAAATAGTAAAAGTTAAAAGTATGTCTGTCGTTATTTATTAATAAATAACGGAAGTGATTACGAATATTTACGGAGACGGCGTCAACCTGCGGCGGCGGTCGGTCTCTTTGAAAATCTGCCGCCGGAGAAATGGGGAAAATTATGAACAAAAGACTGATTTCTTTGCTTCTGTGCCTTGTTATGGTGCTCGGTGTTTTCACCGCTTGCTCGAGCGAAGATGCTACTGATGAGACCGATTCCGGTACAACAACGCTTACAATGCTCGTTGTAACCGAGGAGAAAGTATATTACACTGATGAAGAATATGCCGCGCTCAGTGATACCGAAAAGGTTACGGTTGACATGAGAATCGAACAGTATAACGCTGTTGAGGAGGAGATCAACCAGATCACTAAGGCTAAATATAAGACACAGCTTGACGTGCTTTACTATACCGAGGATCAGTATTACGATATTCTCGAGGAAAAGCTTGCGAATACCGAGCTTCTTGTTGAGCTTCGCGATGCCGCTAATAAGGAATATAAGAGATTCCAGAGAACCGAGAGAAAGAACGGTGTTACCGATGCGGAGATCGTTTACGAGAAATTTATCGCTCAGTATCCCGATCACGCCGCTTACATTGAGCCTCCCGTAGTTGAAACCGAGGACGAGGAAGAGATAGACGTTGACGTTTACCCCGTAGCGGAACCCGATCAGGTGGATATTCTCTTTATCGGTAGCTACGACAAGTATCTTGAGTACATAGATAAGGGATGGCTCTCCGCGCTTGACTCCGCACTCAAGAGCGGCGTAGCAAAGAAGCTTACATCTTACATATATCCTGCGTTCCTCAGCGCTGCAAAGACTGAGAACGGTTATTTCGCTATTCCCAATAATACGGTTGTCGGCGAGTATACAGCGCTTCTTGTAAATAAGGCGATTTGTGATAAGTATTCCGATATTTCCCAGATCACCGATCTTCACAGCGCGCTCAGTCTTATAGAGGATGTCGCAAAATACGAGCAGGGCGTTGACCCCGTTTGGTGTGATAGCTACAGAGGCTATACAAACGTTCATTTCTGGTCTGTTGACTACGTTAGCGACGCTGATGGCTTTGAGACCTTTACCATAGATCCCGAGAAATTCTCTGTTCTGGGCGCAACCTACAATGCGGATTATACTTCTAAGATTGTTTTGAGTCCCGGTTATTACTCTTTCGGAAGTATTCTTAAGGATCAGAGCTTTGTAAATCAGCTTAAGGCGCTTAAGACTATCGAATTTAACGGCTACTATGGAGCTGAAAACTCTACAAACGATTTCGCTGTCGGAGTTATCAAGGGCTCGGGTAAGGATATAGAGGCTTACAGCGAGGATTACTACAGTGTTATCATTGAGTATCCCGTTGCTACACAGGAAGACCTGTTCAGCAGTATGTTTGCTGTTTCTTCCTTTACGACCGACGTTGATAAGTGTATGGAAATTATTACACACCTCAACACAAACTCTCAGTTCAGAAACCTTCTCCAGTACGGTATCAAGGGAACGAACTATGAGCTTAATGACGACGAGTGCGCAAACCGTACATCAGACAATCTCTACGTTATGGATGTGTTCAAGACAGGTAACATGTTTGTAGCGTACCCCGATGCGGATAACGGCATGGATCAGAATACTTGGCTCTACGCTCAGAAGCAGGACCTTGACGTTGTGGCTAACCCCACACTTGGCTTTGAGCTTAAGAATGAGGACCTTCCCGACCTTAAGAACATAGACGTGGTAAATAAGGCTTCGCGTGAGTTTGAGGAAAAGATCGCCGCTTGTAAGAGCATTGAGGAGCTTGATGCGACAATTTCCCGTCTCACTTCTCTCATCGAGGGTGGTAATGCGGAATATTTCAAGGAAATTTACCAAAAGGCTATGCTTAACCTCACCGAAGGTATCGAATATAACTTCTCTGTATATGCCCTTTACCATATGTGGTGCAAGGATATGGGCTACACATCTTGACACTTATAAAACAAAAATAAAGGAAACGCCTTTTGGCGTTTCCTTTTTGCAAAAAGGATAAAGTATGAAATATACACATGTAATATGGGATTTTAACGGTACAATACTTGACGACGTTTCGGTTGGTATCGATAGCGTGAATGTCTTGCTGGCAAGGCGTGGACTTCCAACTTTAAACAGCGTCGATGACTATCGCGGCGTTTTTGGCTTTCCTATAATAAAATATTATGAGAGACTGGGCTTTGATTTCACTAAGGAGAACTATGCCGACGTCGCCGTGGAGTGGGTTGATGAGTATATGTCGCGTGTTCCTTGCGCGCCTGTCAACGACGGAGTGGTGAGACTTCTTGAAAAGATAAAAGGAAGCGGCATGGGGCAAAGTCTTATTTCGGCTACCGAGATCAATATGCTGAAAAAGCAACTCGCTATGCTTGGCGTGTCGGAGTTTTTCGACGGCGTGTATGGGCTTGATAATATCCATGCGGTTAATAAAACAGCTTTGGCGCGCGCGTGGCGTGAGCGACACCAAAATGAAAAGGTTGTTTTCATAGGTGATACCGACCATGACTTTGAGACCGCGCAAGCAATTGGCGCCGATTGTTTGCTCTATTGCGGCGGTCACCAGGGGAGAACGGCGCTCGAAAAGCTCGGATGTCCTGTTATAGAAACGTTCTTAGAGCTTGATGATGTTCTTTTTGGTTAAAGAATATTGAAAAGAGCCGTTTTTTCAAGCTCTCCTATTTCTTTTAATAAGTTCATTAATAAAATGCGCGTTTTTTGAAATTCACTTCTTTCGCCGCTTTTGGCGTATTCGTTTAGTAGGTCAAGGTGATCCTTTATCAGCGAGCTTTTTGTGTGCGGAACGGCAAATTCTATCCTTTTTAAATGCTTATGGGTAAATGCCGTGAGGTCGGATAATTTCTCTACGCGATTTTCACTGTCAAAATCTATATGACTGAGCTGCTCATGCGCACTCTCTGAGAAATCGCGTACGTATATGCTGTTGAGAGTTATGCTCGTGAGCATGAGGGCACAGGCGGCTGTGATTATAAAAAAAGCCTTCATTATTTTATAACATCGCTCCTTTGGATTATTTTTATTTTGTCGGTGTCGTCAATCGTCATTATATATACGTCGTTTGGCGACAGCTTTTTTGCGCTGAGATATCCCGTGAGCCATTCGCGGCTCTTTTTTGATTGCTTTAATCCGTGCTTGTCGATTCTTCCGTCGGCTATTATTATGTGGCAAATGCCGCTTTCTTGGGCGCTTATTCCCATGTCGGTTAAGGTGGGCGGGGAATATGCGCGCTTTTTTATTACTGTTATTTTTCCGTTTTGCTCCATTATGGCGTACTCTACTTCCGAGATGTCGCTTACGTCTTTTTGCCTTAATTCGCTGAAAAGCTCGTCTATGGAGATCCTGTTTCTCGACATTTCCTTGGCGTCTATTTTTCCTTTCCTTATCAACGCGCTGGGGCGAGGGGAAATGAGATTTTTAAGCGTCGGCGCTTTTGTCAGTAATACCGATAAAGAGATTTCAAATGTGGTTATCAGAATTATCGGGATTATTGCGTATACCAACGGAATGTTTTGGTCGGTGATCGGAAGCGCGGCTATGTCCGAGAGTAAAAGCGTGCTCACCAGCTCCGAGACCTCAAGCTCGCCTAATTGGCGCTTGCCCATAAGCCTCATTATCGTTATCAGGAATAAATATATTATTATGGTTCTAAAAAGTATATTTGTCATTTTGGTATCCCTTGTTAATATGTTTTGTATGGTTAGTGTCTGCCCAAAACGGCGCATTATATTCGTTTTAGAATGTTGTATGTGCAAAATGCACAAAACAAAGCGTTTTGAATTGGCTAACTTTGAGGTATCTGGTTATTGACAAATGTTTGAGAAAGTGGTAGAATATTTAAGTCGTCGCGAGATGACGTTGTATCGCAATTTTCTTCAAAAAAGTTAAAAAAACTTTGAAAAAGGTATTGACAAAGCGAGGAGGTTGTGATATAATAACAAAGCTGTCGCGAAAACGGGGCAGCGAAACGGTCATTGAAAATTGAACAACGAAGAGAGAAGTACAAGCATAATAAGTATGTGCGAGAACGGAACTCGAAAATTTCTGAGAGAAAAAATACAACTCAAACAAAAGTAAGAGAAGCTAGAAAAAGCACTCGAAAGAAGATTTGAACTCAGGTGACTGAGATTAAATACAAACATTCGAGAGTTTGATCCTGGCTCAGGATGAACGCTGGCGGCGTGCATAACACATT
>JAZRDN010000044.1:0-26333 GCA_045660295.1 Eubacteriales bacterium
TATAACACCATATTCCTATCAGCAGGAAATATTGGATAAGCTAGAGGCAGAACGAAAGGTTCGTGGTTATAATCGAAATCTCGTTGTTGCTGCAACCGGAACAGGCAAGACCGTTATTTCAGCGTTGGATTATAAGCGTTTCCGTAAAGAGAATCCGGACAAGCCTTGTAGATTATTGTTCGTAGCACATCGTGAAGAGATTCTTAAACAGAGCCTGTATACTTTCCGTGCAGTATTGAAAGATGCCAACTTTGGAGAAATGTTTGTTGGTAACTATAAACCGGACAGCATAGATAATCTCTTCATATCCATTCAGACTTTCAACTCGCAGTCTTTTACAGAAAAAACTACTTCCGATTTTTATGATTATATCATTGTCGATGAATTCCATCACGCGGCGGCGCCTACCTATCAAAAATTACTCTCTTACTACAATCCGAAGATCTTGCTGGGATTGACTGCAACTCCGGAGCGTATGGACGGTAAGAGTGTTTTATCGTATTTTAATGATCGTATTGCGGCCGAAATTCGTCTTCCTGAAGCTATCGATCGTAAGCTTCTTTGTCCATTCCAGTATTTTGGTGTTACGGATAACGTTGATCTTGATACCTTGAAATGGGCGGCAGGCGGTTATGATAAAGGAGAGTTGTCTCGAATTTATACTCTGAGCGGAATGGTAGCAGATCGCCGTGCGGATTTGGTTATTTCATCTCTATTAAAATACGTGACGGATATTAACGACGTTAAAGGACTTGGTTTCTGCGTGTCTGTTGAACATGCGGAATATATGTCCAGGTATTTTAACGGTCATAACATATCTTCTATATTTTTGACAGGTGAATCGCCCGACGAAGAAAGAAAAACTGCAAAACAAAAATTGGTGTCAGGCGAAGTGCGCTTCATATTTGTCGTCGATATTTATAACGAAGGTGTGGATATACCCGAAGTCAACACCGTTCTTTTCCTGCGTCCTACAGAATCATTAACGATATTCTTACAGCAGCTTGGTCGTGGACTTCGCTTATCAGAAGATAAGGAGTGCTTGACTGTATTGGACTTTATTGGTCAAGCGAATAAGAGATATAACTTCGAGGATAAATTCGCAGCGTTATTGTCCAATGCTACGCGAAGCGTTGCTAAGGAAATAAAAGACGGTTTTGTTTCTCTTCCTAAAGGTTGTTACGTACAGCTTGAAAAGAAGGCGGCGAAATACGTTCTTGATAATATTAAAAAAGCAATTAATTCAAAGCGTGGACTGGTAGATAGAATAGCGACTTTTGAAGGCGACACAGGAATGCCGTTGAATTTGGTCAATTTCTTGAATTACTATAATATCAATCCGCGTCAGATCTACAATAAAAAAGTAACGTTTAATGATCTTTGCCATATTGCACTTGATACGGAACCCACAAACGAAACTTTAAGCGAATCGGCGTACAATATTCTATATAGGTTAAGTACTATGGACTCTCCTAAATGGATTTCGTATTTGCGCGACAATCTTCCTATTGCTGAAGGTTTGCAGTGGGAGAGGCTAAGCAAAAACGAACAGCTTATGTGGAAGATGCTTTACGTATCAGTCTGGGAAAAGCCTGCGGAAACTGTTGGCTTTGAAAATGAGCTTGAAGGAATTATCGAATTCAAAAAGAATCATGAGATTTACAATGAATTCCTGCAGTTGATGGATTATGCGTTCGATCGTATCAATATTGTGACCGGTCCCGCTAATTTGTCATATGCTTGTCCTCTTGAAGTTCATTGTGCTTATACTAGAGCTCAGCTTCTGGCTGGACTTGATTTCTTGGAAAACTACAGCGTATCAGAGGGAGTTAAGTACTTATCAGAAAAGGATACGGATATATTCCTCACAACGCTTAATAAATCGGATAAGTTTTACTCACCTACAACAGCGTATAATGATTATTCGATAAATGAAAATATGTTCCATTGGCAGAGCCAAAGTACAACGTCGGATACCTCCCCTACAGGCAAGAGATATAGATCTCGAAATGGCAAAAATGGATACGCTCTTTTGTTTGTAAGAGAACGAAAATCGGATGAGTTTGGACCTCAACCTTTCGTATTCCTTGGAACAGTGACTTATATGAAGCACGAAGGTTCTAGACCGATGAACGTTGTTTGGCACATGGATACGCCTATACCGGCAAAGTTCATAAAGAAAACTAATAAATTAACGGTGGGATAAATGACTGAAGTAGTTGCAGCACTGATATGGGACAAGGATAAATTTATGATATGCCAACGCCCGGCACACAAGGCGAGAGGCCTCCTTTGGGAGTTCGTTGGCGGCAAGGTCGAGCTTGGCGAAACAAAAGAACAGGCGCTCATCCGCGAGTGCCAAGAAGAACTCGCTGTCACACTTTCGGTCGGTGATATGTTTATGGATGTAGTCCACGAATATCCCGATTTGACGGTACACTTGACATTGTTCAACGCTACGATTGTCGAGGGCAAACCGCAGAAGTTGGAGCACAACGATATCAAATGGATCACACCAAGCGAGATACCTAACTACGAGTTCTGCCCGGCGGATGAAGAAATACTCGTGCGGATTTGTGAGACATACAAATAAAATTTGAAAATATACTAGTGATTATTATGAAAGGGTCAGGGATAGATATAGGAGTGAAAAGAGAAACTTTAAAAAGCGGCAGAGTATTGAAGGCGTTGATAGAGCAATTTGAGAATGATAGAAATGAGTTGAGTCTTATTTCAGTTCTTCATTGTTTGAGAGACAGCTATGTTTGGGTTCCCGGCACAATGCAAGTGAGTAATATCGATGTAGAGAAATTTCTTTCTTCTAAGGAAGGCGATTTAGTAAGTACGGATGACGATATGAAATTTGAACCTGATATTCTTCAGAATGGGGAGGATAAATTTTACCCTGTGTTTTCAAGTATCGAAGAAATGGGCAAATATGGCAATAATTTCAGCAAAGTAGAAATGCATTTTTTCGATGCAATGTCTTACGCGATGGGTAAAAAGGAAACGGTTGGTATTGTTGTAAATGCATTTTCTATGCCTTTTGTAGTTTCCAAAGAGTTATTTGAATTTATTGGTCAAATGCCTACAAATATTGATGAAGAAGAGTGAGTTCCCATGATTAAAGAACTAATGCACGACCCGATATTTCTTGCGGGAAAGTCGGAGGTCGTAACGAAAGAAGATTTGCAGGTTGCACAGGACTTGCTTGATACGCTAATGGCACACAAAGAAGAATGCGTCGGTATGGCGGCGAATATGATTGGCGTGCGTAAGAGCATCATCGCCTTTCTTGACGAGAGTGGACGAGCTCCTACGTATACCGTGATGCTCAACCCCGAAATTATCAAGAAAGACGGCGCATACAATACCGAGGAAGGCTGTCTGTCGCTTCTCGGCGGTCCGAGACCTTGTAAACGCTATAAATCCATCAAGGTGCAGTATCAGACATTGGAGATGCAAACGCGCGTGAAAACCTACATCGGCTGGACGGCTCAGATCATTCAGCATGAGGTGGATCATTGTAATGGAGTTTTGATATAACAAATTTGTTACTTCTTTGATAACAAATCGCCCTATGGCCGGACATTACCGAGCCCCCGTCGCAAAACGCGACGGGGGCTCACCAACTACAAATCAGCATAGAGCAAACTGAAAATTAACTACTCTGCATTAAGCAAAGAAAAGGCAGTATTTTGTTCAGTAATCTTGCAATTAAATGAATTTTATGGTATAATAAGCTATCGGTTGATCGGAAATGAGGAACGCATTAAAATGCGCAAGTGCGATATTCTGTTCAAATACATTGATACTGAACAGAGGAAAAGTGTCGTTTTATTGCGCCGCGCGGTGCACGTGAGGTGGGTTCGCGATGCAATCAAAAGCAATTTCCGTTCCGCATGGGTAGAAATGACGGCGAAGTTGTGTGAGTTGGTAGGCAAGAGAGAATAATCCGAACCCGCCCTAAAGCCTGAATTTTCGGCGCTTTATGGCACTTGTCTCACTTGCAAAGTCCACACTTGGCGGCGTTCGCCAAGCACCAAAATCACACAAAAATTAAGGCTTGAGGGTCTACGAGTTTTGAAAGAGCAAATATTTAGGATATGCGAGATAAATTTTTGCGGCAATATGCGGATATTGCAAGGAAATTTACCGAAGCATATACAAATATTTGCCTTGCAAAACCGAGTTCGGATTTATTCTCTCTTGCCTAGCCGTAAGGGAATCGAACCCACAAGCCCTGCGACGATAAATTTTAGTATCTTTCGTCGCGCTTAGTCTTGTGGAGTTGGTACTCCACTGCGACTAATTACACCAAAATCTATCAAAAATTTAATCGCCGAAGGGTGCGAAGCAGTTTTGGACGAAAAAAATAGCGAGGGGAGGCAACGAAAAAATACGAAGCAATGTAAGATATTGCAAGTGTTTTTTCGGAAGCATACACCGTTATTTTTCGACCAAAACCTTATGTGTTCGACTTCCTTACGGCTAACGGAGGAATAATATGGAAAATCAAAATTTTCAGAATACCACTGATATAAAGCTCCAAAGTACGGCAGAGATAAGGCTTCAGGATACGGGAAGCATGAGAGCCATTTCCGAAAACGGCGACGATAATTTCTCCGAAAAGACGACGAAAAAGGAAAAGATAATATCCATAATAGCTTGCGTTGTTGTAGCCTTTATCCTTTGGCTTATAATAGCTAATATCAACGCGTCGACGCCCTCAACGCTTCCGTTGCGTGATGACGGAGTAACGTCGGTGCTTCACCTTGCGGAGTGATTATGGGGAAAATAAAAGCTGCCGCATTTATAGTGTCAAATATCTCCTTGCCGTTTGCGTCTGACGAGGTGGAGATAATAAATAACGCAGAGCAGAGAATGAAGCGTGCCGGAGTAGATCCCGCACCGCTTCATTTTCGCCTTTATAAAAAGTCGATAGACGCGCGCAAAAAGAACGATATACGTGTGGTTTGCTCGGTGGTGGCTCGCTCCGAGGCGCCGATCAGCGTAAACGAAGCGGCGTTGGCGCGCGGGTCTGTACGCGTTTTTTCGGAGGAAGAGCCGAGCATATCTTTTGGAGATGAGGCGATGTTCGCACCGCCCTTGGTGGTGGGAATGGGTCCTTGCGGAATGTTTGCCGCGTTGCTTCTCGCTCAAAACGGATATAAACCGATAATCATAGATCGAGGCGCTTCTGTGAATGAGCGTGTCGCGGAGGTTGAGAGATTTTATAAGACTCGAGTGCTCAATTCGGCAACGAATATTCAGTTCGGCGCGGGGGGCGCGGGCACGTTTTCTGACGGAAAGCTCGTCACCCGTATCGGTGACGCTAACTGTAACTTTGTGCTTAAGACCTTTAAGGATTTCGGTGCGCCCGAGGATATTCTTACCAAGGCAAAGCCGCATATAGGTACGGATATTCTTCGCGGTGTGGTTTCAAATATTCTTGATGAGATAGAGCGCCTTGGCGGTAAGCTTCTGTATAATTGCCGTCTTGATTCTGTCTGTGAAAAGGGTAAAAATCTTGTGGCAAAAACAAGCCTTGGCGATATCGAGTGCGGAGTCTGCGTTCTTGCGGTGGGACATAGCGCAAGAGACACCTATGAAATGCTTATGAGTAAGGGTTTTTGTATCGCGCCCAAGCCTTTTTCGGTTGGCGTGCGCGTAGAGCACCTTCAAGAGGATATAGATAAGGCGCTTTTCGGTGACTGTGCAGGTCATGAAAAGCTTGGGAAGGGCGAATATAACCTTTCGTATACAAAGGGCGAAAGAGGGGTATATACATTCTGTATGTGCCCGGGAGGCGAGGTAGTCGCCGCGGCGTCCGAGGAGGGCGGCGTAGTAGTAAACGGTATGAGCCGATACGCCAGAGACGGAAGAAACGCCAACTCTGCGGTGGCGGTTTCGGTGTCGCCTGCCGATTTTTGCGGTGACGTGAGAGCGGCTATCGAATTTCAGCGCAGTCTTGAAAGAAAAGCCTTTGCGCTTGGCGGCGGAGATTATGCCGCACCTTGCGAAACAGTTGGAGATTTCTTTGCGGATAAGGCTGTGCATGAGCCGTCAAGAGTGCGCCCCACTTATATGGACGGAAACTGTAAGGTGGCGAACATCGGTGAAATATTCCCGAGCTTCGTGACCGAAAACTTAAAGATAGGACTGTCGGATTTTGACAGAAAGATATCGGGCTTTGCCGCGTGTGACGCGGTGCTCACCGCGGTGGAAACACGGACATCCGCCCCTCTTACCATAAAGAGAAGCGAGGAAATGACGGCTGTCGGAAACGATAAGATCTACCCCGCGGGAGAAGGCGCGGGATACGCGGGCGGAATAACCAGCGCCGCGGTTGACGGCGTAAAGACGGCGCTTAAGATAATGGCGCGCTTTTCAAAGCCAACACTTTGATTTTTGGAGGAAATATGCTTACAAAGGCAACGGTTTTAAATACAGAAGGCGATATCGCCCTCGTTGAGGTGGAAAGAAGCTCGGCTTGTGAGGGCTGTCACAAAAATGAGACCGGAGAGGGATGCAGCGTTTGCACGCTTACAGGCGGCAACCGTAAATTCAGCGCTAAGGCGCTTAATAAGGTTGGCGCGGTCAAAGGCGATAAGGTGGAGATAACCTCGTCCTCGTCAAGAGTGCTCTTTTATTCGGCGCTGGTGTTTTTGCTTCCCGTGGTAGTTGCGCTTGCCTTTTATTTCGCGGCACAGAGGCTTTTTAATGCCGAGCTGTATCACTACCTCGCGCTGGTGGGCGGATTTGTGCTTTCCTTTGCCTTTGTGTGGCTATACTCCAAAAGCGTTGGAGCGAAAAGGTGTGATATCGAGATAGTAAGAGTTTTTGAAACGAGTGAAACAGAGAACGATTAAGGTGTAATAGATGGAAATAAGAAGAATATGGAACGTGGGAGATCCGTGCGGTGACGGCGAGGCTCTTGCCCGCATCAACGAGATATCGGCGGCTCTGGGCGTTTCTTCGGTTTGCGCCAAGCTCTTGTATTCAAGAGGTTATCGCACGGTCGAAAGCGCAACCGATTTTATACAAAAAAACGGACTTAGTATTTACGACCCGTTCAGGCTTGCCGATATGAAGCCTGCGGCACAGAGAATAATAGAAGCGGTAAAAAACAGCGAGCATGTGGCTATATACGGCGATTATGACGTAGACGGTGTTTCGGCAACCGCGGTGTTGTTTTTGTACCTTGAGGAGCTTAATCCCGATATGGAGCTTGGATATTATATCCCCGACAGATTTGCTGAGGGATACGGAATGTCCTCGGCTACCATCGATATGCTGGCTGAAAAAGGCGTGTCTCTTATAGTTACCGTAGATACGGGTATCACCGCCATAGATGAGGTGGAGCGCGCAAAGGCTCTGGGGATAGACGTTGTGGTTACAGACCATCACGAGTGCCGTGAGGTATTACCCGATGCTGTTGCGGTGGTAAATCCTCACCGTGCCGATTCGGAATATCCATTCAGAGAGCTTGCCGGAGTCGGCGTAGCCTTTAAGCTGGTAATGGCGATAGAGATGCTTTTGTCTGACGGTGATACAAACGGAGCCATAAGACGCGTGTACGAAAAATTTGCCGACCTTGTGACTCTCGGTACGATTGCCGACGTTATGCCCATGGTTGACGAGAACAGAAATATTATCCATTACGGTTTGATGAAGATAAAAAACAATCCGCGTCCCGGAATCCGAGCGCTTCTTGAAAAAGCGGGGACAGCGCCCGAAAAGTGTAACACCACCTCTATCAGCTTTGGCGTTGCTCCAAGAATAAACGCGGCGGGGAGAATGAAGCATGCGTCGCATGCCCTTGAGCTTATGCTTATTTCGGAGGAGGACGACCTTGAGTCGGCAGATACGCTTGCAGAGGCTCTTTGCGAATATAACAAGGAGCGTCAGGACGAGGAGCAGAGAATACTTGAACAGGTGTATAAAAAGGTCGAGGAGACTCACGACTTTGATAATGACAAGGTCATCGTGGTGTCTGACGACTCGTGGCATCTGGGTGTTATCGGAATAGTAGCGTCCAAAGTGACCGAGAGATACGGTATGCCCACGATCCTTATTACCTTCAATGACCGGGAAAATAACGGAAGCAGCTTTGACGTTGGCAGAGGCTCGGGAAGAAGCGTTGGCGGAGTCGATCTTGTTTCGCTTCTTTCGGCGGCAAGCGAATATCTGGTTAAATTCGGCGGTCATGAGCTGGCGGCAGGGCTTTCTATCACCCGCGCCGACGTCGATGACTTCAGACGCGCGGTGAATGAATATGTAAGAAGCATAGAAACCGAGGACATGTGGACGACGTCGGTAAACGCTGACTGTGAGCTTTGCGGTGCTGACGTGAATATGAAATGTGCCGAGGATATCGCGTTGCTTGAGCCGTTCGGAACAGGTAACCCAACTCCGTTCTTCTTTATGCGTGACGTTGCCATAGTAAAAAGCTATCCAATAGGCGGCGGTAAGCATATAAAGTTTGTCTTTGAAAAGGACGGAGTGGTGTTCAATGCCGTAATGTTCAGTGCAAGCTACGAGGTCTTTAACTATAACGTGGGCGAAAAGCTTGATATTATGTTTAACATGGATATAAACGAGTATAACGGCTATCGCAGCGTACAGCTTATAGTCAGAGAAACAAGATACGCCGAAAGCGTAGTACATAAGATTGAACAAGAGAGAGCGCGCTATGGTGAGATAATGACAGGCGCGGACTTCTCCGAAAAAGAAAATATTATCCCAAGCCGTGACGAATTCGCCGCCGTTTATAAGGCGCTTAAATTCGGGGAATCGGGTGTGATATCCGAAAGCCGTCTCGCACTTCTTGTGGGAGAGGGAATAAACCGAATAAAGCTTTTGATTATCCTCGACGTGCTTGGCGAAATGGGACTTTGTGAAATAAAACGAAATACCGATGAGCTTATCGAATATCGAATAAATACGGTTGTCGCCAAAGTCAATCTTGACGAAGCCCCGATTATGATAAGGCTCAGATCACAGCAGAAACAGGCTCTGTGAAAGGAGAACAGTATGATTCAGAATATAGGTGAGCTTAAAAAGCTACTCGAAATTCTTTCAAAGAACGAGGAACGTTACGATATAGAAAAAATAGTAGGCTCATATGAATACGCGAAAAGCCTGCACGACGGTCAGTTCCGCGTGAGCGGAGAGCCGTATATCTCGCACCCTATCGCTGTTGCGGAGGTCGTTGCCGAGCTTGGTCTTGATACCGACTCTATCTGTGCCGCGCTTTTGCACGACACCGTTGAAGACTGCGGCACTATGACCGACCTTGATATAATCAAGAAGAAGTTTGGCACAGAGGTCGCGATGCTGGTTGACGGACTTACCAAAATAGTCATGATGAAGATAGAGGACAAAGAAGAAGCGCATATCGAAAGTATAAGAAAAATGCTTCTTGCTATGTCCAAGGATATACGAGTTATCTTTATCAAGCTCTGTGACCGACTTCACAACATGAGAACACTCGGTGTAAAGCCCGATAATAAGCGCCGTATAACCGCGCTTGAGACAATGCAGGTCTACGCGCCGTTGGCGCACCGCCTCGGTGTCCAGAAGATCAAGCAGGAGCTTGAAAATTTAAGCCTTGAATATCTTGACCCATACGGCTTCAGCGAGGTCAAGAACGATATGGAAAAGAAATACGGTCAAAGCCTTAACTTTATCGAAAGTGTTCGCGCAATGGTCGTAAATAAGCTTGAGGAATGCGGTATAAAGCACACCCTTGAGGGCAGAATCAAGTCTGTTTACAGCATCTATAAAAAGATGTATACCCAGAATAAGAGCTTTGACGAGATATACGACTTTTACGCGCTCCGCGTTATCGTTGATACCGAGCTTGACTGTTATACGGTTCTTGGACTTATCCACGAAATGTTCAAGTCTATCCCAGGACGCTTCAAGGACTATATTTCCACACCAAAGCCCAATATGTACCGCTCGCTTCATACCACGGTTATCGGACGTGACGGTATTCCCTTTGAGGTGCAGATAAGAACAAAGGAAATGCACCGCATCGCTGAATACGGTATTGCCGCGCATTGGAAATATAAGTCGGGCGCGCGCTCCAAGGAAGAAATGGATAAGAAGCTGGAGTGGGTGTCAAGGCTTGTTGAGGCAGAGACCGATACAAGAGACCCCGACGAATTTATCAGCGCTATCAAAACCGATATCTTCCATGACGATATTTTCGTTTTCACCCCCAAGGGCGACGTTATACAGCTGCCGTCGGGCTCAACCGTTATCGACTTTGCTTACGCTATCCATACCGCGGTAGGTAATAAGATGACAGGCGCTAAAATAAACGGAATGATAGTTCCTATCGACAAAGTGCCTCAAAACGGAGAGATAATCGAGATAATTACCTCGCAAAGCTCCAAGGGCCCCAGCCGAGATTGGCTTAAGATAGTCAAGACCGGAGAGGCGCGAAATAAGATACGCCAGTGGTTCAAAAAGGAAAAGCGCGACGATAATATCGCAATGGGTAAGGCGATGGTCGAGTCGGAGTTCAAAAAATACTCGCGTACCTCTACCGAGGCTCAGCGAACCGAGATAGTTATTAACGTGGCGGCTAAATTCGGATTTAATAATTCCGATGACCTTTATAACGCTATGGGCTACGGCGGCGTTGCCGTTTCAAAGGTCTTTTACAGACTCAAGGGCGAGTTTGATAAGATAGTAAAGCCCTTGGATGAGCCGCTTGAGGAAAAAACACCCGAGCAGACTATACAAATAGTTGAGAAGCCTAAAAACCTTAAGTCCAACAGCGGTATCGTGGTTGACGGCGAGAAAGGATGTATGGTCAAGTTCGCTAAGTGCTGTAATCCCTTGCCGGGTGATAATATCATCGGCTTTATTACAAAGGGCTACGGTATTTCTATCCATAAGGGCGATTGCCCCAACGTGGCGAACGCGCGTAAAAACGGAACCGACGCTACCAGATGGGTCGAGGCTCATTGGGAAAACGGCGGTGCGGGTAAGAGCAGTGACGAATACGAGGCTATGCTTCAGGTCAATGCCTTTGACCGCATAGGTATGCTTGCCGACATATCTGTGGCTCTTGCCGATATGCGTGTTTCGATACTTCAGGTCAATACCGTCAAGCGTCCGGACGACCAGACTGTTATAAATCTTAAAATAAGCTGTAAAAACATAGAACATTTTTCCTCTATCATGTCAAGAATAGGCTCGCTTAGGGATGTTATAAGCGTGACCAGAGGATATATGTAAAAGAAAGGATATTTATGATAGCCGTACTTCAAAGAGTAAGTAAAGCCTCTGTCAGCGTGGACGGAGCGGTGGTAGGAAAATGCGGTAAGGGACTTGCCATTCTTCTTGGCGTTGCCGAGGGGGATAGCGATAACGACGCAAAGGTGCTTGCCGAGAAAATCTCCAAGCTCAGAATATTCACCGACGAAAACGATAAAATGAATCTGTCTGTCATGGACGTGGACGGCGAAGCTTTGGTAATTTCCAATTTTACGCTCCTTGCAAACTACGCCCACGGCAACCGCCCCGATTATATGTCGGCGGCAAAGCCACAGGAGGCTGACAGACTTTACGAATATTTCTGCGACCTTCTTTCTCAAAAGCTCAAATCGGTGCAAAAGGGAGTTTTTGGTGCGGATATGGCTGTTGAAATTTCAAACGACGGACCTGTGACAATAGTTATGGACAGTAAAATTCTTATAAAGTAAAGGTTTTTGAAAATGAAATTATACGTTGAAGGCAATATAAACAGATATTACGTCCAGACCCTGTGCATGATATTTTTTCCGGGAGAGAAATTTCCCGAGGATGAGGAAGTGACCGAAAAGACACCGGTGCTTAAGCTCACCCTTACTTGCGATGAGGAACGTGCCGTGGCGTGTGCCGAGGCTTCCTTGGGGGAAAAAAGCGCGTGTGCCGAGAGGGATTATCTTTTTGCGGACCGTCCCAGCGAGGAGCGTACCCGTAAGCTGGCAGTCGGCGCGGCAGTCATTGCGGCGCTTGGAGAGCTTGTGAGATATAAGCCCTCGTGGGGTATGCTTGTTGGCGTAAGACCCTCTAAGGTGGCAATGGAAATGCTCAATTCGGGCATGAGTAAAAGCCGTGTAAAAAGAACTTTGGTCAGCGATTTCCTTGTCACCCCCAAAAAAGCGGGTCTGGCGGTGGACGTGGCGAGAAAAGAGAAGGAAATAATCGGCACGCCGTCCAAAAAGGACTGCAGTGTCTATATTTCCATACCATTCTGTCCTACAAGATGCTCTTATTGCTCTTTCGTTTCGTATACCTCAAAGCGTCTGCTGTCGCTTATTCCCGAATATCTGGAAAGACTTTGCTCAGACGTGAAAAATATTTTCAATACCGTCAATACACTCGGACTTAACGTAAAGACTGTCTACATAGGCGGCGGAACGCCCACTATACTCAGCGAGGAACAGCTTGAAAGACTGCTTTCCACAGTAAGCGAGTGCTACGACGTAAGTAAGCTTGAGGAATATACCTTTGAGGGCGGACGTCCCGATACCATAACCGCCGGAAAACTGCGTATCGCCAAAAAGCACGGAGTGACACGCGTGAGCGTCAATACACAGTCGCTTTCGGACGATGTGCTTAAGAGCATAGGACGAGACCACTCCGCCGACGATTTTTTCAGAGCTTATAATATTGCCGTCGAGTCGGGAATACAATATATCAACACCGACCTTATCACGGGACTTCCCAACGACAGATTTTCGAGCTTTTCTGCTACAATGGATAAGATAATAGAGCTTCGTCCACATAATATCACCGTGCATACCTTCTGTGTGAAGAAATCCGCGGAGATACTCAAGCAGGACAGTCATATCTATTCCATAACGGGCGGCGACGTGGGAAAGTGCGTGGACTATTCACAGCTTAAAGCCTCTCAGGCCGGATACACAGCTTATTACATGTACCGCCAGAAAAACACCGTCGGTAACTTTGAAAACGTGGGCTTCGCTCTTGACGGTGCCGAGGGACTTTACAACGTCTATATGATGGAAGAAGTCCACACTATTCTCGGTGCGGGCGCGGGCGCGGTTACAAAGCTCGTGGATTATAATTCCGATAATAACGGAAAGATAGACATAGGACGTGTTTTCAACGTAAAATACCCCTATGAGTATCTCGGAGAAAATCAAAGCGAGAAGATAAATAAGGCTATCGTTGATTTCTATAACGAAAAGATGATTTAAGAGGGAAGTATGACAACACTTATAAGAAACGTAAAACTGCTTGAAGAATACGGCTTTGGGACAAAAAGCGTTGCCGTGATCGTCGAGGACGGAAAATATAAATATATCGGTGAAGCCGAGCCTCGTATAAGGGTAGATGAAATAATTGATGGTGGGGGCAATCTGCTTATTCCTGCGTTTTATAATACCCATTGCCATGCGGCGATGACCCTGTTCCGCGGATACGGAGAGGATCTTCCGCTTGATAGATGGCTTAACGAAAAGATCTTTCCCGCCGAGGACAGACTTACCCCCAAGTCGGTAAACGTGGCAACAAAGCTGGCTATCGCTGAAATGCTTGCCAACGGCGTGGCTTCATTCTCGGATATGTATATGTTCATGGACGAGGTGGCAAAAGCCGTTCTCGAAACAGAAATAAAAGCAAATCTTTCGCGCTCTATCGTCTCCTTTGGCGAGGCCGAGCACATAGAAAAGGATAACAGATTTCTTGAGTCGGTTCAGCTTGTAAAAGACTTTCACGGCGCGGGCGACGGCAAGCTGTTAATCGACATGAGCCTTCACGCAGAGTATACCAATACCGAGCAAATGGCGCGCTTTATCGCCGAGTATACAAAGGAAAACGGTCTTGGTATGCAGGTTCATATTTCCGAGACCGAAAAGGAGCATAAAGAGGCTATCGAGCGCCGAGGCGGAAGAACACCTGTTGAGTTCTTTAACGACTGCGGACTCTTTGAGTCAAGAACCACAGCCGCTCATTGCGTGTACGTCAGCGATAATGATATGTATATAATGAAGAAAAAGGGCGTGAGCGTGGCGCATAATCCCGTAAGTAACCTTAAGCTGGGAAGCGGCGTGATGCAACTGCGCAAGCTTCTTGATAACGGAATAAACGTAACCTTGGGAACAGACGGCGTTGCGTCAAACAATAATCTTGACGTGCTTAAGGAGCTTCAGTACGCCGTGCTTCTCGCTAAGGGAACAAGCAGACAGCCCGACAGCGTCGTAGCAAAGGAAATGTTTGCGCTTGCTACGAGAAACGGTGCCATAGCACAGGGCAGAAATGACTGCGGTGAGATAAAGGTAGGATATAAAGCCGACGCGGTGCTTCTCGACCTTAACGCGGTAAATAATATCCCATCATACGGATATTATACTACCGTGGCTTATAGCGCTAAGTCCTCTAACGTGCTTATGACAATGGTGGATGGCAAGGTGCTTTATAAAAACGGAGAATACAAAACAATAGATATAGAAAAGCTGAAATTTGAGGCAAAGGACGTAATAAACCACTATTTTGATTGATCTCGGAGGGTTTATGAGTACCTACTCAAAGCAACAGTTTCTGGGCGGCGCTATGGCGCTGACCCTTTCCACAGTACTTGTGAAAATAATAGGTCTTGTTTATAAGATTCCGCTGATGCGCATACTCGGCGCGGAGGGAATGGGATATTTCAACTCGGCTTACGAAATGTATACCTTGTTTTTCGTGATATCTACCGCGGGTGTTCCCGTGGCTATCTCAATAATGATATCCGAAAGCATCGCGTCGGGAAGACTTAAAAACGCGGAAAAGACCTATCGCTCGTCCTTGTGGCTGCTGATCTGTGTGGGGACAGTAGGCTCGCTTATTATGATATTTGGCTCTAACGCCCTTGCACTCTCCATAAAAAGCCCCGATGCGGCGCTTTCCCTTAACTTTGTCGCGCCAACAGTGCTATTTATAAGTATATCGGGCGCGGTGAGAGGATATTTTCAAGGATGCCGAAATATGGTGCCCACTGCGGTCTCGCAGGTGGTCGAGTCGCTTGGAAAGCTCTTTCTCGGGCTGGCGTTTGCCACGGTCGCGGCTTCGCGCGGGCTTCCTACTCAAAAGGTGGCGGCGTTTGCTATACTCGGACTTACCGTTGGCACTGCCGTGTCCACTCTTTATCTTTGCGTGGCAAAATCGCGAGCCAAGCTTACCCTTGAGCATGCGGTGCTTGAAAACAGCTGTGAAAGTGTGAAAACAACCCTCGGCAGACTCGTAAGACTTGCCGTTCCTGTTACTGTGAGCTCTGTGCTTGTCAGCCTTACGCGTATCGTTGATATGTCTATGCTGATGAACCGATTGCCCGAAAGCTCAGAAAAGCTGGCTGTGTACGGAAGTTATAGCACAATGGCCCTACCTATATATAATCTGCCGTCATCGCTGGTGGCAGGTATAGCGCTGGCGCTTGTGCCTTCAATCACAAACGCCGTCAAATCAGGGCAACGTGAGCGAGAAAAGCAGCTTGTGGCTTCGGGCTTTAAGCTCTGCTCGCTTATCGCGCTTCCCGCGGCGTTGGGGATAGGCGTTTATTCGGAGCAGATACTCGGATTGCTTTTTTCGGGTGAGAATGAGGCAATAGCGGTATCATCGCCTCTGCTTGCGGTGCTTGGCGCTTCGGTTTTCGCCTCGTGTCTTGTACAGGTCGGCAACTCGGTGCTTCAGGCAAATCAGAGAATACTCCACCCAATTATTGCCATGCTTGTTGGTATGCTTGTGAAGTCTGTGTCGGCTTATGCTTTGATAGGAATACCCGAGATAGGCGCTATGGGCGCGCCTGTAAGCACGTTGCTTTGCAATATTGTTGCCGTGGTGATAGAGCTATGGTTTATACAAAAATATACGGGCTTTGATTTGAGCCTTGCCAAAATACTCGGAAAGCCCACGCTCTTTTCGGTGGCTTCCGTGGCGGCTTCGTTAGGGGTGTATATTTTGGGTGCACGTTTCGGAGCGCCTGAAAAGGTGGCGTTTTTACTTGCCGTAGCCGTGTGCGCCGCCATCTATGCGCTTGCGGTGATGCTTGGGGGAGCACTTGACAGAGAGGAGCTTGAAATGCTTCCGTTTGGTAATAAACTGTCAGTAGCTTGTGAAAAACTCAACATAGGCGCTTGCCGCGAAAAATAAAAACTAAGGATGTGAATTCAATGAATAGGGAAGAAAAAATAAAGCTTCTTTTGGAAAAGGAAAGATATTACTTCGACGACCTCGTTACCGTGGTGGAGCTTTTGCGCGGTGAGGGCGGATGCCCTTGGGATATGGAGCAGACTCATAAAAGCATAAGAAACGATTTTATCGAGGAGACCTATGAGGTCATCGAGGCAATTGATACCGAAAATCCCGCGCTTTTGCGTGAGGAATTGGGTGACGTTATGCTTCAGGTGGTGTTCCACGCGCAAATATCCAATGAGGAAAAAGATTTCGATGTTGACGACGTTACCAACGATATCTGCGTAAAACTTATCCACCGCCACCCACACGTTTTCGGAGACGTAAACGCCGAGACTTCTGCCGAGGTCTTGAAAAACTGGGAGGCTATAAAGAGCGAGGAAAAGAGCCGAGTTACCGTTACCGATAAGCTGAAGGCAATTCCGCCCATGCTTCCCGCACTCATGCGTGCCACAAAGGTTGGAAAAAAAGCGAAGTGCTTCGACTTCCCCGATGCCGAGGATGTGATGGATAAAATATCCGAGGAGCTTGTGGAGGTGTCGGAGGCAATGGAGGAGGGAAATGCCGAGCATATTTCCGAGGAGATAGGCGACCTTCTTCTTTCGATAACCAGCCTCTGCCGTAAGCTGGGAGTAAGTGCCGAGGAGGCTCTTAACGGCGCTACCGAAAAGTTTATTTCACGTTTTGAGCAGATAGAAAACGAGGTTTTGGCACAAAACAAGGACATAAATGACTGCTCGGTGGAGGAGCTTGATGCGATTTGGAGTAAAAACAAGAAAAAAACTCAAAAAAACTAATAAAAATACACAAAAAAAGTAAAAAATCTCTTGATTTTTGTGATAATTAATGGTATAATATAGTAAAGAGTTATCGAGTTTACAAGATAACAATTAAATTATGCAGAAAGGTAGATTTTATTATGAACAAGACACAGCTTATCGACGCAATCGCAAAGTCCGCATCTCTTAACAAGAAGCAGGCAGAGGCAGCTCTCAACGCTTTCACAGCAACTGTTGCAGACGCTCTTAAGAACGGTGACAAGGTTCAGCTTATCGGCTTCGGTACATTCGAAGTTAGAGAAAGAGGCGCAAGAACAGGCCGCAACCCCAAGACCGGTGAAGCTATTGAGATCGCAGCTTCCAAGACACCCGCATTTGCTGCAGGTAAAGGCCTTAAGGATGCTATTAAGTAATTGATTCAAATTTAGGCGGACAGGTCTTTAGCTTGTCCGCCTATTTTTGCGGAGGTAAGAATGAGACTTGATAAATTTCTTAAAGTATCAAGAATAATAAAAAGACGCACTGTAGCCAACGACGCTTGCGACACCGACAGAATAGCGGTGAACGGCAGAGTGGTAAAGGCTTCGTATAACGTAAAGGTTGGGGACATTATAGAGGTCTCCTTCGGTCAGCGCACCTTAAAGGTGAGAGTTACCGACGTCAGAGAAGTAGTAGGTAAAGACAACGCAGGCGAGCTCTATGAGGTCATAGACCAATAGGAATATATAAGAAGAGCGCTTCATAAAATTGTAAAAAAGGTTTTGTGGAGGGCGATATGAATGAAATAAAAGCAACGCAGAATCGCAAGCACGATTTTGCGCTCAGGTCAAGAAAGCAGATGTCGGTTGACGGCGTTTCGGACGTGGTGAGCTTTGATGAGTGGCAGGTGGTGCTGATAACACCCTGCGGAGAAATGACCGTGGAGGGCAGGGGGCTTCACATAAGCGTCCTCGACCTTGAGAGCGGTAAGGTGGAGCTGGACGGAGAGGTTGACGGCATCTTTTATTCAGACGGCAATGAGCAAAATAAGGAGCGCGGATTTCTTTCGCGTCTGTTCGGATAATGTGGGAGCAGACTGTCCCCGCACTTTTTGGTCTGTCGTTGGCAGGCGGAATACTTTGCGGAATACTTTGGGATATTCTCAAGGTTCAGCGGATCATCCTCGGTGTAGTGGATTTTGCCGATGAAATGGGTAAATATAAAAAAAAGTCCCACTTTGCTCTTTTGTTTCTTCAGGATATCTTTTTTTGCGTAATATTCGGATGCGTTCTTGCCGTGGTCATGTATTACGGTAACGAGGGTAGAATGAGAATACTGTCACCCGTAGGAATGTTGGTTGGCTTTTGGGCGTATAGACGTACGCTTGGCGCACTTGTGATAATGAGCACCGAAAGGATTGTCTGCTTTCTGCGCCGTGCATTTCGCAGAATATTCGCGCTTGTCGGAAAGCTGACGGTGAAACTGAAAAACATTCTTGGGAAAATAATAACCAAGATAAAAAAACTGCCCACGAGGGCGGTAAGGAAAAATAAAGAGGCTGTTTAAATTGGAAAATATCAGAGTTGTAAAATCATCGGTGGTAAAGAACGCGGTGAAAGAGCTTTTTATAAAAGCCAACCACGTTCTTCCCGACAGCGTAAAAAAAGCGCTTGATAAGGCGAGTAAAGCCGAAAGCTCAGAGCTTGCAAAATCGGTGCTTGAACGCCTGTCGGAAAATATTGATATTGCCGGGAGATGCGACGTTCCCGTGTGCCAGGATACCGGAATGGCGGTGCTATTTGCCGAGATCGGCAAGGACGTACATATATCCGGCGATAGCTTCGTCAAGGCGGTGAACGAAGGTGTAAGCGAGGCTTATCTTGAGGGTAAGCTACGTTGCTCAGTGGTTGCCGATCCGTTCTTTGATCGAAAAAATACCAATGATAATACTCCGGCGATAATATATACCGATTTCGTTGATGGTGATAGGATTAAGCTCACTGCGCTTCCCAAGGGCTTCGGAAGCGAAAATATGAGCGGGGTAAAAATGTTTACGCCCTCGGCAACGCGTGAGGATATAATAGGCTTTGTTGTCGATACCGTAAAGAGAGCAGGCTCAAACCCGTGCCCACCCATAGTGGTGGGAATAGGAATGGGCGGCACGTTTGACTATTCGTGTGTGCTTTCCAAAAAAGCTCTTATGCGTGATATAGATGACGTTAACCCTAAGCCCGAATACGCGGAGCTTGAACGTGAAATGCTCGAAAGAATAAACGAGCTTGATATAGGACCTCAAGGCTTTGGAGGACGTACGACCGCGCTGGCGGTAAAAATTGAAGGTTATCCTACGCATATCGCGGGGCTTCCCGTGGCGGTAAATATTTGCTGTCACGTGATGCGCCATATGTCGTTGGAAATATAGGAGGTTAAAAAAATGGGAATTATGGATGTTTTGTCGCTCTTGTGCGGACTTGCGTTGTTTCTTTACGGAATGAACGTCATGGGCGATGCGCTTAAAAAAAGCGCAGGCAGTAAATTAAAGGTAATACTTGCAAATCTTACGTCAAGCACGTGGAAGGGCTTCTTGCTCGGACTTGGTGTAACGGCGATAATTCAATCGTCATCGGCTACTACGGTTATGGTCGTCGGATTTGTAAACTCGGGTACAATGATGCTTTCGCAGGCGCTCGGCGTTATTATGGGAGCAAACGTCGGCACAGCTGTTACGTCGTGGATTACGGGTCTTTCGGGACTCGGTGACGGCGGTCAGGCGGTCAGTGCGGTGCTTCAGTGGTTAAAGCCCTCAGCGTGGGTTCCGCTTCTTGCCGTTGCCGGAATAGGTCTTTCGATGTTCGGTAAACGCGAGCGTAATAAGAATATAGGCGTAATTCTCATGGGCTTTGCTGTGCTTATGGTGGGCATGGATACCATGTCCGCGGCAGTTAGCGGACTCAAGTCCAGTGAGACCTTCCGCTCAATTCTTACCATGTTTGAGAATCCCATTCTCGGCGTGCTTGCGGGTACTGTACTTACTGCTATCGTTCAGTCCTCGTCAGCGTCTGTAGGTATTCTTCAGTCGCTTACGACTACGGGCGCTATTACATACGGCGCGGCGATACCGATCATCATGGGTCAGAATATAGGTACATGTGTTACGGCGATGCTTTCTTCAATTGGCGCGACCAAAAACGCTAAGCGCGCGGCGCTTATCCATCTTTACTTCAATATCATAGGCGTTGTTGTATGGCTTTGCGCCTTTTACCTGGTAGACCTCATTGTAGATTTCGCTTTTGTGGATGCCTCGGTAAACATGTGGGCAGTAGCGGCAATTCATACGATATTCAAGTTCCTTTGCGTGCTTCTTTTTGCGCCCTTTACAAAACAGCTCGAAAAGCTGGCTTGCATTTCTGTTAAGGACTCCAACGAGGTCGAAAAAACCAATATTCTCGACGAGCGTCTGCTTGATACTCCTACAATTGCTGTTGAAAGAGCCAAGAGCGCTACACTGGAAATGGCAAGGATATCCTGCGATGCGCTTGCGCTTTCGCTTAATATGCTGAAGGAATATAATCCCAAGGACGCTGAAACTATTCGCGGATACGAGGATAAGGCTGACGGCTACGAGGACATGCTTGGAACCTATCTTGTAAAGCTTTCGGGTCGAAGCATGAACGAGCGCGACAGCCATGAGATAACCAAGTTGCTTCACCTTATCGGTGATTTTGAGCGTATTTCCGACCACGCAGTGAATATTCTTGAATCGGCAGAGGAAATGAACGATAAGAAGCTCTCCTTCTCAAGCGAGGCTAAAAAGGAGCTTAAGGTTCTCTGCGGCGCGGTTGAGGAGATACTTGACATAACCTATAAATCATTTGTTATGGGTGATGTTGAGTTTGCCTCTCAGGTCGAGCCCCTTGAGCAGGTTATCGACAACCTCAAGGATAAGATAAAGGTCAACCATATCAGAAGACTCCAAAAGAGCGAATGTACCATAGAGCACGGTTTTGTTCTTTCAGATCTTCTCAATAACCTTGAAAGAGTTTCCGACCATTGCTCCAATATCGCGGGATGTGTTATCGAAATATCCAGATATGATGCCCTTGATATGCACGGATACCTTAACGCTATCAAGAATAGCGACAACAGCGAATACGCCGATAAATATAAGGAATATTCGAGCAAATACGTGCTTTAAACAGAAAAAACGCAGATTTATAGCTTGAATTAATAAAGTAGATGTTATGGCTAAAACCGAAAGGTTTGAAGAGGTTTTTTCGCAAGGCTCGTTAAATTTTACGGAAATTTGGCTCGATAAAGAAACAGGTGTTAACTATGTGTTTCACGCAAGCGGTTACGCGGGGGAATTGACTCCCTTGCTGGATAAACAAGGGAAAGTAGTTGTTTCTCCGATATATAATAAATAACTGAATAATACCCCGAGAGATTGTGTCTGTCGGGGTATTGCCATTCTATGAAAACAAACGAAAAAAGCACTTGCTATGCAAGTGCTTTTTTGGAGCTGGTAATGTGACTCGAACACACGACCTGCTGATTACGAATCAGCTGCACTACCGACTGTGCTATACCAGCGACTTTAATAGTATACTCTATTTTGGGTGATTTGTCAATAGCTTTTTCAAAAAAACAGAGTTAAGATTGGGTGATCGGTGTCTGTCGCACTCTATCATGTCGTAGTGATATTTTGAAACAAGCACTTTAATTCTTCTCGAAAAAAGGACATAATTAAACTTGTTTTTTGGGTGTTGTTATTGTAAAACAAGATAAAAGCCTTGATTCTTAGACGATTGCGTTTGGGAGCATAGTCAATATTTAGCCTTTCGCATGTTAACGTGTTAAAAATTGGCGTAATGGTCAATTTCTATTAAACTGCCTAAAGTTTTGCCCAAATTTTAGCCAATTTTCGACAACTTGTTGACAAATCAATTTTGTTATAGTATAATACTCTAGGAATGAAATAGCAAAATAAAAACGGAGGAGAAGTCCATGTTTTACCAATCGCAACACTCGTTCGACGCGGACGGTGTTAAATTCGAAAGCAATATCGACTTCAATTTTCCTGCGCATCTTCACAACAGTTTTGAGTTTATCACAGTCACCGAGGGTGAAATGTTGATGACCGTTGAAAGAACTGCATATTCGCTTAAGGCGGGCGATTGCTTGCTGGTTTTCCCAAATCAGGTGCATGAGCTTGTCACACCTTGTCACAGCTCCCATTTCTTGTGTATTTTTTCTCCAAAGTTGGTGCAAGCATATAGCACGTTTTCGATGGACAGATTGCCCGTCAGCAATTTATTTAAGCTCGAAGACTTCTATGTGCGTAAGATCATTGAACGAAGCGGCGATTTTAGCTTGATTGAAATCAAGGGATTGCTTTATTCAATATGCGGTGAGTTTGACCGCACTGCGGAATACAGGTCAAGGGGAGATAGTAAAGACGAGCTTTTAGCGAAGATTTTCGGCTTTGTTGAGAGCAACTATAACAAAAAGTGTTCTCTTGCCGAGCTTTCCGATTATACGTCTTATCATTATGTGTATCTGTCTAAATATTTCAAGACCTGCACCGGAATCGCTTTTACAGACTATGTTAACAGATACAGAGTCAATGAGGCTTGTTATCTTTTGCGTAACAACGCCAAGCAGACTATATTGAAGGCGGCATTTGATTGTGGCTTTGATTCATTGCGTACCTTTAACCGTAATTTCAAGAAAGTTATGGGAATAACTCCCAGCGAATATCAAAACAATTTTAACGGTGTTGCGTTGAACAAAAAACGAAAATAGGCGTGTAATTACACGCCTGTTTTTTTATATTTTGCTTACAGAAAGCTCATGTTGAACAAAACTTTAAGAGCAGCAAGTGCGTCAAGCCGTTTTTTTACTTTGCTTCTCTATGCTGATTTTATCACAATACGGCATGTTTGTCAATAAAAATTACGGTCTTATAAGAACGTATACCAATATTCCGACCATAGCCAACAAAAGAGAAGCAAGCCTTATGAAAGCCGAAGCTCTTTTGTGCCCGAGTCTTCCGTCAGCCAGTAAATGATGAATGTGTGAGCGATCGGGCGCGAATGGGCTTTTTTTCTGTGATATTCGCCGTATCACCGCAAAGACAATGTCGGCTAACGGAATAAAAAATATCAACCCGACCGCCAAAAAGGCGTGGAAAGTAGAGTCAAATCTTAATAATTCAAGTGACAGAAATCCCAGGACAAACCCCAAAAAGGTAGATCCGGTATCACCCATAAAAATTTTTGCGTCTCTTGCGTTGAAGGGAAAAAATCCGATACACGCGCCGCCGAGAACAAATGCGGCAAGCCCAAGCGGAACAGAGCCGCAGATAAGCAGTAAAACGCCAAGTGCCGTTGCCTCGACGAGCGAAACACCCACGCAAAGCCCATCAAGCCCATCGATAAAATTGTGCGCGTTGGTAAGCGTCAGAAGCCATAAAACAGCAAGCACGACAGTAATAGCGTTAATGGATTCTCCGTAAAGCATTAACCCTGCAACGGCAAATGCCGCGGCGGCAAACTGTACGGTCAGCTTAAGCCCTGCAGGGAGAGATATACAGTCGTCCACAATTCCCAAAACCACTGTTAAAACCGACCCCGACAAAAGCGGGATAAGCTCGGGGGCAGTGCCTCTGCAAAAAACGAAGCTGAATACCGCGAACGAGGCAAAAACCGATATTCCCCCGATTCGCGGAATAGGTCTTGAATGCATACGTCGCCCGTCCTTGGGAACATCTATGGCTCCGATAGCCCTCGCCAATCTGAAATCAAGAGGAGTCACCAGCAAAGAGAGAACGGCGGTATAAACAAGAGCCTTGAATGTGTCAAGAATAATCATTGCTCTCCAATTCCGCCGTTACCTTTTATATTTTACTGTACGAAGCCGAGCTTTCTCTTAACCTTGGAAACTGTCTTGCGCGCGTAATAAGCCGCCTCGTCAGCGCCCTTTTTCATAAGCGTTTCGAGATAAGCCTTGTCGGCAATAAGCTCGTTGAATTTCTGCTGTACGGGTGCAAGCGCGTCAGCGCAAGCCTCACCTACAGCCAGCTTGAAGTCACCGTATCCGCGACCGTCAAACTCGCGCTCGATTTCCTCAAAGGTCTTGCCAGTGTAGCAAGAATAAATAGTCATAAGGTTATTGATTCCGTGCTTTTCGGGAGCGTATCTTACGCAGGTCTCCGAATCGGTAACGGCACGTTTGAATTTCCTTATTATTGTGTCCTTGTCGTCAAGGATATATACCACCGCGTTTACGTTTTCGTCCGACTTGCTCATTTTCTTCGTGGGTTCCTGAAGCGAAGCGATCTTCATGCCGCCCTTGGCGATGATAGGCTCGGGAATGGTGAACGTGTCGGGGTATATCTGGTTGAAGCGTGTCGCGATGTTACGGCAAAGCTCAACGTGCTGTTTCTGGTCGATGCCAACGGGAACAACGTCGGTCTGGTAAAGCAGAATATCAGCCGCCATGAGTACGGGATATGTGAAAAGTCCCGCGTTTATGTTGTCAGCGTGACGCTCACTCTTGTCCTTGAACTGCGTCATTCTCGAAAGCTCGCCGAACATTGAGAAGCAGTTGAGTATCCATGCAAGCTCGGTGTGAGCGGGAACGTGCGACTGAACGTAAAGAGTGTTCTTTTCGGGGTCAAGACCGCATGCGATATAAAGAGCAAGCGTCTCGTATGTGCGGCGGCGAAGCTCCGCGGGCACCTGTCTTACAGTTATCGCGTGAGAGTCGACCACACAGTAAAAGCACTTATATTCCTCGGAGTAAGACGAGAAATTTTTGATAGCGCCGAGATAGTTTCCTATTGTGAGGTTTCCACTGGGCTGTACGCCCGAGAAGGAGACCTTTTTATTGTCTAACATAGCAGTAAATCCTTTCCTTATATAGCAGTAATCCTTGCCTTATCTTTTTGAAGCGATATACTCGCGTACCGCCGCGCCGAGAGTGGCAACGCCGTTTACTATCTGCTCGTCGGATGGGGTGGAATAGTTTATTCTGAAGGAATCAGAGGGCGCATTGGTATCGCAGTTAAAGGTAGAGCCGGGAACGACGGCAACCTTCTTGCTTATAGCGAACTTGGCAAACTCACCCGAATCAAGCCCGTCGGGAAGTGTGCACCAAATGAACAGACCGCCCTCGGGACGGGTGTATTTGACCTCCTTGGGCATCTCGCGGTCAAGCGCCTCAAGCATGAGATTGCACTTGCGGCGATAGATGTCGCGTATCTTTTCGATATGCGCGTCAAGGTCGCACTCGGTAACGTATTTGTAGCAAAGCATTTGGAAGAAATTGTTGGTGTGAACGTCCTCGCACTGCTTTGCGACCACCATTTTCTGAAGCAGGTCGGCAGGACCTATAACAAAGCCTACACGCATGCCCGCCGAAAGAATTTTTGAGAAGGAAGAGCAGTAAACAACGATTCCGTCCTCGTCAAAGCTCTTGATAGTGGGTATCTCCTCACCCGCAAAGCGAAGCTCGCCGTAGGGGTTGTCCTCAAGAATAACTATGCCGTTCTTCTTAGCAATCTCGTATATCGCGCGGCGCTTTTCAAGCGATGTGGAAGAACCGCGGGGGTTCTGGAAGGTGGGGATAACGTACATCAGCTTGACGTTGGGCGTTTCCTTTACCAGCCTTTCAAGAGCCTCAATATTGACGCCGTCGTCGTCCATGGGAATGCCCACGGTCTGTGCTCCGCAAGCGCGGAATGCGTTGAGCGCGCCGATAAAGCTGGGATTTTCGCATAGCACAACGTCGCCCTGATTGCAGAGAACTCTGCAACAAAGCTCGAGACCCTGCTGACCGCCCGATGTAACCACAGTCATGTCAAAGTCGCGGCCAATGCCAAAGCGAGCCTTCTGGCGCTTTGCTATTTCCTCGCGAAGTCCGGGGAAGCCCTCGGTAATTCCGTACTGAAGCGCCTGTGAGGGGGTGTTTGCGAAAATGTCGGCAGCAAGCTTAGCCAACTCGTCCACCGGAAAGGATTCGGGGGCGGGATTTCCTGCCGCAAAAGAGATTATCGTCGGGTCGGTGAGACTTTTGAATATCTCACGAATAGCCGACGGCTGAAGATTTTTGAAGCTGTCGGAAAAATTATATTCCATTTATCTATATCTCCTTGCAAATATTTCATTATAATATAATATTCTATCACATTTTTTACTTTTTTGCAATAGCATATTGCTAAATTCAGCTCCGAAAAAGAAAAAAGTGAATTCCCAAAGTAAATTCCACAGTGGAATTTGAAGTGGAATTTAGTGTGGGAAAGATTTTGTGGTAGAATTTAGTCTGGGAAAAGGAGGTTCCAGACTATGAACTACGAAAAGCGAAACAAGCATATGACAC
>JAZRDN010000045.1:0-9166 GCA_045660295.1 Eubacteriales bacterium
AGCGCAGCATGGCTTGAGGAGTTGAAGTCGTACAGCTTCAAAACTATTATACACAAATCGAGGGCTATTGTCAACACATTTTTTGAAAATTTCCCAAAGAGACATTCAGTAGTTTATTTCAATCTTGGGCAAGTTGAGGTCATTAAGAAGGCGCGTTCAAATGAATTGAAGGCTACCAGCTCTCGCTCAACTTGCATATATAGTATATCACAAATAGTGCCATTTGTCAATAGTAAGTACAGGGATAACAAGTTTGAATGATGTACGGATACTTAAGAAATAAAGGACACTTTCAGTGTCCTTTATTTCTGTTATTTAACTTATCGAACTCCTATCGGCGTTCCAAACAGAATCGACCTTAGCCTTGAGCAGAGGATATTCCTCAAGCTCGGGGCTTTCTTTTAACAGGTCTTTGGCTGATTCGAAGGCTTTTTCCATAAGCTCCGAATCATCGCACATGTCTGCGATTCTGAATTTGATTCCACCGCTTTGACGAAGCGCCGCTTCATTTGCGTCACGCAAAAAATCACCCGGACCGCGGAGCGCAAGGTCAGCCTCGGCAATTTTATAGCCGTCGTATGTGGTACACATGGTTTTAAGTCGCTTTTCAGCGTTTTCGGTCTGTGCGTCCGAAACCAGAATACAATAGGATTTTCTCGTTCCTCGACCCACACGTCCGCGTAGCTGATGAAGCTGTGAAAGTCCGAAGCGTTCGGCGTTTTCAACTATCATCAGACATGCGTTGGGAACGTTTACGCCGACCTCGATAACCGTGGTTGAAACCAGAATTTTGGTCTCGCCCGAAATAAAGCCATGCATTATCTTTTCTTTCTCGGTGCTTTTCAGCTTTCCGTGAATGAACGCGGTCTTGTATTCGGGGAATTTTTCGGCTATTTCGGCAGAGTATTGCACCGCCGCTTTAAGGGGCGGTTTTGTTTCGTACAATCCGTTTTCCGAAATGTCATAAAGATTTACTTCGCCCGCATCCTCCTCGGTTTCTTCTACCGCGGGGCACACAATGTATACCTGACCGCCATCGTCTATCTGCTTTTTAATAAATCCGTCAAGCCTCGCGCGATATCCCTCGTTTACAAGGAACGTATCGACCTTTTGACGCCCGGGGGGGATTTCGTCTATTATGGTCTTGTCAAGATTTCCGTACATGGCAAGAGCCATAGAACGGGGAATTGGTGTGGCGCTCATTACGAGTAGGTGCGACTTTTCTCCTTTTTTTGAGAGAACCGCGCGTTGCTCAACGCCAAATCGGTGCTGTTCGTCAACTACCACCAGCCCAAGCGCCGCAAAATCAACACCTTCGGTCAAAAGCGCTTGCGTGCCTATAACAATATCGATATTTTTCGCCGCAAGCTCTGTGGCAAGCTTCTTTTTTCTTGTCGCAGTCAACGCGCCTACAAGAAGCTCGCATCTTATTCCGAGCCTGTCAAACAACGGCGCAAGGTCGCTCTGATGCTGGCGCGCGAGTATCTCGGTAGGCGCCATAAGAGCCGCTTGATAACCGTTTTTTACCGCCATAAGCATTGCCGCTGCCGCGCATACAGTTTTTCCGCAACCAACGTCACCGATGAGAATTCTGCCCATAGGCGTATCGGTAGAAACGTCCGAGGCGATATCCGCAACAGTGCGCTCCTGCGCGTTGGTCAGCTTGTAGGGAAGCAGAGCGCGAAGCTCACTTATGTCTGTGTCTTTAAAGACCGGCGCACCGTTTTCCTTTTGCTTTTTTACCGCGGTGTTTATGCCGAGCGAAAAAACAAAAAATTCATCAAATATAAGTCTGCGCTTAGCCGCCGCGAGCATGGCGTAAGAGCTCGGTGCATGTATTTCCTTTAATGCCGTGCCAAGCGTGGCGAGCTTGTTTTCGAGCCGTATTTCCGTGGGAAGATAGTCAACAAGCTCCTTTGCCGCCATTTGAAGCGTAAGAGCTATATTTTGCGTTAATTGCTTTTGCGTAAGTCCCTCGGAAAGCGGATATATCGGCGTAAAATCGGGTAATTCTATGCCGTCGGTGTATAGCTCGTGAACAGGTGATGACATTGCAAATTTGTTACCCGTTTTCTCAACTTTTCCGTAAAACCTGAAGCTGGCGCCAAGAGGGAACGCAGTTTTAAGATAATCTTGATTAAAATACGTTATCTCGCACATTCCGCTTTCATCGTAGGCGCGGAATTTAAGTAGAGACATTCCGCGGCGTATTCTCGCAATTTTGGGCGCGGTTGCCACCGTCAGTATCACGGCACATTTTGATATACCGTCACACTCGGCGAGTTTTTTTGTGTCACCTCTGTTTTCGTAAGCCCTCGGAAAATGAAAAAGGAGGTCGTACAGATTTTCTATTCCAAGCTTAGCGTAAGCCTTGGCGCGCACCGCACCCACGCCGTGAAGCGCGTTTATTGGCGTTTCAAATAAATTTCCCATTATGACCTCCTTGATTTTTTCTTGATTTATTTTATTACAAATATTTTATCACAAAATTTCGCTTCCGTCAATAAAAAATATATAAAAAAGAACACGACTGTGGCGCCGTGTTCTTTCTGATTATTTATAAAACAGCAGTAAAAAGAGAAGCAAAAGAATGTCATCGTCGGTGTCACTTTGAGAGAGCAGAATGAGCACTCCTACAATAAGCATTTCCTCAAGCCCGATGTTGCTTAAAAGCCCGCTGGGATTAGACACCTTAGGCGGTAATAGCGCGGAAAGGAATGAGGGAGAAGCCGGCTTTGTCGATACGGGTTTAGGTTCATCAACCGTTACGGTTGTTTCTTCCGTTATTGGGGCGGAAGCGTCTTCGGTTGTGGGAAGTTCGGGCATTTCCTCGGCAACTATTCTGCCCGAAAAAGCGTTTCCTCTGTAATTTTCGGGGATTATTATATCGTTTTTATCGCGGTAATTGGCTTTTGAATACATATTACCTCCTATAACTTCAGTCCCTTGAATGTCTCAGAAAGCTTGCTCATTTTTGCGATATAGTCTATTGCCTCACAGCGTTTGGGGCTTAAATATGGCTTTAACGCAACCAAAAGCGCCAATCGCTTGTCAAATGCGGGAGAGCTTTTCTCCTCTGATTTTCTCGCCATAATCGGTTTTATTGCGTTTATTACCTCGGGAAGCTTTGACATGATATCGGGATTTGAAAGCAAGCCATCTATGCTCGCCGCGGACACGGTAGATGCCGCCGGTGAACTCATTTCGGATGCGTGTGAGGCTTCTGTGCCTGCGTCCGCTTGTGGCTTCGTGTTTCCCGCTATCTCACCTATTTTTTCCATGAGCTCCTTGTTTGAGAGAAGCTCACCCAGTATGGTTGACAGATCGGGGGTCTGATTGTTAATATTATCGTCTGCCATAGTAGCCTCCCTTATTTCTTTTTGAATTTGTTTATGCTTTCCTGAGCCTTTCTTATGTCTTCTTCACTGGCGGTTTCGAGAGCGTGTCTTATGCTCTTTACGTCGTTGGTGGTAATATTGAAGCTCGAAAGATCAAGCCCCGATTTCTCGCTTATGGTTTTGATTATGTTCACAAGCTGCGCGTCGTTAAGCGTCAAAAGCATATTCAATGTGTTCTTGTCGATTTGCATATTGTCCTCCTTGATATGAGCCTTCAAGAATATAATATGCTAAATTCGGAAAATCGTGAAAAAAGGTAGACAAAACGACAAAAAAGTGGTATAATACTCTGTAAGTGTCCTACATCTATTCAATATGAGGTGTTTATGAAGCATTATTTTGTTGTAAATCCGCTTGCCGGTAAGGGAAATAAGGTTGATGAGCTTATAGAAAGTATCACAATCGCATGTGAAGCGCGCGGCGTTGAATACGAAGTTTATAAAACCAAAGCGGTTGGCGACGCTGAGCAGTTTGTGAAAGGCATATGCTTGAAATATGAAAATTCCGATACCGTTTGCAGATTTTATGCTTGCGGCGGCGACGGAACTGTCAACGAGTGTGTAAATGGTGTCGCCTGTTACGATAGGCATGAGGTTGCCGTAATTCCGATAGGTACGGGTAACGATTTCGTACGTAATTTCGGCGATGCAGAGGTCTTTTACGATATAAACGCCCAGCTTGACGCGGTGTCTACAAAATGCGATGTTTTAAAGTACAACGAAAGATATTGCATGAATGTTGCCAACGTCGGACTTGACTGCGAGGTTGTGGCGAGAACCGCACGAATAAAAAGAAATGCCCTTGTTCCCTCAAAGTTGGCTTATATTTTCGGACTTGTAGGCGAATTTATCAAAAAAAGCGGTATCAAGTTCAGATGTAGGGTGGATGGAGTCGATAAAGGTGAAAAACGTCTGTTGCTCGCATTCTTTGCCAACGGCGGATTTTACGGCGGTGGCTTTCACGCCGCGCCTTTAGCGGAGCTTAAGGACGGACTTATTGACGTATGCTTTATAAATTACGTCTCACGCTTGACCTTCCTCGGTCTTGTGGGAAAATATAAAAAAGGAACGCACCTCGGAATCAAGAACAGGGATAAGATCCTTGAATACATAAAGTGCCGTGAGATAGAGATAGAATTTGAAAAAAGCGAAAGAGTCTGTATAGACGGCGAACTTGAGGAATGTGAAAAGATAAAAATAGAAATTATAAGGGATAAAATAAATTTTGCCGTGCCTGCCGTTTTTGCCATGGCAGTGCTTGAACACGAAATTGAGCAATCTATATGATGAATATTCTCGTTGTATCCGATACACACGGAAGATATTTTGCCCTTGAAGCGGTGCTTGACCGCCAGTTTGGATTGGACGAGAAATTCCGTCCTTCGCACTTGATACATTTGGGTGACGGAATATCCGACGTTGATGGCTGTAAGCGAGCGGAACGGCTTTGTGTTCATACGGTAAGCGGAAATTGTGATAATCTGTTTTTTTCAATGTCCAACGGTGTTCCCAAGGAACGCTTACTTGAGTTTTACGGATATAAAATTCTTATAATGCACGGAGACAGATATTCGGTAAAATCCGGTGACGTTAAAGCTATTGAGCGTGCGGTCTCTTGCGGCGCCGATCTCCTTATGTACGGTCACACTCACATCGCTACGTCGTATACTTTAAAAAAGGGAACACGCGTTGGGGAGACGGTTTTGGCGAAGGATATGTTGGTGTTCAATCCCGGTTCTCTCGGCTATTCGGGTAGCTTTGGTACGGTGACAATTTCGGAAAAAGGAATACTTCCGGCGCACGGAAGCATAAAATAAAAATTCCGATGCCGCGCTGACATCGGAATTTTGAATGTATCGTAATTAAACCGGTTGCTCGTCGGCAACTTCCTCGGTAGTTGCGATTGCGGCGTTTTCTGCTTCGATGAGTGCCGCGTTGTATGCCTCGATAACTTCTTTTTCGAGCATTGCTCTGAATTCGGCATTGATTGGATGAACGATATCTCTGTATGTGTCATCCGCGTTTTTACGGCTGGGCATGACGATGAAGAATTTGTCACGAGCGTTTATGATTTTGATGTCATGAACCGCGAGCTGAGCATCGAATGTAACCGATGCGATAGCCTTCATCGGACCGTCGTCGAATAATTTTCTGATTTTGATATCTGTGATTTTCATGTTGTGACTTTCCTTTCCGATTTTTAGAATACAAATACCGAAGGAGTCATATAACTGGTAATGTTCTTAATATATGTTATATTATATACCAATTTTGTGACGATTATACAAACAAGAAAAGTTATTTTTGTAAATTTAAGTTGTACAAATTTCTCAAATTAACAGTGAAAAATTCAAAAAACAATCACATTCGGCAATAAAGCCGAGAAAGGCAGAGGTATGTCTGTTCAAAATACTCATTTTGGTGCTGAAAAAATCAAAGAAATGCTCTCGAGTTGTAAAAGCATATATTTTATAGGTATAGGCGGAGTCAACATGTCGTCTCTGGCGCTGATTTCACAAAAGCGCGGATATAAGGTGGGCGGCTCGGACAGAGCGAAAACAGCTCTTACAGAGTCTCTTGCCGTGGGCGGTATAGAGGTCTTTTATGAGCATAACGCCGATAATCTGGGTGGATATGACGCGGTTGTTTATACCGTGGCTATCTCCGACGAAAATCCCGAATATGTAAAAGCGCTTGAGCTTGGTATACCTTGTATATCGCGTGCCGATTTTATGGGCTATCTTATGACGGGATATAATCGCAGAATCGGTGTGAGCGGAATGCACGGAAAGAGCACCTGTACCTCTATGTGCGCTTCGGTGTTTATGTGTGCTGAGACAGATCCTACCGTACTTTCTGGCGCGTCGATGAAAAGCATGGGCGGCGCGTACCGTATCGGCGGTAACGAGAATTTTATATTCGAAGCCTGTGAATACATGGACTCGTTTCTTGATTTTTATCCGACTGTAGCGGTAATACTTAATGTAGAAATGGATCATGTTGATTACTTTAAAAGCATGGAGCATATATATTCATCGTTCAGAAAATTTGCCGATATAACAGCCGACTCAAACGGTTGCGTGGTGTATAACATTGACGATGAAAACACAGTAAAAGCGGTTGAGGGCTTTGCGGGGCGTAAGATAGGATTTTCCGCCAAAGACCGCGAGGCGTTGTTTTATGCCGCAAATATAACCTTTGATAGCGGCAGACCAGAATTCGACGTGCTTCTCGGCGGCGAGGAATTTTGCCATGTTAAATTGGCGGTAACCGGTGTTCATAACGTTTATAACGCGCTGGCGACCTGTGCGGTGGCATATCTGTGCGGAATAGGCGGAGAAAAAATAGCCTGCGGTCTTTCGGTCTTTGAGGGCGCTAACAGACGGATGGAATACAAGGGCAAATGGCTTGGCGCTGACGTTTACGACGATTACGGACATCATCCTACCGAGATAAAGCGAACGCTCGAGGGGGCGGCTAAAATGGGATATGAACGGGTCTTGTGCGTATTCCAGCCACATACCTATTCGAGAACTGTCGGTCTTTTTAAGGAGCTTACAGAGTCTTTTGGAGACATCGACAAGGCTATAATCGCCGATATTTATGCGGCGAGAGAGGCAGACAACGGAGAAGTGAGCGCGAAATCGGTTGCAGATTCTACTCCAAACGGATTGTATGTTGGCGATATGGAGGCCATTTCCGAATATCTGAAAAACGAGCTTCATGACGGAGATCTGCTCGTGGTGATGGGCGCAGGCGATATTTATAAGCTGTTTAATTATATGGATTTTAATTGAAAGGGAAGTAAAATGAATTTTTCCGAGGGCTATGATTCAATAGCGCGAGTGTACGATAAGCTGAATGCTGAAATAGATTATTCCGCATGGGCGGATTTCGTTGAGGACTGCTTTGAAAAATACCTTGAAAGCAAGCCCGAGCTTGTGCTCGACCTTGCCTGCGGTACGGGAAGCATGACGTATAAGCTTGCCGAACGCGGTTATGATATGATAGGTGTTGATGGAAGCGAGGAAATGTTAAGCGAGGCGTATTCAAGGGGGACTGTTGTTGGTGACACCAATATTTTGTACCTTTTGCAGGATATGAGGAGCTTCGAGTTGTACGGTACCGTCGGCGCGGTTACATGCTGTCTCGACAGTATGAATTACCTTACGGGTGAGGGGGATTTTGAAAAATGCCTTTCCACTGTTCATAATTATCTTGACCCCGACGGAATATTCATTTTTGATATGAACACTCCTTATAAATTTGAAAATGTGTATGGAGACAACTCATATATATTGGAAGATAAAATTGACGGAAAGGATGTCTACTGCGGCTGGCAGAATTTTTACGATAAGGAAAGCAGGCTTTGCAGCTTTTATCTTTCGCTTTTTGAGGAGCGTGACGGCAAATATATCCGCTCTGATGAAGAACAGCACGAGAGATGCTATACACTTGGCGAAGTGAAGTCGTCGCTTGAAACATGCGGCTTTGAACTGCTTTCTGTAAGCAGTGATTATAAATTTACCGAAATCGACGAAAAGACCGAGCGTTGGTATTTCGTCGCAAGAAGAAAATGAAAGGAAAATAAAATGGCAAGTTCAACAATTCTTCGCGCAATGACACAGGACGGTAGCGCGCGAATTCATATTATCAATTCAACCGATATTGTAAATAAATCCATAGAATATCACCACACAACCCCTACCGCAACAGCTACTTTGGGCAGACTTCTTACCGCAACGTCTGTTATGGGAAGTATGCTTGGAGAAAAGGAAGATAGCATTACCGTAACTATAAGAGGTAACGGCGCGGCGGGAAACGTTATCGCGGCGGCTGATTATATAGGCAACGTAAGAGGATATATTCAGAATCCAAGTGTTGACTTGCCCCTTAAGCCTAACGGAAAGCTTGACGTTGGCGGAGCTGTCGGCGGAGGAATGATAAACGTTATAAAGGATATGGGTGGCAAAGAGCCTTATAACGGATCTATCGAGCTTGTCAGCGGCGAAATTGCCGAGGATATCGCAGCGTATTACGCGAAAAGCGAGCAGGTACCCACGGTCTGCGCTCTGGGTGTGCTTGTTGATACTGATTGTACCTGTAAGGCGGCAGGAGGTGTGTTTATTCAGCTTTTGCCATTTGCCGATAATAATACCATTGACCTTATCGAGCGTAATACACAGTATCTTACCAACGTTTCAAAGATGTTCGCGTCGGGCATGAGCAACGAGGAAATAATGGCTGTTGCTATGACCGATATTCCTTACGATATTTTTGATGAGCTTGACGTTGAGTATAAGTGCACTTGCTCCGAGAAGCGAATCAAGTCGGCGATAGCATCGCTTGGCGAAAAGGAAGTTCGCAAAATGCTTGACGAGCAGGAAGCTGAGGGTAAAGCGCGTGAGCTTGAGGTTAATTGCCGCTTCTGCAACCGCAGTTATCACTTTGGAGAAAAGGTCTTGCTTGACATGTTCAAGAAATAGATATCTGTCTGAAAATATATTGATTTTGGGTATGTTTTGGGGTTTTTAAAAAATCTTGAAAAAACTTGAAAAAGTTTTGAAAAAGGTATTGACAAAAGGAAACAGATATGATATAATAACTCTCGTCGCCGCAAGGTGACGGACGTGGGAGCATAGCTCAGCTGGGAGAGCATCTGCCTTACAAGCAGAGGGTCATAGGTTCGAGCCCTATTGTTCCCACCACACGGCCCGGTAGTTCAGTTGGTTAGAACGCTAGCCTGTCACGCTAGAGGTCAGGGGTTCG
>JAZRDN010000046.1:0-3856 GCA_045660295.1 Eubacteriales bacterium
GTGCGCTCTTTTTTAGTTTTTTCTCGTGTTTTCGACTTCTTTTTCTGTTAAATCCTGCTTTTCCCACATTAAATTCCACTTATTTCTCATACTAAATTCCACTGCTTTCCTACTGTGGAATTTACTTTGGGAATTCACGAATATCATTATGATGAAATCACAGCGCGACAAACAATAATTTACCATTCAAACATACATAATAGAGTAAAGGCGACGGTGTTTAGCCGTCGCCTTGATTTACGTGTGATATTTTTATTTTGGTCACCGCACTCATTGCCCAAAGCAAAGGAGCGCGTGTTCAGCGCGCGACTGATGGCAACGAGGGCTATGTTCGCGCAAACTCGGAACGCTGACCAATTGGCTGCGGCGCCTTCGCCGCTTAGTCGAATATTGCCATTACCGCACCGTTGTAGGTGTTGGCAATGTATTCCTTAACCTGCGCGGTCATGAGAGCGTTGATAAGAGCCTGAGTCTTTTCGCTGTTCTCCTCGCCCTCTCTTACGGCGATGATGTTAGCGTAAAGCTGAGCCGCGTCGCCCGAAGCGTCCTCGATAGCAAGCGCGTCCTCAATCTTAAGACCTGCCGCAAGCGCGTAGTTACCGTTTACTACCGCGAGGGAGTTAGCCTCGCTTGCGAGAACAGCGGGAACTGTGTCAGCCTGAACGTGTCTTACGTCGTAGCCCTTGCTGTCGGCGATGTCAAGAATCGTAACGCCCTTTTCGATAGTAGCGTCCTCAGCAAGCTCGATAAGTCCCTCCTGCTCCAGAAGAAAGAGCGCTCTGGTCTCGTTGCTGTCGTCAGCGGGAACGATGATAGTAGTGCCTGCGGGAAGATTCTCAAGAGACGTGATTCCGTTGCCGTAGAGACCGAAGGGCTCGTAGTGGATAGCCGCCGCGGAAACTATCTTGGTACCGTTCTGCGCGTTGAAGGAATCAAGGTAGGGCTTGTGCTGGAAGTAGTTAGCGTCAAGGTCGCCCTCGTCAAGAGACGTGTTGGGAAGAATGTAGTCGTCGAAAATTCTGATGTCAAGGGTGTAGCCCTGCTCTGCGAGGGTTTCCTTTACCTGCTCGAGAATCTCGGCGTGGGGTGTGGAGCTTGCGCCTACAACGATAGTCTTGTCGTCGGTCTTTGCGCCGCCGCATGCCGCGAAAGCGACCAGCGAAACAACGAGAACGAGGGCAAGCAAGAGAGATGTGAGTTTTTTCATGATGTTTTTCTCCTTTGATGAATTATTTGTTTATTCTTTTGTCGGTCTTGTGAGCTATTCTCATGCCGACCGTTTGAATAATCTGAACTATGATAACGATAAGTATGCAGGAAATCCAGATGATATCGGGATTTGTGCGCTGGTGTCCGTAGATAATAGCCATAGCGCCCAGACCGCCCGCCGAAATGGTGCTCGCCATTGCCGAGTAGCCGAGAATGGTTACTATCGAAATGACTGCGCCCACGATAAGCGAGGGCTTTGCCTCGGGAATAAGCACCTTGTAGATTATCTTAAAGGTGGAAGTTCCCATAGCCTGCGCCGCCTCGATAACGCCCGCGCCCACCTCTTTTATTGAGGACTCGACCATTCGCGCTATGTATGGGGTCGCCGCAATGACCAGCATAACTATCATCGCGCCGTTTCCGATGCTTCGACCGACTATCAGCTTTGCCACGGGGAGCATCGCCACCATCAGCACGATAAAGGGGATAGAACGGAAGATGTTTACCACGAAGCCAAGCACGGTGTTGAGCCACTTGATGGGCTTTATTCCGCCGTCGCCCGTAACGCTGAGGACTATTCCGAGAGGAAGTCCGAACAGGTACGAGAAGCCTGTTGCCACAAGGGTCATGTAAATAGTCTCCCATATGGCGCGTGTGAAATCTCCGCTGTCAACGAGCTTTAGAAACATTTCTGAAAACATGTCTAAACCTCCTTACTGTATTTTATGTTCTTGAGGTCAAGGCAAGCCGTGACTCGCTCAAGTCCTCTGTCGCCCTCGGGCACTTGGATAAGCATTTGTCCCACCGCCTTGCCCTCGATGTCCTTGGTGTCGGCAAAGAGAATGTTTATCGGCACGCCCGACTCTAAAATAAGGTTGGCGATTATCGGTTCGGTGGACTCCTTGCCGTCAAAGACGATGCGGAGCTTGGTGCCCTCGGTGACGTTTTCGGCGGTTTGGTTGCCTGGAAGTATCAGCTCGCGTGCGATATCCGACTGTGGGTTGGTAAACACGTCGCTTACCCTGCCTATCTCGGCGATTTTGCTCTTGTCGATGACCGCCACGCGGTCGCAAATGCTGTCGATGACCTTCATTTCGTGGGTTATGACCACGATAGTGACGCCCATAGTCTGGTTTATCTGCTTAAGAAGCGCCAGAATTGATTTGGTGGTGTTGGGGTCGAGGGCGCTTGTAGCCTCGTCGCAGAGCAGGTAGCGGGGGTTTGTGGCAAGCGCGCGCGCTATTGCCACTCTCTGCTTCTGTCCGCCCGAAAGCTGCGATGGGTAGGACTTTATTCTGTCCGAAAGACCGACCAGCGCGATAAGCTCCTCGGCGCGTTTTTTGGCTTCCTGCTTGGGAACTCCCGCAATCTCAAGGGGGTAGCAGACGTTGCCCATTACGTTTCTCTGCTCAAGCAGGTTGAAGCCCTGAAATATCATTCCTATGGAACGGCGCATTCGCAAAAGCTCCTTCTGCGGCAGCTTCATCAGGTCGTTTCCGTCAACTATCACGGCGCCCTCCGTGGGGCGTTCGAGAAGATTGATGCAGCGGACGAGGGTGGATTTTCCCGCGCCCGACAGACCGATGATACCAAAGATCTCGCCGTCCTCGATGGTAAGGTTGATACCGTCGAGAGCCACGATCTTTCCTGCGGCGCTGTCAAAGGTTTTGCCCATGTTTTTGATCTCGATCATACGCTCAAATTCCTTTCTTTATACTATGCTAAATACTATGACTAAAAAAACAAGGCAGGAAACCCGAACGTGCTTCCTACCCAAAACGCAATTTTTCTGCTTACGCGGATATGATACAAGACGGGATTCTGTTATTCACACGGCACATCATCATATCCATCATCATTACGAACTTTGTCATATTCCCGTCTCCTTTCAAGAAATTTACAAGGAAATTGTATCACACTTTTCCTGCTTTGTCAATAGTTTTTTATACTTTTGGTTTTCAACTTTTGGTTTTAATTAGTTTTTGTGTCGGGTTTTTTGATCCTTTTTGGAAAATCGGCATGCAAGCACGCTTGTACGAATTTGGTTTTGCGGCTGAACACCGCAAATTTGCTCCGCAGACCCGATTTTTAGGCGTAAGAGGCGGCGGTTGCGCTTCTCCGGATCTCTGTGTTCTTCCCTGCCGCGGCTGTGGCTTTCTCCGCCATTGCGGGGATAACGGCGAATGTGGAAAGCACCATAAGCGCGCACAAAAGAGCCGCTAAAAGTCTTTTTGTTGTGTATTTGCCGATGCGCGGGCTTTTAGCCGCGTTTTGGCGGTGTGGTATCGTTTGTGTGTTCTCCGATGTGCGGGCTTTTTGCTGTGCTTTTTGCGGTGTGTGATCGTTTTGCCGTGTGTTCGCCGATGCGCGTGGGTTTTTAGCCGTGCTTTTTTGCCGATATGCGAAGCTCGCCGTGAAGATTTTCGTCATTCGACTTGCGCGCCCTGCTCTGCCCCCACCGGCAAGAAAAACAAAAGAACAAATGTTCTATATATTTGAGTGGGCGCTAAATTAATGTTTATCTTTTTGTCCTTTCTTTGCTCGTGCAAAGAAAGAACGAAAGAAAGCACGTTGGGAGGGCGTTTGCGAGCGCCCTCCCAAGCCCACCCTACGCCCTCGCAGGGGCGCAGCCTCACGGCGGTATGCG
>JAZRDN010000047.1:0-9826 GCA_045660295.1 Eubacteriales bacterium
TAGAGCAACTGACTCTTAATCAGTGGGTCCAGGGTTCGAGTCCCTGGAGGTGCACCATTGTTTTCCTCGATAGCTCAGTCGGTAGAGCGCATGACTGTTAATCATGATGTCACTGGTTCGAGCCCAGTTCGGGGAGCCAAGAAAAAAGCAAGTCGAAAGACTTGCTTTTTTCTATCCAATCCGAAGGATTGGTATGTAATCTCGCGTGAGCGAGTATGTAATCTGCGCCCCGCGCAGTATGGCATCACGCGCCAGCGTGTATTTCTCCTTCGGATTGATTACATTCAACACTTCGTGTTGTTTCCATACTGCAGACAAGCTGCGGATTTCATCCACGCCTATCGGCGTGATTATATAGAGAGTTACGTTGAAGTCCTTGATGTCGGAGCGCTTTTCGCGTTTTTAGGGGTAAAAAACACCCCCTTTTTTTCACCATTGCACCTTCTCTTGAATTTTTTTGTCTCGAACCTGTAACTTTACAAATGCATATTGAAAGAATAACTTTTTTGTGATATAATAGTTCCAAGAAGGATGGTGGCTATATGAGAGTTAATTGTATGAGAGCGAATGGTAAGCAAGTTGTTTTTTTGATATTTGTCATAATTGGGCTGATTTTTATGGTTGTTGGTACGGTGATTTGCTTAAATGTTTTTGATTATAGTGACAAAGTAGAAACTACTGCGTTAATAACCGAGATTGAGTCTTATCAGGAATATGCTAATGGAAGAACACATATACGCCATAAAACCCATATAACATATGATGTTGAAGGATTGTCATATACTAATGTCGTCAAAATGTATTCGTCTTCTTGGAATGTAGGAGATGAGATTGAAATTTATTATGATATTAACAATCCTCAAAATGTTGGTTCTAAAGATACGGATTGGGCTTTGCTTGTGATACCGTGTCTTGGCTTGATGTTTTTTTGTTTGGGCTCGATAACTCTATTTGTAAGTCGCAAAAAACAAATGTGTACTTAATTTGGAATAAATGACATATAAAATTCCAAGGTTCGAAATTGTCGGGGTAATACATAGTCCTACGAGACAAAAAACACAAAATCTTTTATATGCACCTCTAGCTCAGTTGGTAGAGCAACTGACTCTGAATTTGCTACTTGTCGGTCGGACACGACAAGTAACGCAAGATACCGCAAGCGGTATGCAGTGGGTCCGGGGTCAAAATCTTCTGCGAAGATTTTGAGGGGAGCGGTAGTGAATGACAGTCCGGCGGACTGTCAGAGCCGCGGAAGACCGAGCGCGCAGTTCGCGCGAGAAAGAGTCCCCGGAGGTGCACCAAAAGAGATTTTGTGTTTTTTTATTTTCTTGAACTTTTTGGATTTGAACGTGTGACTTTTGTTGTTGAATTATTTGAAGTTTTATGCTATAATATATTTGAAAGGAGGGAGATGCAATGAAAAGTTTTAATAACATACACTTCAAGGGGAATTTTCGAGACTATCAGCAACGCGTACTTGATAACGCAGATAAGTATCTCAAAGACGGAAAAATTAATATTGTTGCGGCACCGGGTAGCGGAAAAACCGTTCTTGGGCTTGAATTGATTCGCCGTTTGGGTTCGCCTGCTATCATTTTGTCGCCTACAACGGCAATCAGGGAGCAATGGGGCGAGCGATTTAATCATATGTTCCTTGAGAATGCGGAAGATTTTTCGTTGCTCTTTTCGAATGACCTACATAATATCAGGCTTATAAATTCGATAACCTACCAAGCACTGTATACCGCGGTTGATAATATCTCCTCCTCGGAGGACGGAGATACAGATTGCTCTGATATTGACATCTTTGCCGCTATGAGAGAATTCGGAATAAAAACCGTATGTCTTGATGAGGCTCATCATCTCAAAAACGAGTGGCAGAAAGCACTTGAAAAATTTATTTCCGCGCTTGATAAGGATGTAAAAATCATTTCTCTTACAGCTACGCCGCCATATGACTCTGAAGGTTCGGAATGGAGCAGATATATGAATATCTGCGGCGAGATAGACGAGGAAATATTCGTTCCCGAGCTCGTCGGTCAAAACACTTTGTGCCCGCATCAGGACTACGTATATTTTAATTATCCGACAGACTCGGAAATTGAAAGCTTTCGCACGCATAAGGAACGCGCTTTGCTTGCTGTTGAAGAGCTCGGAAAGCTTGATCTGTTTTCAGGAGTATGCCAATCCTTAAATGCCGAGCAAGATTATGAGGTGCTGTTTACTGATGCTAAGCAGTACATAGCTCTTGTTACTTTGCTTAAATATTATGGCTTTGAAATTGATAAAAAACTGATTCGCGAGCTTACCTCCAAAAGAGGACTTCCCCCGTTTAAAATGCAGTATGCCGAGGTGGCAATTGGGTTCCTTCTTGACGGAGAATTGATTACTGAAGAACAGAAAGCGGAAATCGTTTCTGTTTTAAAGGATCATTCTGTTTATGAGAAAAAGAAGGTTACGCTTGATCTGAATGAACGCTTGAAACGGACTTTGATTTCTTCTGTAGGAAAGCTCGAGAGCATCAAGCAAATAGCGGATAATGAAGTCTCGGCAATGGGTGAACACCTTCGAATGCTTGTTTTGACTGATTATATCAAGAAAGAAAATCTCTCCAAAATTGCATCTGCTGAAGAATTCAATTCGGTGAATATCGTCAGCATTTTTGAAACTCTCCGCCGTGCAAATTTGAACGTAAACATCGGAGTTCTTTCGGGATCTCTCATTATTCTTCCGAAATCCGTTGATCTTTCAGACATTAAACACAAAAAAGAGGATATTGCGGATACCGATTACTGTACAGTTGAATTTGCGGGAGCGCTCCATCGAGGTGTTGATTACGTTGGAAAGCTGTTCGAGGAAGGCAAAATCCAAATACTTATCGGAACAAAGTCACTTCTCGGTGAAGGATGGGATTCCCCTTGCATCAATTCGCTCATTTTAGCAAGCTTTGTCGGTAGCTTCGTTCTGTCCAATCAAATGCGTGGGCGAGCAATTCGCATTGACAAAAACGATCCTGAAAAAACGGCAAATATATGGCATCTTGTGACGGTTGAGCCGGAATATTTATTCAAAGATAAAGCTACCGAAAGGATCGCCGCATATATTAGGGAAGATTATAAAGAGCTTCATTCTTATGATTTCGATATTTTAAAACGTCGCTTTGATTCCTTTATGGGCCCCAATTATTCTACCGGAACGATTGAGAGCGGAATTGAGCGAATTACCTTGATCAAGCCGCCTTTTGACAATGATGACATTGAACGAATTAACGAGGAAATGTTAAAACTGTCTGCCGAGCGCGGTGAAGTGAAAAATAAGTGGCGCGGTGAGGTAGCGGACGGAAGCTTTGCGGTTGGCGTTGAAACGGATATTCCAAAAGAGGCAAGAGTTCCCGTATTTACGTTTTGGAATTTTGCATTGAATGCGATCATTGTTTCGACCGAAATTTCGTTATTGCAACCGCTAATGAGGTCGATGATAAGCAATAATGTTCCGATGACTCTGGGAACTATTGCAGTGATGATTGCTTTATTTGTTGTTTTGTACCGCGGTATAAAGAAGATGGTGCTGCATTCCAATCCTGCCCATTCCATAAAAACATTGGGTGTTGCAGTTTATAAAACATTGTGCGAGTGTGAGTTGATATCGCTGTCGGCAAAGGTTGAAACAACCGCGTACAAGCAGATCTATGTTGTCGCTATACATTTGAGAAATGCATCGATTCACGATCAGAACATTTTCAATACGGCTATGACAGAAATGCTTTCGCCGATAGAAAATCCGCGTTACATTTTGATCTCCAAAAACATATTTAAGAGGTATAACTACGAGCGTTCTTTTGCTTGCCCCTCGATTATCGGCAAAAAGAAAGAATACGTAGAGGTATTGGCAGAAAAGTTAAAAGGCACAACCGGTAACTTTGAGCCTGTTTTTACGCATCGCGAGAACGGCAGACGCCTGATCTTGAAATGTAGAAAACGTTCTTATATCACTTTCAATGAGAAAGCTATGGGAAAGAAATATAAGGTTTCTCATTGGAATTAAGGTTCGATTTTGTTGGGTTAACACATAAGCGAACGACTGTTAATTTCGCCTTTGGCAAATATTGCACGATGTCACCGGGGTGCTTTTACGCAACCATGCTCGCTGCGCTCGCTTTCGAGCCCGATTGGTTGCGTTCGCGCAAGCGGATTGAAAACCCCATACTTTTATGCTATAATAAGTCCAAGAAAGGCGGTGGAGTATGAAAGAACAAATAGCGGAAAATATAGAAAAATTGCTCCGATGGCATATCGTTATCGCTGTGATCCATGCGGTCTTGCTGGTTGTATTTATTTTGGTTGTCGTTGGTGTTATCAAGTATAAATTGCTTAATGCCTGGTGGAAAAATGTATTGTTTATTTGGTTCGCGGTGGTCATTACGGTGGGATTACCTATTGTAGATTACTTTAATATCGCACCCATTTACCGTGATTACAAAGAGCAGGCGTATATCGTTGTTGAAGATGCGAGGGTAATAATAAAACAAGGGGCGTCGGGCGGACTTGACAGTACAAACCAAGTGATCCTTTACGACGGTGAAAATCAAATAGAGCTAAAGATCGAAACGGATATCAGCCTTGACACCGAGGTTGAGTATAGCGGAAAAATTGCATATTTAGAAAATTCGGGATATTTGATTTGGTACGAATTCGAATAAAAAAGAAAAATGTCTTTTGAGCTCAAGACATAAAAAGAAAAGTCGCTCTTGCGACTTTTCTTTTTGTATTATTCATTTGTTTCAATTCGGTTGACAAACACCGCACGCGGTGATATAATACTTATGGAACCAATTCTCAAGGATTATTAAAAGGTGCGGGGGATTTGCGCGCCTGCAGCCTGCGCATTTACCTTTTAGCGGTTTAAATAGCGGGAAATGCAAATAATAATCTACAAAAGTCGATATTACGGAGAAAAAATATGAAAAAATCAAACGCTTGGGGGCTATTGCCTATCGGCGTTTTCGTTGCCTTTTACCTTACGATAGGTATTGTTTTTGAATACGTCTTGAAGATCTCTATGGGATTTTACAGTGTGCCTGTGGTCGTTGCGTTTCTTATCGCGATCCTCGTCGCGTACCTGCAAAATCGATCAGCAAGCTTTGACGAAAAGATCAAGATAATGGCGGACGGAGTAGGGGACAAAAACATAATAACTATGATTTTGATCTTTATGCTTGCGGGCGTTTTTGTTGGCGTTGTCGGCCGCTCGAGTGCCGAGAGCGTGGCATATTTCCTGCTTTCTATCACGCCGCCGTGGCTTTCGGTCGCGGTGATATTCCTCGTTGCCTGCTTCGTTTCTACCTCTATGGGAACCTCGGTCGGCACGATAACCCTGCTTACGCCCATCGCGGTGTCTGTTTCCGCCGGCTCGGGATTTTCTCTGCCGCTTTGCGTCGGAACGGTTGTCGGTGGCGCGATGTTCGGTGACAACCTCTCGTTCGTTTCTGATACGACTATCGCCGCCTGCAACGGTCAGGGGTGTCATATGAAGGATAAGTTCAGGGCAAACGTAAGAATTGTTATCCCTGCCGCGCTTGCGACCCTCGTTTTGATACTCGTCCTTTCCCTGAACGGAGAGACTGCCGCCCCCGTGCTTAAGGAATACGACCTTATCGCGATATTTCCTTACGTTCTCGTACTGGTATGCGGAATTATCGGTATCAACGTTTTCACGACCCTTATAATAGGAATTATCTCCGGTATGATCATAATGCTAAGCACCGGCGCATCGGATTTCCACGGTATAATTTCGGGTATGGGAAGCGGTGTTTCGGGAATGTTTGAGACGGCTATGGTAGCGATACTCGTTGCCGCGCTTTGCGCACTTATCAGAGAAAACGGTGGCTTTGAGGCGCTTCTCTCGGGCATCAGGCGTGTGTTTAAGGGCAAAAAGCTCGGGCAGGTAGGTATTGGTCTGCTCGTCGGTCTTATGGACATCGCAACGGCAAATAACACCGTCGCTATCGTTATGTCAAACCCAATAGCAAAGGAGATGGCAGAGGAGTACGGCATATCCCCGAAAAAGACCGCATCTGTCCTCGACACCTTCTCCTGCATCTTCCAGGGAGTTCTTCCTTACGGCGCGCAGATCCTCGTTGCTATCTCGGTCGTAACAACGCTTGGCTACGAGATAAGCGCATTCCAGATAATCGCCCACCTTTTCTATCCCATGATGCTTCTTTTAAGCTCGCTTACCTTTATCTTCATCATTCCGGATAGCTTCGGCTTCATAAAAAGAAAAAACGTTAAGAGGTAATAAAATGTATAAGTACGAAATACACCTGCACACAAGCCCCGTCAGCAAATGCGCGACAGGCACGGTCAGAGATACCCTTATGCGCTATAAGTCGCTCGGCTACGAGGGTGTTTTTATAACCAACCATTTTATCCAGGGAAATATGACCCGCCCCGACGGTATGACGAGCTATGAGGACCTTGTCAACTTTTATTTCTCGGATTACGAGGCGGGCGTGGAAATGTCAGACGAGATCGGTCTTAAGGTTTTCCCCGCGGTGGAAATAAGCTACGGCGGCACGGATTTCCTTATTTTCGGACTTGATAAGGAGTGGTATCTTTCCCACCCCGAGATCAAAGGAATGAAGATGTCGGACGAGCTTCGACTGATGCGTGATTCGGGCGCATTTATAAGCCAGGCGCATCCGTTCCGTAAGGCTGATTACATCGACCATATAAGGCTTTATCCCGACTGTGTTGAGGCGGTAGAGATCATAAACGCAAGCCGTAACGATTTTGAAAACGGTCTTGCAGACTACTATGCAACCGAATACGGACTTTTAAAGACAGCGGGGTCGGACACCCACACGTCAAGCCCGAGGAAAAGACTTGCCGGTATGGCGTTTGAAACGCCTCTCACCGACGTTCAGGACTTTATTAAGAGGGTAAGAAGGGGAGAGGGAGAGATTTTCTTCGATATTTTTGAATAAAAAAGCCGTTACGTACAAAGTTCGATTGACAAACCTAAAAAAACAATGTATAATAAATAAAAAAGGCCCTTGAAAATGAGGGGCGCGAAAGGAGAAAATATGAAGGACTACGCATTTTCTAAATACATAGTTGCCCTGCGTCACAGACAAAGTCTTTCCCGCTTTGACCTTGCGAGAAAGCTCGGGATAGGCTACGTAACCGTTGCTAAATGGGAAAACGCAGAGGCGATGCCCACGAGGGAGGAGCTTGAAAGGCTCTCGGTTTTCTTTAACCTTTCCTGCGAGGCTATACGCGCTCACAGCTTCGTTGAGCTGCCCGGCTGCTCGGTAAAGCCCCAAGAGGTGAAAAACGCGCCTGAGATGGATCCTGCACCCGTGGCAGAGCCTGCGCCTGTCGTAGAAGCTCCTGCACCCGTAGCAGAGCCTGTGCCGGACAAAAAGCCTCCTGTCGTGATCGTATATAAGCCCAAAGAAGAGCCCGCACCCGCTATCGCGCCTGCGCCTGTAGCAGAGCCTGTACCCGTCGTAGAAGCTCCCGCACCCGCGGCAGAGCCTGTACCGAAGGCAGAACCTGCGCCCGAGGTAGCCGAGCCTATCGCAAGCAGCACCGCTGAGCCTATCGCAAGCACGACCGATATGCCTAAGATCGACCTTAACGTTATTAAAAACCCCGAGACCGAGGCATTCTTTGAAAAGAAAAGGATAGAGAACAAGAACGAGGAGATCGTGTCCTCGCACAAGAAATTCGGTGTTAAGATAAGACGTCTTTTCGCTATCCTCTTTGACGTGGTCTTCTCTTCAATATTCGCAGCTGTAGTTGCTTTTGCCGCAATGATAGCTATGACAATGCTTCTTCTTCCCGAGGACGTTATCACTGCCGCAACGTTGCTCGTCGCATACGTAGCGTTCTGCCTTGGCTTTGTTCTGCGTGACGCTATTATGGGCGGCACGAGCCTTGGTAAACGTATGTTCGGTCTTTACGTTGTTGACAAGGTGAACGCGACGAAGCCCGTGGTTTGGCAGAGAGTTGTTCGCTCGCTCGGTCAGGTGTTCTTTTCTACTCCCGACGCTATCGTAGTGCTTATTTCCGGAAGAGGTATCGGAGACTATGTTGCCGGAACGGCAGTTGTCAGCCGCAAGGATTATAACAATAGGCTTGCGGAAAAGAACCCCCTCGACCCTCCCGTTAAGGTAAGAAAGAACAGAACAGGTCTTACCGCTTTTCTTATCGTAGTCGCAGTTGGTGCCGTTACTGCCTTCGTGGCAGGTATGGTATATTTTACCACGGTAATGCTTGAGAATGAGAAGCAGACAGAGGAATATCTCTACGCATACGACGCGCTTGTTGCAAGCGATGAGTTTAGCGCAACCGGCGCTGACTCATCCGAGATCATTTTCACCGCGTTCAACCGCTATACGGCTCTCGAAGACGGCGGCGCGGTTACCGTTGTGGAATACACCTTTGAAACCGACGAATACTACATCTACGTTACCGTAGAAAGCTCGGTTAACGGAATAAGCGTGACCGAGATCACGGTAGAATCGGCATACATTTTTGAATAAATAAAAGTGAGGCTCGCGTGCCGTCCCGTAGGATAACACGCGAGCCTCGTTTTTTATAAAATATTAAGCCTTGGTATTCTTAAGAAGATCGCGGATATCGCGAAGAAGCTCCTCGGTCGTGGGATTGTTCTCGCGCTCGATTCTTGCCTTTTCCTCTGCCGCCTTTTTCTCCTCCTCGGCAACTCTTGCCTTCTCGGCATAGTAAGCGTCAACAGCCGCCTTGTCGGTAAGCTTTATGCCCTGTGCCTTCATAGCCTTTCTGTCAGCCTTTGAGTGCTTGCCGGCGATAAGCTCCTTGTGCTCTGCACGAAGCTTGTTGAAGATCTTTACGATAGTGAAAAGCACGAAAGCTACGATAAAGAAGTTGATCACAGCATTTATAAACGCGCCCCAGTCTATGTAAATAGAGTTAGCAAGGTCAAGCGTTCCGTCCTCAAGATCAACGCGCTTAAGCACGGTAAATACCTCGCTTAAGGAATCCGCGCCAAATAAAAGAGCGAGAAACCAGTTGATAATAGGCTTAAGAATGTTGTTGGAAAGGCCGTTTACGATCGCGGTGAACGAGCTACCTACGATAACACCGACAGCCATATCAACAACGTTGCCGCGTGTTATAAAGGTTTTGAATTCAGAGAAAAATTTCTTCATTTTTTCACTCCTTAATAGTTTAGTTTACAAAAATATTATACTACCAAATACCCCGTTTGTCAATAGTAAGTTATACTGTCTGTCGAAATATCGGGGAAATGAATTTTTGCGAGGGTATTGACATTACCTTGTCATATGTGATAAAATATTATTGTATAAGGTAGCGCTTAGCGCCGACCTATATAGTATTTTACCCCAAAAGGAGAACACAACAAATGATTATTGCTCTTATTATCGTATGTGCTTTGACCGTGCTTCTTCTCGTGCTCGGTTACCTTAAAGCACCGCCGGATACCGCTTTTATTATATCCGGTCTTGGAAAAAAGAGAATTCTTATAGGTAAGGCGGGCTGGAGAGTCCCCTTCTTCGAGAGAGTAGATAAGCTTTCTCTCGGCGTTATGCAGGTTGACGTAAAAACGTCCGAAGCAGTTCCCACTAACGAATTTATTAACGTAACCGTTGACGGTGTTGCAAATATCAAGATTTCATCCGATACCGAGCTTCTTAAGCGTGCGGCTGAGGCGCTTCTTGGCAAAACCCGTCAGGAAATGGTAACTCTTGTTACACAGGTTCTTGAGGGTAATATGCGTGAGATAGTCGGCTCCGTCGGACTTAAGGAAATGGTTCAGG
>JAZRDN010000048.1:0-36757 GCA_045660295.1 Eubacteriales bacterium
CGCCTGCGGCGGAGGTGCGATTTCTTTAGGGTCGCAAAAAAAAGAACACGCCGTATGGCGTGTCTCTTAACCACAATTCATATGCGACCCGTGGGAGAATCCGTTCGCTTCGCTCACTTGCCGTGGCTTCGCCACTGCGAACTTCCGCCTGCGGCGGAGGTGCGGTTTCCTTAGGGTCGTCAAAAAAAGAACACGCCTTATGGCGTGTTCTTTTTTTGGTGACCCGTGGGAGAATCGAACTCCCGTTACCGCCGTGAAAGGGCGGTGTCTTAGCCGCTTGACCAACGGGCCTGGTAGCGGGAATTGGACTTGAACCCATGACCTATCGGGTATGAACCGATTGCTCTAGCCAACTGAGCTATCCCGCCACATTTATGCGCGCTTTTTTCGAACGCTTTGATATTATATCACAGTTTTTTTATTTTGTCAACACTTTTTTTAATCTTTTTTCCTTACTGTTGAATTTTTTTGTTAATTTGTTAAAAATCAAACAATTTAGGTGGTTTTTTTGCTATTTTGTGCGTTATTTTGCCCCGAATTACCGCTTTTGGCGGTGATTTTCTATTGAATATGGTTTGTTTTTATGCTATAATTATACTGACAAAATTCTGTTTTAGCAGACAACAATACTTTTAAGAAAGAAGGTAGATGCTTTGGCATACACATTCAAAGGCGGTATGCACGTTCGCGAGTACAAAAACACGAGCGGATGTGCTATTGAGAGAGTTCCTGCGCCCAAAACCGTATCTATTCCTCTCGCTCAACACATCGGTGTTCCCTGCAAGCCTGTAGTGGCGGCGGGCGATTACGTTACATACGGTCAGGTAATCGGTGAGATCGAAAGCGGTCTCGGCTGTCCCGTTCACGCAAGTGTTTCGGGAAAGGTTCTTGAAATAAAGGTAGTTATCAACTCGGTGGGCAATTCCATCGAGCACGTCGTTATTGAAAACGACTACGAATACAAGCGCGGCGACGAGCTCAAGCCCTTCCCCAAGCCGCTCTCCGAGGCTACTCCCGAGGAGATAGTCGAAGTAGCGCGCAAGGCGGGTATCTCGGGCATGGGCGGAGCCACATTCCCCACCTACGCAAAGCTTGCGGGTGCTATCGGAAAGGCTGACACGCTTATCATCAACTGCGCCGAGTGCGAGCCCTTTATCACGGCTAACCACCGACTCATGGTAGAACAGCCCGAGGCTGTTATCAAGGGCACTGAGATCATGCGCCACGCGCTCGGTCTTAACCAAGCCATTCTCGCGGTAGAGGACAACAAGCCCGATGCCATAGAGGCTCTGAACGGATATATCGCGGCAAATTCCCTACCCCTCAAGGTAGTGGCGCTCAAGACAAAGTACCCGCAGGGTGACGAACGTCAGATAATATATGCTCTTACCAAAAAGGAGCTTGGTCCGGGAAAGCTCCCCGCGGACATTGGATGCGTTATCTTTAACGCCGAGACCTGCGCGGCAATGGAGCGCGCATTCTACAACGGCACTCCCTTGGTGAAGCGTGTAGTAACGGTTGACGGCGACTGCGTAAAGGAGCCGAAGAACATTTTCGCGCACACCGGAACATCCTTCCTTGACCTTATCGAATACTGCGGCGGACTTAAAAAAGTCCCCCACAAGATAGTAAACGGCGGACCTATGATGGGCTTCGCGCAATGGAACATAGGCGGCGTGGTAACAAAGGGTACGTCGGCTATCCTCGTGTTCTCCGAGGAATTTGATGCGCAGACCGCGCTCCCCGAGGGAGACTGCATCAGATGCGGACGCTGTGTTAAAAACTGTCCCATGCATCTTATGCCCAATTATCTCGCTCTTCATTCAAAAAATCTCAATTACGGCGACGCCGAAAAAATGGGCGCTATGAGCTGTGTTGAGTGCGGCACCTGCTCCTACAACTGCCCCGCGCAGATTCCGATAGTTCAGTACATCAGAAACGCAAAGGCCGACATTCGCGCCGAGGCAGCAAAAAAGCGCGCCGCGGAAGCCGCAAAGGCTAAATAACAGTTTCTTGGAAAGGACATAACAATGAACGAAAATATCACTAACACTGACAACGGGATAAAGACCGACGGTCTGCTTACCGTCTCGCCATCTCCCCACATCAAGAACGGTGTCACGACACAGAAGATAATGCTTCACGTGCTTATCGCCCTGATTCCCGCGACACTCTGGGGAATCATCATGTTCGGCGGAAGCGCGGCGGCTGTGGTGGCTATCTCGATAGTAGCCTGCGTATTCTTTGAGTGGGGCGTACAGAAGCTCCTCAAGAGAAAAAGCACGGTTTCCGACCTTTCGGCAGCAGTCACGGGACTTCTGCTTGCAATGAATCTGCCTGCGGGCGTATCTCCGTTAATACCCGTAGTAGGCGCATTCGTGGCTATCGTAGTCGTCAAGCAGCTTTTCGGCGGAATCGGCAAAAACTTCCTCAATCCCGCGCTTGCGGCGAGAGTTTTCCTCTTTCTGTCGTGGTCTGACCAGATGGCTACATTCACTCCTACATTTGACGTTGAGTCCACGGTTGACGCGGCAACGTACGCTACTCCCCTTGCCTCTTTGGCAAGCACAGGAGAGACAGGCGCTTCCATACTCGACATGTTCGTCGGACACACAGGCGGCTGTATCGGTGAGGTTTCGGCGCTTCTGCTTCTCGTGGGCGCTATTTACCTTATTGTAATGAAAGTCATCACGTGGCACATTCCCGTGTCTTACTTGGGAACTGTTGCGGTAATTACATTCCTCTTTCCCCAGAACGGAGCCTCAAGCCTCGAATTTATGCTTACACAGCTTTTCGCGGGCGGTCTCATGCTTGGCGCGCTCTTTATGGCGACCGACTACGTTACCTCCCCCGTTACCGCAAAGGGTCGTATAATTTTCGGTATCGGCTGCGGACTTCTGACAGTATTCTTCAGATATTTCAGCAGTTACCCCGAGGGCGTTTCGTTCTCGATTCTGGTAATGAACGCGCTTGTGTGGTACATTGACCGCGCTACAAAGCCCCGCATCTTCGGAACGGGCAAAGCAAAGAAAGCGGAGGTGGCAAAGAAATGAGTAAAAGTTATTTTTTCACCGCCGCTAAGATAAGCCTTGTTTTGCTTGTCATCTGCGCCGCTGTTTCGGGAGTGGTATCGTTCGTATTCTCCATGACCATCGACGCGTACAATCTCAACCTTAAAAACGAGCAAAAGATCGCGCTTCAAGGCATTTTCGCCGAATCCGACGAGGACGTTATAGACTTTGAGGAAATGGCGTACACCGCCGAGGGTGTAAACGCGATATACGACGTATCGAGCAACCTTGAGCACGTAGGATACTGCGTGAATATCACAGGCAAGGGCTTTGGCGGCGACATGACGCTTATGATAGGATACAACACAAACGGCTCGCTCAAGGGAATAAAAGTAATATCTCACGCCGAGACCCCCGGTGTGGGCACAAAGGCTTTGGGCGACTCGCATCTTTCGCAGTACGCGGGCAAGTCGGGAGAGCTTACGGTATCAAAGGGTCAGTCGGCTGACATCGTTGCGGTTTCGGGAGCTACTATCAGCTCAAAGGCGATCCACGCCACGGTAAACAAGGCTAATGCTATCATCTCCGAATTAATGAAAAAGCAAGGAGGAATTGAATAATGAAGAAAAAATCAGGATTCCTCACTCAGCTTAAGGGCGGTATTCTTGACAGCAACCCGGTTCTCGTTCAGCTTCTGGGTATGTGTCCCACCCTTGCGGTTACCACCTCTGTCTCAAACGCTATCGGCATGGGTCTTGCGGCAACCGCCGTGCTTATTTGCTCCAACATATTTATCTCCCTGCTCCGCAAATTCATTCCCAAGCAGGTAAGAATTGCGGCTTACATCGTTATTATCTCGGGATTCGTTACCGCGGTAGAGCTTGTTATGAGAGCTTATTTCTACTCGCTTTATCAAGCGCTCGGTCTCTTTATCCCTCTTATAGTCGTTAACTGCATCATTCTTGCGCGCGCCGAAGCGTTCGCGTCCAAAAACAAGGTGCTTCCCTCTGCGGTAGACGGCTTGGCTATGGGTCTTGGCTTTACCTTCGCGCTTATCATCATGGCTACTATCCGTGAGATCCTCGGCGCAGGCACCTTCCTCGGCTACGACCTGTTCGGCGGACTTTACAGCCCCGCTACTATCCTTATCTCGCCTCCCGGCGCGTTCCTTACACTCGGTCTTATCATCGCGGTAGTTCAAAAGATACGCAACAACGCCGAGGACAAGGCGCAGATAGCAAAAATGACGGCTAAGGAAATTTCTGATAACAAGGAGGAAGAAAACGCATGAGCTTTACAGACGTACTTCTTATGATGTTCAGCGCGGTGCTTATCGAAAACTTCATTTTCGCAAAGTTCTACGGCTGCTGCCCCTTCCTCGGAGTTTCCGAAAAGCCCGATACGGCTCTTGGTATGGGCATGGCGGTTACATTCGTTATGACTCTCTCGAGCGCGGTAACATGGCTTGTTTATCAGATACTTGACCATTTCGATATCGAATATTTTCAGACCATAGCGTTTATTCTCGTTATAGCGGCTCTCGTTCAGTTTATCGAGATGTTCTTGCGCAAGTTCGTCCCCGCTCTTTACAGCGCGCTGGGAATCTATCTTCCGCTTATCACAACAAACTGTGCGGTGCTCAGCTCGGCACTCCTCAATATTCAGAACGGCTACAACTTTATCGAGTCTGTATGCTTCGGCTTTGCGGCGGCTATCGGTTTTACGCTGGCAATAGTCGTGTTTGCGGGAGTGAGAATGCGACTGACAAACGCCAAGCCCCCCAGAGCCTTTAAGGGATTCCCTCTTACGCTTATCGCGGCGGGACTTCTCGCTATGGCGTTCTCGGGCTTTACCAGCATCAGCCTCTAAGCTGAGAAAGGATATTGGTTATTATGAACATACAAATCAGTGACGTACTTATACCGGTGGCGATATTCGCGGCTCTCGGACTTGCGTTCGGTATTATACTCGCGGTCGCTTCCAAAATATTTGAGGTCAAGGTAGACGAGCGTATTCCCGCGGTTTGCGACGTTCTTCCCGGTGCTAACTGCGGAGGCTGCGGATTTTCGGGATGCGCCGCCCTTGCCGAAGCAATAGTTAAGGGCGAGGCAAGCCCTAACGCTTGCGCCGTCGGCGGCAATGAATGTGCCAAGAAGATCGGCGAGATAATGGGCGTTGAGGTCAAGGAGACCTTGCCCATGCGCGCACAGGTAATGTGCGCGGGCTGCGGCGACAAGGCAAAGCGCAAATACCTTTACACAGGCGCTCAGGACTGCATCTCGGCGTCCAAGACCTCGGGCGGCGACAAGCTCTGCCCCGCGGGATGCCTTGGATTTGGCACGTGCGCGGCGGCGTGCGTTTTTGGAGCTATCACAGTTGTAGACAAGGTAGCGCACATTGACCCCCAAAAGTGCCGTGCCTGCGGAACTTGCGTGGCGCTCTGCCCAAAAAGCATTATCAAAATGGTTCCCGCAAGTGCTCCCGTGTTTGTTGAGTGTTCCTCCACACAAAAGGGCGTTGACACCAGAAAGGCTTGCGACGTGGGATGTATCGGATGCAAGCTTTGCGAAAAGGCGTGCGAATTTGACGCTATTCACGTTACAAACAATCTGGCGAGCGTAGACTACGCGAAGTGCACAGGCTGCGGAAAATGTGCCGAGAAGTGCCCCAGAAAGATAATCTTCAACAAAAACGGCAAGGTCGTTATAAACGAGCCCGAGACCGCGAAGGTTTGATAAAACACGCATAATAGAACGGACTGTCCTCGCGGGCAGTCCGTTATTTGTTACGCTGTGTTCGCTAAATTAATGTTTGGCGGATTAGTTAGTTTTTGTGTCGGATTTTCGCGCCTTTTTGAAAAAAGGCGCCCCAAAAACTTTTGGCGCATGGAGAGTATTTGTTTAGCTCTGTGCCTCTATTCTTAGTTTGCGACAACTGCATATGACGTTCAGTACATAGCCGCAACAATTGCTCCCGCAAGCGTTGGGGACCCCTTCCCCAAACGCTCCAAAACCTGTAGGGCGGGGGCTTGCTCCCGCCGCAATAAAAATATTCTTGCGAACAAAATTGATGTAATTCTTATAAAGCCTACAACAATTGTGTTTTACGATATTATTTTGTTTTTTCGGCGGGAGCAAGCCCTCGCCCTACAAGGTTGGTGCGCCGCCATAGCACACCGCTAAACAATAATTTATCGTTCGCAAAAAGTATCAAATTTATATTCGAAACGACTGATTTTTCAGTCGTTTTTTGTTTTCTTGTTTCGCCTTTTTGCTCTAAACAAAGACCGTCGTCGTGGGGTGGGGAAGCGAGTCGAACGAATTGCTTTGACTTTCTTCCAAAAATTGGTATAATCGTCTTACGGGAATTCCCGAAAACAAAGGAAGGTGAAAATATGAGTAAACAAGGAATCATGAAAGCAATTCCAATAATCCTGCTTATGACCATATGTCTTATTTTGGGCGGGATAATAATTGCGAGGAACGTCGGAGATACATATATCCCGACAATGGCGGACGGCGACGAGGACACAGGCAAGGGAACGGAAGCACCCGATGTGACCGATGCCCCCCACAGTACCGACACGACCGCACCAGAACCCGAGGAGACAGAGCCCCCCGAGACCGAGCCTGTGGTAGTAGCGAGTCAGGGGCTTGAATTTACAAGCCTTGGCAACGGCACCTGCTACGTGTCGGGTGCGGGAAGCTGCCGCGACAGCTTTATTATAATTCCCACAACTTCTCCATACGGAGAAACGGTCATAGGTATAGGTGACTATGCGTTCAGAAACCAAAAATTCATCAAATGCGTAGAACTTAACGAGGATATAAAATTCGTGGGCGCATACGCCTTTTACGGCACAGAGATAGTAAACGCCTATATCCCCGCGGAGCTTGAGCAGATAGGCGATTTCGCGTTCTGCAACTGCCCCGAGCTTGAAAATATTACGGTGGACCCCGCGAACAGTATCTACAGCGACGTGGACGGCGTGCTTTACAGTAAGGATATGACCGCGATAATCTGTTATCCGCTGGGCAAGACCGAAAGCGCTTTGTATATCTCGGCACAGGTCGATGAGGTAAAGACAATGGCTTTCTATAATTGCAACCTGCTTAAAATAATCAATTACGACGGCGCGGTCTCGTCCTTCCGAAGAATCAAGGTGGGCGCGGGCAATGAGACCTTTGAAAATGCGGTGGTGACATACGTTGCATCGGGCACGACTGCCGAAACATTGGTAAACAATGCCGAGAAGTGATTGACAAATCTTTCGTACTGTGGTAAAATATACAAGGATATAAGGTCTTGCTAAATCACGGTGAGGAGATTTGATATGGAATCTATGTTGAGAGAAATAAGCACCCCCGCGCTCGCCTATCTTGGCGATAGCGTAGTGGAGCTTTGCGTCCGCGCGATGCTGGTTAAAAAGGGTGTGTCAAGCTCCAAACGGCTTAACGCCGCCGCGCTTGAATACGTTACCGCAAAGGCGCAGGCTCAGGCGGTGGCAAAAATTCTTCCCCTGCTTACAGAGGAGGAGGACGCAGTCTATCACCGCGGGCGCAACATAGGTCATACCAATGTTCCCAAAAGCGCAAGCGTTACCGAATATCGCATGGCTACGGGCTTTGAGGCGCTTTTCGGATATCTGCACCTTGCGGGCAGAAGCGAGCGCATAGACGAGCTTTTCGCCGTGGCGTATGGCGAGACCGAGAACGGAGGAAATAAAAATGAACAATCCTAAGGTAAAAATCACAGTAAAAAATTTCGGCACAATGACGGCAGAGCTTTATCCCGATATGGCTCCAAAAACCGTTGAGAACTTTGTAAAGCTTGTAAAAGATGGCTTTTACGAGGGGCTTATCTTCCACAGAGTTATCCCCGGCTTTATGATTCAGGGCGGCGGCTTTGACACAGAGTACGACCAGAAGGAAGCGGCTTCCATCCCAGGCGAGTTCAGAGGAAACGGCTTTGCTCAGAACACACTCAAGCACACTCGCGGCGTGCTTTCTATGGCAAGAACTATGGACCCCAACTCCGCAAGCTCTCAGATATTCATTATGCACAACGACTCTCCCCATCTTGACGGTCAGTACGCAGGCTTCGGTAAGGTCATCGAGGGTGACGAGGTCATCGACAAGATAGCATACGTTGAGACAACGACAAAGATGATGTATTTCCAGGATTGGCCTGTTGAGGACGTTGTCATCGAAAAGATGGAGCTTGTCGAGGAGTAAGCCGTGAGTAAGGTAAAATGGAAGGGCGGAACTCTGCTTGCGCCCGTGCCCCCCGTTATGGTGTCCTGCGGAGATATGGAAAGCTCCAATATAATTACCGTGGCGTGGACGGGAATAATCAATAGCGAGCCGCCAAAGACCTATATTTCGGTTCGCCCGTCAAGACATTCATATAATATTATCAAGGAGCGCGGCGAGTTTGTTATAAATCTTACTCCATCGCGCCTTGTCAGAAGCGTCGACTGGTGCGGTGTCTATTCGGGCAAGAACGTCGATAAATTCGCTAAATGCAAGCTTACCAAAGAGGTGGCAAACGAGGTCGCGGCGCCTGTTATTGCCGAGTGCCCCGTGGCGCTTGAATGTAAGGTTACGGATATCGTTCCGCTCGGCACACACGATATGTTTGTAGCCGATATAGTTGCGGTTGACGTGGCAGAGGAGCTTATCGACGAAAAGGGAAAGCTCCACCTTGAAAAAGCGGGACTCACCGCCTACGCCCACGGCGATTATTTCGCCCTCGGCAAAAAGATAGGCAGCTTCGGCTTTTCTGTAAAGAAAAAGCAGAACAAAAAGCCAAATCATAATAAAAAGAAATAAAAACAACCGCCATGCTTTTGCATGGCGGTCATTTTTTCGTCTATACTCTTGAAACGATGACTGTCAAATTGCCTTTTATTTCGTATTTTCCAAGCCCCGCGGGTATAAAATAACTGTCACCTTTGACTATGGCGTAGCATTTGCCATCATAGACAATTTCACCTTCGCCCTCAAGGCAGAGCAGGGAATGGAAGCTGTCGACATTTGCGCAAAGCTCCATGGTGCCGCCGCCAAGCGTGATGCGGTTTACGTTGAAATATTCGCACGAGGCGAGACACTCGCCAACGCCGATCTTGTCGCTTTGGGAATATCTGATTGCGTCAACCTCAGCGTCACTGAACGGACGGATGACGCGAAGCGCCTTTTCTGTGTGAAGCTCGCGGAGATTGCCCTGAGCGTCACGGCGCTCGTAGTCGTAAACTCGGTAGGTAAGGTCGGAATTTTGCTGAATTTCCGCAATAAGACAACCCTTTCCTATGGCGTGAAGCATGCCAGAGGGAATAAAGAACGAATCGCCTTTTTTTACTTTGACGGTCTTTACCAGCTCACCGATCCCGCTGTCGCATCTGAGCTCACCCACGCCGTCCTTGATGCCGTATATTATTTCCGCGCCCTCTTTAGCGTCGGCTATATACCACATCTCGGTCTTTCCTACGTCATTCTCGACATCGGCGGCAAAGCCGTCGTCGGGGTGTACCTGAACAGAGAGTCTGTCCTCGGCATCAATGAATTTTATAAGCAGAGGAAACTTTTCGAATGCCGCGGCGTCGGGATTTTCGGTTATGTACTCATCAAGCGTTTTGCCAGAGTAAGTGCCGTTTTCTATTGTGTTTACCGCGTCTTTGCGCACCGTAAGCTCCCAAGACTCGGCAAGATTTGGGGGGGCGCAGGGCTTGTTCCACGCACTTTTCAGGGTGCTTCCGCCCCAAATGGCAGTCTTTGGAACAAATTTCAATTTTATCGGATATTTCATAAATTCTCATTTGAGAAAAGGGGCAAAAGCCCCTTTTTATCAATATTCTATGTCGTTGAATTCAATGGGCGCGCCTACTCTGTCAGACTCGAATGCCGCTTCCATAACCTTCATAACGCGCATGAGCTGCTTGTGAGTAACTATTTGCTCCTCCTCGCCGTCAATTGCCTTTACAAGGTTGCGGTAGAAGTCGTGAACGTCCGACTCGGGGGGCGTTATGTCGTAATTAACGGTAGTCTTTTCGTCTCTGGGAGCCATTGTTTTTGTAAGACCCGCCGCCGTAACTACGGGCTTGACATCGTTCTCTTCCCACGTCTTGCAGAGAACTATGTGAGCGTTGGATTTCCAGCTCTGTATCAATGCCGTTCCGTCCATACCCGCCATAAGGAATCTGGGAAGCGAGATGAAGTTTCTTGTGCAGACCTCGATGTGACCTACAAGTCCGCGCTCGAAGAAGATATCCAGCTTGAAGCCGTCGTCAACCTCGTCGTTAGTGAGGTGGTCGCAACGGCAATATATCTTGGTGATCTTCTGGTCGTTTGCGATTCCGAGCATCTGGTCGATAAGGTGAACGCCCCAGTCAAGGATCATTCCGCCGCCGTGCTCCTTGTGACCTCTCCAGTCGCCGGGGATGCCGCGCGAGCCGTGGTAACGCGACTCGATAGTGAATACCTCGCCAAGCTGCTTGGTCTGGTAGATATCCTTCATCATAAGATAGTCTGCGTCCCAACGTCTGTTCTGGTGAGTCGTGAAAAGTCTGCCGTACTTGTTGGATGCGTCGATTATTTCCTGAAGGTCGGCAGAGGAGAGGGTAACGGGCTTTTCGGAAACAACATGCTTGCCGCGCGACATTGCCTCAATGGCAAGTGGCTTGTGAAGCTCGTTGGGCGTAGCGATGACAACGAAGTCAACGCGCTCGTCCGAAAGCACCTCGTCAAAGGAAGCGTATGCGTGTATGCCGTTCTTTTCCGCAAGCTCGCAACGCTCCTTCTCTATATCGTAAATACCAAGCAAATTTACAACATTGTTATCGCAGATAAAACGGGTGTGCCAGCCGCCCATTCCGCCGTAACCGATAACCACTACATTTTTCTTATCCATTATAATAACCTCCCTTACGGTTACTTAATTAATTATAAAATACTTGCTCATTCAATACAAGTCATAAAAGGGCTTGAATAAGACAAATATTGCTATATTTGCGTAACAACGCCATTTTTATCGGACAAAAAATAAAAAATCTAGGTTTGGAGAACTAAAATATTGACAGAGGGATAAAAATTTGTTATAATAATTGAGTATATAAGCTTGTATTTTAATTTGTGAGGAAATAAATGAACGAAAGACAGAAGCATATAAGAAATTTTTCGATAATCGCTCATATCGACCACGGTAAATCCACACTTGCCGACAGAATTCTCGAGGCGACTCAGACGGTGGCAAAGCGTGACATGGAGGAGCAGATTCTCGACAATATGGACCTTGAAAAAGAGAGAGGAATCACTATCAAGGCGCGCGCGGTAAGGCTTAGCTATAAGGCTGAAAACGGCGAGACCTACGATTTCAACCTTATCGACACACCCGGTCACGTTGACTTTAACTACGAGGTCTCGCGTTCGCTCAACGCTTGTGAGGGGGCGCTTCTCGTTGTTGACGCCACGCAGGGAATTGAGGCGCAGACCTTGGCAAACGCATATCTTGCGGTGGATTCCAATCTTGAAATACTCCCCGTTATCAATAAGATAGACCTGCCCTCTGCCGACGTGGACAGGGTGCGTAACGAGATAGAGGATATTATCGGTATTCCCGCAGAGGGCTGTCCCGCGGTCTCGGCAAAGACAGGACTTAATATCGAGCAGGTGCTTGAGGCTGTCGTGCGTGACGTGCCTCCACCGGATGGAGATGAGGACGCTCCGCTTAAGGCGCTTATTTTCGACTCTTATTACGACTCCTATCTCGGTGTCGTGGTATACGTCAAGATAGTTGACGGATGCGTAAAGTCGGGCGATAAGATAATGCTCATGAGCAATAATAAGACCTTTGACGTGGTTGACGTGGGTACGATGGAGCCATTTGGTCTTAAGAAATGCGATAAGCTCTCGGCAGGCGAGGTTGGTTATATTACCGCATCTATCAAGAGTATCGGCGAGACACGTGTGGGTGATACCGTAACGCTTGCCGATAACCCCACAGACGGTGTGCTTCCCGGCTTTAAGGCCGTACAGCCTATGGTTTATTCGGGTATCTACCCAGCCGACGGCGCAAGATACGGCGACCTGAGAGACGCGCTTGAAAAGCTGAAGCTCAACGATGCTTCGCTGGTTTTCGAACCCGAGACCTCTATCGCGCTTGGCTTTGGCTTCCGTTGCGGATTTTTGGGACTTCTCCATATGGAAATAATCGAGGAGCGCCTTGAAAGAGAGTTCAACCTTGACCTTATCACCACCGCGCCCAGCGTTATCTACAAGATAGAAAAGCGCAGCGGCGAGACTGTTACTATCGACAACCCCTCTAACTATCCCTCAGCCGACGAGATAGAGACGGCGTACGAGCCGATAGTTAAGGCGAATATAATCACCCCCACCGAGTTTGTGGGCGGTCTTATGGACCTCTGTCAGGACAGACGCGGTACATTCAAGGACATGAAGTATATCGACACCGAGCGTGTGGAACTTCATTATGACCTGCCGCTTAATGAGATAATCTACGACTTTTTCGATGCGCTTAAGAGCCGTTCGAAGGGATACGCTTCGCTTGACTACGAGATGGGCGGCTATGTTCCCAGTAAGCTGGTAAAGCTTGACTTCCTTCTCAACGGCGAGCAGGTAGACGCGCTTTCCTTCGTCGTTCACGAGGAAAAAGCCTATGGCAGAGCGAGAAAGATAGCCGAAAAGCTCAAGGAGAATATCCCGAGACAGCTTTTCGAGATACCGATTCAGGCGGCGATAGGCTCAAAGGTCATTGCCCGTGAGACCGTCAAGGCAATGCGTAAGGACGTGCTTGCCAAGTGTTACGGCGGTGATATTACCCGTAAGAAGAAGCTTCTTGAAAAGCAGAAAGAGGGTAAGAAGAAGATGCGTCAGCTTGGCTCTGTTCAGGTCACGCCAGAAGCCTTTATGGCAGTTCTCAAGTTAAACGACGATTAATGCGCCGGCATATCACACTAATAATCAGCCTCCCGCCAAGCGGGAGGCTTTGCTTTTGGCGAGAAATACAATTTAAGTCATAATATCTACAAAAACACTTGACTTTATCTCCTAAAAATGTTAAACTAAGGCTAATAAATACAACTGGAGGTAAATCCATGAAACAGATTTACAACGTAGTAGATTACGGCGCGGTGGCGGGCTCACAGGAGCTTCAGACCGCAAAAATTCAGGCGGCTATTGACGCGGCGTTCCTTGCAGGCGGCGGTGAGGTTGTTGTTCCCGCGGGCGTTTTCAAGACCGCGACCATCAGACTGCGCTCAAATATTACATTCCGCATGCTTTCGGGTGCTGTGCTTGACGGAAGCACGAACCCCGATGATTATACGCACTTTCTTGACGACAAGCTGGAGCCTATCAATCCCGATGAGGAAATAGACGAGGACTACGGCAAGGCTCATTTCGTTCTCAAACATTGGTACGACGCGATAATCAAGGTCTACAAGGCGAAGAACGTAAAAATTCTCGGTGAAAAGGATTCTGTTATCAACGGTAACAACGTATATAACCCCAACGGCGAGGAGAGCTACAGAGGACCTCACGCTATCCAGATGACCTACTGCAAAAACATTGAGTTCGGCGGTTACACCATAAAGGACAGTGGAAACTGGGCTCACACGATCTACAAGTGCGATAATATTTTCGCTCACGACCTTACCGTACTTGGCGGTCACGACGGATTCCACACAAGAATATGCAAGAACGTGCTTATCGAGAATTGCGAGTTCCGTACGGGCGACGACTGCATCGCGGGCTTCGCGAATGAGAACGTGGTTATAAGAAATTGCTATCTTGATTGTGCTTGCAGCGCGCTTCGCTTCGGCGGTACGGACATTCTCGTTGACAACTGTCGCACCCACGCTCCCTCTACATACGGTTTCCGCGGAAGCCTTTCCAAGGAGGACAAAGCCTCGTCAGCGCCCACAAACGAGACACACCGTCACACCCAGCACACGCCTTTCCTTTATTTCTGCGACTATCCCGCAAAGATTACAAAGCCGCAGGGTAATATCGTGATTCAGAACTGCGTGTTTGAACAGCCCAACTCCTTCTTCAGACTTCGTTGGGGTCGGCAGTGGTGTCAGAACCGCTCGCTTGTTGACATTACATTCAAGAACTGCAAGTGCACGGGCGTTTCGCTTCCCATTGACCTCTACTGTGACGAGAACGAGCCTTGCACTCTCCGCCTTGAGGACGTTGAGATTTCGGCACGTGAGGGCTTTGAGGACAAGCCCTTTATGCACGCTGACAAGTTCAAGCAGATATATTTTGAAAACGTAACGGTGACAGGCTTCACAGACCCCAAAATCCTCTCAAAGAGTGAGGGCGAGGTTATTATAAAGAACTCCACACCCATCAAATTCGAACTCACCGACGTGCTTCACGATAAATACGTTTAATTAGATAAAAAAACGAGCCGCTTCATTAGAAGCGGCTCGTTTTTCGCGCAGTTGACGCGTAGAAAAAAGGCGACGGTTTTCCGTCGCCCTTTGTGATTTATTTAAGCTTAGCGATAGCGGCTCTTACGCCCTCAAGGTTCTCTTGGTATTTAGCCATTTTAACCTTTTCGCCCTCGACAACTGCCGCGGGTGCTTTTGCCACGAAGCCTTCGTTGGAAAGCTTCTTTTCGATGCGCTCGATTTCGCCCATAAGCCTCTTTTCCTCGGCAGTAAGTCTCGCCATTTCCTTTTCGGTGTCGATGATATCGGCAAGGGGAAGGAATATAGTAGCCGAGTCGGTAATTATCTGTACAGAATCGTCAGCCGAGATGATGCCCTCAAAGCTCTCCGCAACCTCGATTTCAGAAGCCGACGCCAGACGGGTGAAGAACACCGCTGTCTTGTCGTTGAAGCTGTCGGTATACTTAGTTGCGATGTAAACCTTTGCCTTGCGAGAGGGAACGATGTTCATTTCGCTACGGCGGTTTCTTATAGCCTTGATAGCCGCGATTATGCGCTCCATCTGCTCGTTTGCGTCAGCATAGCACTTTGTACCGTCATACTCGGGGTACTTGGATATCATGATGCTTTCAACGTCGTGAGGAAGCGCCTGGTATATTTCCTCAGTGATGAAGGGCATAAAGGGATGAAGCAGCTTGAGCGTGCCTGTGAGAATGTATGCGATAACGTTCTGTGCCACGAGATTTTCCTCTGTGCCCTGAGCGCCGAGTCTTACCTTTGAAAGCTCGATGTACCAGTCGCAGAAGATATCCCATGTAAAGTCGTAGATGTTGGAAAGCGCAACGCCTACCTCAAACTTGTCAAGAGCGGCGGTTACGTTAGCAACAAGCGCGTTGAACTTTGTGAGGATCCACTTATCCTCAAGCGCCAGCTTGCTCTCGTCGGGCAGCTTTATTTCGTCGATAGTAAGGTTCATACGAACGAAACGTGAAGCGTTCCAGAGCTTGTTAGCGAAGTTTCTTGCCGCCTCTATCTTTTCGTCGGAGAAACGCATGTCGTTTCCGGGTGAGTTACCCGTAGCAAGGGCGAAGCGGAGCGCGTCAGCGCCGTATTTGTCGATAATTTCAAGCGGGTCGATACCGTTGCCCAGCGACTTGGACATCTTGCGTCCCTGTGCGTCGCGGACAAGACCGTGAATAAACACGGTGGAGAAAGGCTCTTTGCCCATGTGCTCCAGACCCGAGAATATCATTCTCGATACCCAGAAGGTGATGATATCATAGCCTGTAACGAGTACGCTTGTGGGATAATACTTTTCAAGGTCCTCGGTCTTGTCGGGCCAACCGAGAGTAGAGAAGGGCCAAAGCGCCGACGAGAACCATGTGTCAAGCACGTCGGAGTCTTGTCTTAATGCCTTTCCGCACTTGGGGCAAACACTCATATCTTCCTTGGAAACGAACATCTCGCCGCAATCGTCGCAGTAGAAGGCGGGGATTCTGTGACCCCACCAGAGCTGACGGGAGATACACCAGTCGAGAATGTTGTTCATCCAGTTGAAGTAGTTCTTGGAGAAACGCTCGGGAACGAAGTTGATAGTTCCGTTTTCAACAGCCTCGATAGCGGGAGCAGCGAGGGGCTTCATTTTAACGAACCACTGGTCGGATGTAAGAGGCTCAACCACAGTACCGCAACGGTAGCAAACGCCTACGTTGTGGGGGTGGGGAACTGTCTTGATAAGGTATCCCTCAGCCTCAAGGTCTGCAACCAGCGCCTTGCGGCAGGCATATCTGTCCATGCCCTCGTACTTGCCTGCGTGAGCGTTCATTGTGGCGTCGTCGTTCATTACCTTTATCTGCTCAAGGTTATGGTGCTGACCTACAAGGAAGTCGTTGGGGTCGTGGGCGGGTGTGATCTTTACGCAACCCGTACCAAAGCCGATCTCTACGTAGTCGTCGGCAATAACGGGAATCTCTCTGCCAACAAGGGGAAGAATGAGAGTTTTGCCGATGAGGTGCTTTGTCGCCTCGTCCTCGGGGTTGACCGCAACTGCGGTGTCACCGAACATAGTCTCGGGACGTGTGGTAGCGATTTCAACGTACTTGCCGTCCTCGCCCTTGATGGGGTAGCGGATGTGCCAGAAGTTGCCGTCCATATCCTTGTACTCAACCTCTGCGTCGGAAAGTGCTGTCAAGCAATGGGGACACCAGTTGATAATTCTGTGACCTCTGTAAATAAGACCCTTGTTGTAAAGGTTTACGAACACCTCGCGAACGGCGCGGGAACAACCCTCGTCCATGGTGAAACGCTCGCGTGTCCAGTCACAGGACGTACCAAGCTTTTTAAGCTGGCTGATAATGCGGTCGCCGTACTTGTTTTTCCAATCCCAAACGCGCTCAAGGAACTTTTCGCGACCAAGGTCGTATCTTGTCAAGCCCTCGTTTACGCGGAGATTTTCTTCAACCTTTATCTGAGTAGCAATACCCGCGTGGTCCGTGCCGGGAACCCAAAGGGTGTCGTAGCCCTGCATTCTCTTGTATCTTACAAGAATGTCCTGAAGGGTGTCGTCAAGGGCGTGACCCATGTGAAGCTGACCCGTTACGTTGGGAGGGGGAATAACTACCGAAAATTTAGGCGCGTTGCTGTTCTTGTCGGGCGTAAAGTAACCCTTGTCGCACCAGTTCTGATATATTCTGTCCTCAAACTCTGAGGGCGAATATGTTTTTGGAAGCTCGTGATTCTGATCCATTTTTCTATGTCCTTTCTTTTTATACTGAAAATAAAAAACACGCCCTGTATATCAGGGCGTGGAAAACGCGGTACCACCTGATTTCGCACAATGTGCGCACTCAAAGTCCTTGTAACGGGGGAATCCGTCGCGGGCTACTCTGTTCACTCGCGCTGTTCGGGAACGACTTCGGCTGCCACTCCGCAGACTCGCACCGACCGTCTGCTCTCTGTGTGGAAGAATCAAACCTACTACTTTCCGTCTTCACATTTAGTTCAGTATACCACAACTTAACTTTTCTGTCAAGCGGTTTGCCAATTTTTCTTACACAATCAAATTATTTTGGGGCATTTAACAGCTTAAGATATAAATTTTCGGTTTGTTTTGTCATTACATTTGCGGTGAACTCCTTGAAAAAACGCTCTGTTGCCGATTTTTTTAGCCTGCAAAGCAGTTTTTTGTCTCTCGAAAGCAAAGCCAATATCTCCGCAAGCGCACGGCAGTCCTTTTTGGGGAAAACCATTCCGCAATCCCTTGCCATAAAACTGTTTCCGCCGCAGTCGCTGACTATAGGGACAGCCCCCACGCTCATGCCCTCGGAGAGCGAAAGGGAGGAGGTCTCGGAAATGTAGGAGCAGTTTATATTTGCATCCAGAATGTTCATTATATCGGTAACGTCGTGTAGAAATCCCAAAAAATTAACGTTGTCAATCCCGAGCGCCGAATTTTTCAGTTCTTCGGCAAGCGAGCCGTCGCCGATGATTAGAAATTTAATTTTAGGATGGCTTTTTTGACATAGCCTTGCCGCTTGAATAAAAATTTCCTGCCCCTTGCCACGCTCAAGCCTCGCTACCATACCCGCGATAAAATCACCGTCAGCGTACCCAAGGCGCCGGCGAACGGCGCTTTTTTCGCTTTCGGATAACTCTTTTATTGGCAGACTGCCGTTGATTATTACCGAAATTTTGCTTGGCACAATGCCCTCGGCAATAAGCCGTTTTTTGGCGTATTCCGCCGTGGCTATTGTGTGGTCGGTAAATAATGCGTCAAAAAATTTTGTCGCCGCCTTTTTTGGAAAACCAATGTTGTCCGTGAGTTCGAGAGAACAGTGCTTGGTGTTGATTTTTACAGGAACACCGCAGACGCGCGCCGCAATTCGCGCGAAAAGCGCAGAATGGGTGTGTACTATCTGCGGTCTTTCTTTTTTTATCATTTTGCAGACCTCGCGCATAGCCGAAAGCTCCGAGGAGCTTGTGCCGCCCTTTAGTCTGAAGGTCTTTATATTCAGTGCCTCAATGCGCGGTATAAGTAGACTGCCGTCGGGAAGCGCCACCGAAAGGTCAAATTTTTCACGGTCTGCCTCCTCAAGTAAATTTAAAAGCAACCGCCCCGCTCCGCCTATGTTTTTGTCGCTTATAACGTGAAGAACTTTTATCATGATTCCTCCAAAAATAATCAGAGGGTGTTGCAAGCAACACCCTCGCCCGCGCACTCACATCAACGATACGAGGAAACACGGGAGCTTAAAGAAGAGATTAAGACCTGATTACTTAGAAGCGAGCTGGTTCTCGTAGCTTTCGATCATCTTCTTAACCATCTGGCCACCTACAGAGCCTGCCTGACGGGAAGTAAGATCGCCGTTGTAACCGTTCTTAAGGTTTACACCTACCTCGCTGGCAGCCTGCATCTTAAACTGGTTAAGAGCTTCTTTTGCCTCGGGTACTACATTCTTGTTAGACATAATAAGGTTCTCCTGTTCTGAAACCAAGCGCGAAACCGTTAAATCTCACACATGATCTCTTTTTGATCTATATTGAATTGAACGCTTTCGCGCTCTGTTAATATTGTTGACCGCCATTCACGAAATATGTTTGGAAAATTATTTTAATTTTCGATCGCGTATGGCGTTTTAACAGTTTTACGAATTTTGTCATAATATGCAATAGGGGAATAGCCCCGATTAATATAGAAAGTGTGATATTATATGAACTTTGACAAAAACAATTTGAACGGAGATATCAACTCTCTGTTCGACTGTCGCGGCAACGACATGTCGCTTGCCGAGGAAAAGGGCGCTTTCGACGGATATCCGCTTGCAATGGTGTATGCTGTAAATCAGCAGTTCCGCAATATCAACGATCCGGCAACGGGTCTTGCGCGCGGAACTATCTTTGCGGAGCTTGATCTGCCGTTCTTGGCGTCGGAGGGAGGTAAGAGATGCTGAATTCCAATTCACGTTCCTGTATGGAAAACGAAAAAATGCTCATGAAGGTGCGCGAGCTTGCGTTTACCGTTCACGAGCTTAATCTGTATCTTGACTCCCACCCCAATAACCGCATGGCGCTTCGCTATTTCCGTAAATACAATGACGAGCTTAAAAAGCTGACGGCGTTGTATGAGGAAGCCTACGGACCGCTTACGGCGACGTCCGATATGTGCGGCGACGAGTGGAACTGGATAAAACATCCCTGGCCTTGGGAAAACGCTTGCGATTGGGAGGGCAAATAAGATATGTGGATCTATGAGAAAAAGCTTCAGTACCCCGTAAAAATAAAAAATCCTAACCCCGCTTACGCATCTATAATAGTAAGCCAGTTGGGTGGACCCGACGGCGAGCTTGGCGCTTCCATGCGTTATCTTAACCAAAGATTTTCCATGCCCGACGGTCAGATAATCGGTATGCTCACAGATGTGGGCACGGAAGAGATCGCCCATCTTGAAATGATCGGCGCGATACTTTATCAGCTTACAAAGAACATGACCGAGAAGCAGATAACCGATGGCGGTTTCGATAAATATTTTGTTGACCACACCGCGGGCGTATACACCACCGCGGCATCGGGCTTCCCATTCAACGCCGCAAGCTTTGCGGTAAAGGGCGACGTTCTCGCCGATCTTCACGAGGACTTGGCGGCGGAGCAAAAGGCTCGTGTCACCTACGACAATCTTCTTCGTCTCATCGACGACCCCGACGTGCGTGACCCCATCAAATTCCTCCGCGAGCGCGAGGTCGTGCATTACCAAAGATTTGCCGAGTCGCTTCAGCGCGCGCAGGAGCTTTCGCCCAAGCCCAATTTCTACGCTTGCAATATGAGCTTTGACAAGGGTTGCGGTCCCGACTTCGCGGGAACCGACAACGGCGGATGCGGTTGCAACGGAAGAAATGGCAGATGCGGCAGACAGTGACGGGCGGTAAGTAATATAAGCAAAAAGCAGTCGGACATCCGACTGCTTTTCTGTTGCCGTATATTTTAAGAATTGATATACAAAAATATTTCCTTTAACATAAAATGAGCCGCTTCTCAACAAAGCAGCTCATTTAGCGTTATATTCCAAGAAACGCGGTGGCGAAATTGAAGTAAATAACCAGCGAGATAGCGTCTACTATGGTGGTTATAAAGGGACTCGCCATGACCGCGGGGTCAAGTCCGAGCCGCTTGACTATCAAGGGCAGGGAAGCGCCGATGATCTTAGCCGCGACTATGGTGCAGAAAAGCGTAAGGCTTACTACGGCGGCAAGCGTGAGATTGGCGAGCGTAAATGAGGCTTTGAAATCAACAAGCATCATCTTTGCAAAATTCGCCGCGCACATGGTTATCGCGCAAAGCAAGGAGACCTTGAACTCCTTGAGCACCACCTTGAAGATGTCCTTGAAGCCTATTTCACCAAGCGAGATTCCGCGTATTATCGTTACCGAAGACTGACCGCCGGCGTTTCCGCCTGAGCCCATAAGCATTGGGATAAAGGCGGTGAGTATAACGTATGCGCCAAGCGCGGTCTCGTAATGTGAGATGATAGCGCCCGTAAAAGCGGCGGATATCATCAAAAGCAGAAGCCACGGAATACGCTTTTTCCATGTCTCTACGGTAGAAGTTTCCATGTAGGATTTTGCCGTGGGCAAGATAGCCGCCATTACCTCGATATCCTTTGTGGTCTCCTCCTCGATAACGTCGATAGCGTCGTCAACCGTAACGATGCCTACGAGTCTGTCCTCCTTGTCAACTATGGGTAGCGAGAGCAGGTCGTACTTTGATATCATTGCCGCAACCTCCTCTCGGTCGTCGGTGGTGTGCGCGCGGAGCAGTTCGGTGGTCATAATCTCACCGATGATATCGTTCTCGTTTGCGAAAAGCAGGTCTTTTAGTGATACGATGCCCTCAAGCTTTCTGGCGGAATCAACGACGAACGCGGTGTAGACGGTCTCCTTGTTCACACCTGTTTTTCTTATTCGGGCGACTGCCTCGGTAACCGTCATGTTCTTTTTTAGGTCAATGTATTCTGCGGTCATGACACTGCCCGCAGAGCCGTCAGGGTAGCTTAAAAATTTGTTGACGAGGGCGCGTGTTTCGGGCTTTACAGAGCGGAGAATACGCTTGACCATTCCTGCGGGAAGCTCCTCAAGTAGGTCTACCGCGTCGTCCACGAAAAGCTCGTCGATAATGACCGCCAAATCTCGGTCTGTGGTGGTAAGAATTATTTTTTCACGCGCGGCACTGCCAAGCTCGGCAAATATTTCGGCGGCGGTGTCTTTTTTCAAAAGTCGGAAAACCGTGATAAGTCTGTCGTCCGAAAGCGTTTCAACGTATTCGGCAACGTCCACGGGATTCATTTCGCCTATAAGGTCGGTAAATTTGTGATAACTTCGCCCGTCAAGCAAAGTGTTGAGGGTCTCGCACATGATTTCAAAATTTTCGTTCATTGTTATCACCAACCTTTCTGTGGTTTATGAGAGAATAATTTTTTCTATATCGCCAACCGTTTCGGCAATGTAGGTCGCGCCCGCCGAGGACAACTCCTCTCGGTCGCCGTAGCCGTAGAGCACGCCGATGGAATCCAAGCCGACAGCCCTCGCTCCGTCTATGTCGTGGTGACGGTCGCCTATCATTATCACCGAGCTTTTGTCGGTTATGCTCGCACGGTTCAGCGCGTATTCTATAACATCTGCCTTGGCGCTTAATTTGCCGTCAAAGGTAGCGCCCGCGATAAGAGAAAAATATTTTTCAATATCGAAATGAGCTACTATTCTTTTTGCGAATTCTTCGGGCTTTGAGGTGGCAACGATAAGGTCAAGTCCTGCGCTTTTCAGGCTTTCAAGCACCTCCGTGATTCCGCCGTACACTGAGTTTTCGAATATTCCCTTAACACGGAATCGTTCGCGGTAGTACTCGGTGGCGGCTTTGGCATCCTCCTCGGAAAATCCGTAAAAATTCATAAAAGCATCCACCAACGGAGGCCCTACGAAACGTCTGAGCTCGCTCAGGGTCGAAACCTTTACACCGAATTTTTCGAGCGCATACTCAACAGATTTTGTGATTCCCTCGGCGGAGTCTGTAAGAGTTCCGTCAAGGTCGAAAAGAATATGCTTGTATTTTCTCATTTTACACCTTGAATTTGTTCAAATTTTTTAGATTTTAAGCATAATGTCGTGAATACTTCTTTGATATTGTCTTATCAGTATGTCGAAATTTGAGTGAGAAATCCGTCTTTCCTCGATGGCTTCAAAAACACAGTGGCATTCGATTATGAACTTTGCGATCTCACCGCTTGCGTCTTTTAAAACCCTCCATTTTTTGAAGTGCTTGTTTTGTGTAGCCCTTGAGCAGGCTTTTTTTGCTTCTTGGGAAAGACGCTCGTACCGACTTGTCAGCTCGCTGTCGCTCGAATATTCGCAAAGCGCCGCCCTGCGAAGTCTCAGCTCGGTCATCAGCTTGAAATCACACTGCTTGGTCAACTCGGCGTATTCGCCCTCAAGTCTGACCAATTCAGCGCTTTCCTTGTCGAGTGCCTTAACCGATTTAAAAAAATCCGATTTTAATTTTGTTGTGTCTCTCGTCTGGGAAAAAGCCGCAAGCATAGAATCGGTTATTGGCGGAGACAGCTTTTCAAGTGCCTCTGCCGCTCTTTTCAACGCGTGCTTAGCTTCGTCGGTTATTAGGTTAATCCGCAGGCTTGGCTCATTCAGCTTTTCTTCGCATATCGCTGCGAATTTCACAAATGACTCAAAGCGACCTTCTGACGCCTCAAGGGCGTAGCCTTCAAATTCGCTCAGCTGTGTCTCGGTTACAAGAGACGGAAGAATTCCGTGCTTTATAAGTGTCTTTTCGATGTTCGTATTTGTCATATTGATAAATAAAGGAGTTTGATAAATAAAGGAGCTGTTTTATTACAGCTCCTTTTATCCCAAGGCAACGTTATTTGATCTCAACGTTTACCTTCTTATTTGTATTTCCGGCTGCAGCCTTGATAAGCGAACGGATGGCTTTGGCAATCTTTCCGTGCTTGCCGATAACCATACCCATATCATCGGGTGCAACGCTTAATACTAAGGTTATGGTGTTGTCGTCCTCGGACTGGGACACCTTAACCTCATCGGGACTATCGACAATTGCCTTCGCAATGTCAGTTAAGGTTGCTTTCAAATCTGCCATTTGTAATCTCCGTTCGAGTCTCAGTCAACGATACCGGACTTTTTGAGAAGAGCTTTTACAGTTTCTGTGGGCTGTGCGCCTTTGCCGATCCAAGCCTTAGCCTTCTCGCCGTCGATATTGATCTGAGCGGGATCTGTAAGGGGATTGTAGGAGCCGATCTCCTCGATGAATCTACCGTTTCTGGGGTAACGGCTGTCCGCAACAACTACGCGGTAAACGGGAGCCTTCTTAGCGCCGATTCTCTTAAGTCTGATTTTTACCATTTTTAATTTCCTCCAAAAGTAAAATTGTTTTTGATTTTTTATAAAAAGCCGTTAAAACGGCATTTTCATCCTGCCTTTTGCAAACTTTGAAAGCTTAGAGGGGTTAGAAAACTCTTTCATCAGCTTTCTTATTTGTTCGAATTGCTTCAGAAGTCTGTTGACCTCCTCGACGGTAGTTCCGCTGCCCTTGGCTATGCGGATCTTGCGTGAAGCCGCGAGGATCTCGGGCTTTTCACGTTCGAGCTTAGTCATTGATTTGATGATAGCCTCTTGGCGCGCCATAGCTTTTTCGTCAAACTTAGCGTCCTTGAGCGCCGCTTGATTCATACCCGGGATCATACCCGCAAGCTGCTCCATACTGCCCATGCTCTTGATCTGGGCGAACTGGTCGAGGTAATCGTCAAGTGTAAAGGTCTGCTGTCTTATCTTTTGCTCAAGCTCAGCCGCCTTCTTTTCGTCAAAGGCTTGCTCGGCTTTTTCTATAAGCGTAAGCACGTCGCCCATTCCGAGAATTCTCGAAGCCATTCTGTCGGGGTGGAAGGGCTCGATCTTGTCGAGCTTTTCACCCGTACCTATGAATTTTATCGGTTTTCCCGTGACGTATTTAACAGAAAGTGCCGCACCGCCTCGCGTGTCACCGTCGAGCTTTGTAAGAATAACTCCGGTAACGTCCAGAAGCTCGTTGAAGGTCTCGGCAACGTTTACCGCGTCCTGACCTATCATGGCGTCAATGGTAAGCAATATCTCAGTGGGCTTGACCTCAGCCTTGATTTTTTTAAGCTCATCCATAAGCTCCTCGTCGATGTGCAGACGGCCTGCCGTATCAACGAACACCATGTCGTAGCCCTTTTTCTCGGCGTATTTTACACCCTCGGTAGCTATCTTTACGGGGGAGACGTCAGTTCCCATTGAGAACACGGGAATGTCAAGCGCCTCACCTACTATTTCAAGCTGCTTGATAGCCGCGGGTCTGTAAACGTCGCAGGCTACGAGCAACGGATGCTTGCCTTGATTTTTGTAAAGTCCTGCCAGCTTTGCGGCGTGAGTGGTTTTACCCGCGCCCTGAAGACCGACCATCATGACTACCGTGGGGGGCTTAGACGCTATTGTGAGCTTTGCCTGCGAGCCGCCCATAAGGTTTGTCAGTTCTTCGTTTACTATTTTGACAATCTGTTGCGCCGGAACGAGCGACTCAAGAACGTCACTACCCACGGCGCGAGCCGATACGGTGTTTATAAACTCCTTGACAACCTTGAAGTTTACGTCGGCTTCAAGAAGAGCCAGCTTTATCTCACGCATGCCCGCCTTAACGTCGGCCTCGGTGAGCTTACCCTTGCTTCTGAATTTTTTGAAGGCGTTGTTCAGCTTGTCGCTTAAACTTTGGAACATATAAGTACCTGCCTTTCATATAATGTGTTACTTCTTCAGTATCTGTACCAATTCATGCATCTGCGAGGTCAGCTCCTCGGATGCCTTTTCGTTTCTTAAAAGCTCAAATATTTTGTCGCTCTGCGTAAGCGCCTCGTTGAGCTTTTTTTGGAGTCCCAGCTTTTCTTCAAGTAAAAGCAACTCGTCCTCGGCTTTTTTTATCAGGTCTCTCACGCCTTGGCGTGAAATGCCTATCTCTGCCGCAATCTCTGCCAGCGAAAGGTCCTCATTATAATATAGGGAGAGAACAGATTGCTTTCTCTCGCTTAACACCTCTCCGTAAAAGTCAAGCAGACAGGCGAGCTTGAGGTTTTTTTCAAACATTTTTACAACCTTCCGTCAGTCAAAAATACTGTGTAAAGCAAAACACTTTACACAGTATACCATGCAAAACGCGATTTGTCAATAGTTTTTTGAAAATTTATTATTGGATTTTAAAATTTGTTATTTTCAGCCTGTTAGCAGTTTCTATGAGAACAGGGGTTATGTCGCGGTAAGTGAGTTGTTTTGGAAGTTGGTCGAAAAAGCCCACGTCCCGCATCTCACTACCTTCGGGAATAGGCTCCAGTCTTTCTATCTCGGCAAAGAACACCTGACCGTCGGCGTATGCCTTGTCGTCGCCCGAGCGATAGTCGAAAATTGGTTTTATGGTGAACTCAATCGCCCCCGATTCCTCGTAAAGCTCACGCTTCGCGGCTTCAAGCGGGGTTTCGCCATCCTCGATGTGACCGCCTTGAGTCTCCCAAGTCAAGCGTAAGTTGTGCTTGCTTAACATCAGCATTCCTCGGTATACCGATATCACCACTACATATTTATAGCTTGGCAGAGAGCCGAGCTTGTATGCCTTACATGCCATCATGCTTCTCCTCAGTGGTGCCGCCGGGCGCCTCGCGCTCACTTCCTTCGGTGAGTTCCGCGCCGTTCTTCTTCATTGCTTCGCGGAAGCTGAAGCACCTTGCCGCCGCATATACCGAAATTGCGATAATGGCATATATATAACCGATGTTTCCGAGCACCGTCGCATTTGTGACAAATTCTGAGCTATCGGATATCAGTCGGTAAAATATCGAGCTTCCGGCAAACGGAAATCCCAGCATAAGCGTAAGCAAGCCGAATGCGAAGTGTAGGCGCGGCATAGCCTTTTGCATATAAATACGTGTCTCGCAGAGTCCAAATATCATTGCCGACATCAATGCGAATCCACCCATGATTTTATGAGGACTGTTCATAGCGATCGTCATGTCAAAGTACACCGAGGCGAGTATGCAGACGAATGAGGATACCGTGACGATGGATAAAAATGCTCTCGCTGTTCGGAAAATATCTTTTTTCAACATTCCAAAAACGAAAAACAGTGTTGAGAAAACCGTTGTAATCATTCCGAGTTTTTCAATAAGCCCCGTATCGCCTGCGGTAATCATTGCGAAGCTTGCGAGCAAGGTCGCTAATGCTGAGTATGCAGACATTGCCTTAAAGGAGACTGTGTCGGGAGAGAATTCTGATGTAATGCTTTCCTGCGGAACAAGCACGAGAGGAGACAGACACCAAAGAGCGCCTATGACAAAAAGCGCGGTGGTGAAGCCCGAAAGTAAGGTGCGGTCAAAATATCCCACCGATGTGTCGTATGCGAAAAATAGCGACAGGCACCGTAATACCGTGAGAATGAATGTTAGCACGACTGCTGAGAGACAGTATAATTTTATTTTTTTTATCATGATTTCTGTCCTTTTAAATTTATTCTTCATTATATTATAACTCTCAACTGTTAACAAACTGTGTACAAAGTAAAATAAAAAGATTTTTAATTTCTATTGACAAAAAGCAAAATACATGATAAAATGTTCATATGAACAATAGTTCATATGATGTGCTACCGATTTTAAGGAGGAAGGCGCGATGCAACATATAAAAAAATACGCGGGGAAGAGCTTTCAGACCCTCAGCGATATGGCGGGATTTTTTAAGGTACTTGCCGATGAGACCAGACTTAAGATACTTTATTCACTGTTTGACGGCGCTAAGTGCGTGATGCATATAAGCGAGCGAGTGGAGATGAGCCAGTCGGCGGTCTCGCACCAGCTTGCCATACTGAAAAGAGCAAATCTCGTCAAGGTGGCGAGAAGCGGGAAAAATCAGGTCTATTCTATTTCAGACGAGCACGTGAGACTTGTTGTGGATATGGCAGAGCTGCATGTGTGCGAACGCACTGTTGAACAATGATATGGAAAGAGGTGTGCGAAATGAGAATTGATAATTGCAAAGAAAAAGAAAATAAATGCTCAAAAAACAGTAATCGTTCTTGTGATAATCGTTATAATGATGCTGAAAAGTGTGAAAAAGCCTCCGAAAATTCAAATGTAAAAAAATGCGGATGCCACGGGAGCGAACAGGCACACAAGCATGATAGCGGTGAGGCGTGTCATTGCCATGGCTGCAAACGTGAGCGCGAGCGCGAGGAACACGGTTGCGGTTGCGGGTGTGAACATGAGCATGGTGGAGAAGGTCTGTCGTCGAGTAAAATTCTTACCTATATTATAGGCGGTGTTCTGTTGATACTTGCATTTCTCGGAGAGCTTGGGCACCTCACACCCTTCGCGGCGATTCCGTGCGCGGCTGCCGTGTATGTGTATTTCGGTAAGGACGTGTGGGTGGGCGCGTATAAAAGCGTGATGAAAAAGAAATTTTTCACCGAATTTACGCTTATGTGCACTGCGTCTCTTGGCGCGATCTTGCTTGGCGAGTTTGCTGATGCGGCGGCGGTTATATACCTTTATTCCTTGGGGGAGGCTGTTTCCGGCGAGGCGTATAGCCGTTCACGCAGGAATATTGCTGAGCTTATAGAGATAACCCGGGAGAATGTTACCGTGGTAAAGGACGGCTCGGCTAAAACGATTTCGGCGGAGCGTGCTGAGATAGGCGATATTATCTCGGTGCGTGTGGGTGACAAAATATCGCTTGACGGAGTTGTGGTTGAGGGTAACGGCTTTGCCGACACCTCTGCTGTCACAGGCGAAAGCGTTCCGCGCGAGCTTTCGGTGGGCGACAGGTGTTTGTCAGGGTCTTCACTGATTTCGGGGGCGCTTTTTGTCAAAGTGACCGAAAAGTATGAAAATTCCACTGCCAACAGACTCAAGCTTGCGGTAGAGAGAGCCGCCAAGCAGAAAGCTCCTACCGAAAAGAGAATAACGCGGTTTGCGGAGGTCTTTACTCCTGCCGCGTTCTGTGTGGCAATGCTTGTGTTTGTTATCGGTGCTTTTGTAAAGGAGAGCGTTGGGGATGCCGTCCGTTCTGCTCTTGTGGTGCTGGTGGCGTCTTGCCCTTGCGCGCTCGTTCTTTCGGTGCCTCTTGCCTATTTCTCGGGTATCGGACGCGCGGCGGGGCGCGGAATAGTGTTCAGAGGCGGACGGGTTATCGATAATGCTGCGGCGCTTGGTACGGTTTTGTTTGACAAAACAGGAACGCTCACATCGTCCACGCCTCGGTTTGTCGGTGTTGTTATGCCTGATGGCTCTCCTGTGACAAAAAACGAACTTCTCGATATGTCTAAGGCGGCGCTCCTTAAAAGCCCTCACGCTTCCGCGCGTTCTTTCTGCGAAAGGTATAAGGAAACCGTGACTTATAAGGCGGAATGTGCAAAAAATATAGGCGGCAGAGGTCTCGTGTGCAAAATAGGCGGCAAAACCGCGGTCTTTGGTAACCGCAAGCTTATGACTGAGCTTGGCGTTAAAGCTGAATCCGTGGATAAGAGCGCTATTTACGTGGCGGTGGACGGAAAGCTTTGCGGTGTACTTGTGTTTGACTCGGATGTTAAGGAAAACGCGCTTACCGAGGTCTCGGGGCTTCGCGGAAACGGTGTGCGCCGTGTCGTTATCATGAGCGGAGACAACGAAAAGGCGGTCAAAGCCGTGGCTGACGAGATAGGCGTTGGGGAATATTATTCCGAGCTCAAGCCCGACGAAAAGCTGGAGAGGCTGAATAATATATATAAGGAAGAAAAAAAGTCGCATCCAAACGAGACGGTGGCGTTTTGCGGGGATGGACTTAACGATTCTGCCGCTATCGCGCGCGCTGACGTTGGTATCGCTATGGGCAGCGGCTCTGCGCTTACCGTTGAGAGCGCCGATGTGGTGATAGTTGACGATAACCTTACCAGACTTAACGAGATGCTGGTTATCGCCAAGGGAACCGTAAGGATAGTTACTCAGAATATCGTGCTCTCGCTTGGCGTGAAGCTGGCGGTGGTGCTTGTTGGAATGTTCTGGTATCCGTCGCTTGAGCTTGCCGTTGTAGCCGATGTTGGCGCGGCTGTTCTGACGGTTCTCAACGCTATGCGTGCTGGCGGAATAAAGAAATAATCGACAAAGGGGCGCTTAAGCGTCCCTTTTTGCCCTAAAAACACCCAAACACACGATTTTTGTGCAGTATGCACAAAAACTTACGTGCAATTTCGTTTATATTCTGCTATATTTATTTTCAAAAAATCTTGCATTATTGAGAAAAATATGATAAAATAAAAGGGCTTGATATGCGATGAAGCAAGAGGTTGCTGCTGCGGAGACGTCTGTAGCAGGTAATTCTTGTGGAGTATGTCCGTAAAACGGGCGACAGAGTTGTAAAACAACTAACGAGTGGGTCTTGTAATCCCTGCGGAGTTTGGTTCACAGATGCTGATGTGCGTCAAATTCCTGATTTTTTGGGAGTATCAAGAAACGCCCGATAGAGTGTTGAGCAATTCGCCCCCACAAAACGCTACATTATATATACGCGGGTCTGCGATGGCTTGCGGACGTAGAGTGAGGCGAATCTAAAAGGAGGTAACGTAATATGGCAGTAAAGGAAAAGATCAGAGTTAAACTCAAGAGCTACGATCACACAATCATCGACGCTGCGGCTGAGAAGGTTGTTGAGGTAGCAAAGAGAAACGGCGCTACTGTATCCGGTCCTATCCCGCTTCCCACCGAGAAGGAGATCATCACGATTCTTCGTGCGGTTCATAAGTACAAGGATAGCCGTGAGCAGTTCGAACTGCACACACACAAGAGACTTATTGATATAATCAAGCCGTCTCAGAAGGTTGTGGATGCTCTTATGAATATCGAGCTTCCCGCCGGTGTTGAAATCGAAGTTAAAATATAATCAAGCACTCGTTAAACGTCGCAAAAAGGTCGTTATCAAGTACGGCATCATTGTGTAAGCAATGAGTTTTGTCGGTCATGTTGGCGTAGCTCCCACGGGAGAAATTCAAAGCGTCAACCAATAACCTACAGGAGGAAAACAAAATGAAAAAGGGTATTATCGGTAAGAAAATCGGTATGACTCAGATCTTCGACGAGATCGGAAACGTCATTCCGGTAACGGTAATCGCAGCCGGCCCCTGTGTAGTAACACAGAAGAAGACTGCTGAAAACGATGGATATGAAGCTGTTCAGCTTGGCTTCATGGACAAGAAGGAAAAGCACATGACAAAGGCTGAGATCGGTCACTTCAATAAGGCAGGAGTTGCTTTCAAGAAGCATCTTAAGGAGTTCCGCCTTGATGATTGCTCCGCACTTAACGTTGGCGATGTCATCACCGCCGATACCTTCGCCGCAGGCGACAAGGTCGACATTACAGGTATGACAAAGGGACGTGGATACACGGGCGCTATCAAGAGATGGAATCTTCATAAGCTCCAGGCTACTCACGGCGTTGGTCCTATCCACCGTCAGTCGGGTTCTATGGGTGTTATCGACCCCGCGAGAATCTTCAAGAACAAGAAGATGGCAGGTCAATACGGTAACGAGCAGGTTACTGTGCTTAATCTTAAAGTTGTAAAGATCGACGCAGAGAAGAACATTATCGCCGTTAAGGGCGCAATCCCCGGTGCAAAAGACGGTATCGTGTTCATCCGCGACTCGGTTAAAGCATAAGCGGAAGGAGGACAAACACAATGCCAAACGTAAAAGTATTTGATATGGCGGGCAAAGAGGTCGGCGAGATCACATTGTCTGACGTAATATTCGGTGCAGAAGTTAAGGGCGCAGTTCTCCACGCGGCTGTAAGAACTTACCTTATGAATCAGAGACAGGGCACACAGTCCACTCTTACCCGTTCCGAGGTATCGGGCGGCGGAAGAAAGCCTTGGCGCCAGAAGGGAACAGGCAGAGCTCGTCAGGGTTCGACTCGTTCTCCCCAGTGGACACACGGTGGTATCGCTCTCGGTCCCAAGCCCAGAGATTACCGCATAACAATGAACAAGAAGACCAAGAGAGTTGCTCTTTACAGCGCTCTTTCGGCTAAGGTTGCTGAAGGAAACCTCATCGTTGTTGACGATATCAAGTGCGCAGAGTACAAGACCAAGACCATTGTTAACATGCTTAACGCTCTTGGTGCTGAAAAGAAGGCGCTTATCGTTCTTCCCGAGGTTGACAATTTTGTTATCAAGAGCAGCGCAAACATTCCCGGTGTTGTAACATCTCTTTACAACAACATCAATGTTTACGATATCCTCAATGCTGACAAGTTTATCGTTTCCAAGGCTGCTGTTGAAAAGCTTGAGGAGGTATTTGCATAATGAAAATGATTCAGGATATTATCATCAAGCCCATTATCACAGAGGCGAGCATGGATATGATCGCAGAGAAGAAGTACACCTTCGAGGTTGCCAAGAACGCTACAAAGCCCGAGATCGCTCGCGCTGTTGAGGAGATGTTCAAGGTTGACGTTCTCTGTGTAAACACAATCAATATGAAGAAGAAGCCCAAGAGACTCGGCGTTCACTTCGGATACACATCCGAGTGGAAGAAGGCAATAGTAACACTTAAGCCCGACTCCAAGACAATCGAGTTCTTCGAAGGTCTCAACTAAGTAGGAGGTTAAGAGAATGCCTACAATTAAGTATAAGCCTACGACGCCCTCGAGAAGACACATGGCTGTTCCGTCCTTTGACGAGATCACCAAGTTTACTCCCGAGAAGAGCCTCATAGTTATTAAGAAGAAGCACGCCGGCCGTAACAGCTACGGTAAGATCACTGTTCGTCATCACGGCGGCGGAAACAAGGTTAAGTACAGAATCATCGACTTTAAGCGTGACTGCGAGTCGCCCGCAAAGGTAATCGGTGTTGAGTACGACCCCAACAGAAGCGCGTACATCGCACTTCTTCAGAACGACAACGGCGACAAGAGCTACATCATCGCTCCCGTTGGTCTTAAGGACGGAGACGTTGTTTACTCCGGTGCTGAGGCTGATATCAAGCCCGGTAACACACTTCCTATTGCCAACATTCCCGTTGGTACAATGATCCACAACATCGAGCTTTACCCCGGTAAGGGCGCGCAGCTTGTCCGCTCCGCGGGCGTGTTCGCACAACTTATCGCTAAGGAGAACGGTGTTGCTCAGGTAAGACTTCCCTCCGGTGAGGTAAGAATTATCCGCCTTGAGTGCAAGGCAACTGTCGGTCAGGTCGGCAACATCGAGCACGACACAGTTAAGCTCGGTAAGGCCGGTAAGACCAGACACCTCGGTATTCGTCCCACAGTACGCGGTTCCGTAATGAACCCCTGTGATCACCCGCACGGTGGTGGTGAAGGTAAGTCGCCTATCGGTCGTCCTTCGCCTGTTACACCTTGGGGTAAGCCTGCTCTTGGTTATAAGACAAGAAACAAGAAGGCAAGAACAGACAAGTTCATCGTAAAACGCAGAAACGCTAAATAAGGAGGGAATATAAGATGAGCAGAAGCCTTAAAAAAGCACCTTTCGTAGAGGAGAAGCTCTACGCTCGCATCTGTGCCATGAACGAGAAGAATGAAAAGAAAGTTCTTAAGACATGGTCTCGTGCGTCGACCATATTCCCGGATTTCGTCGGTCATACGATCGCTGTTCATGACGCCAGAAAGCACGTTCCGGTTTATGTAACCGAGGATATGGTAGGACACAAGCTCGGTGAGTTTGCGCCCACAAGAACATTCAAGGGACACGCTGGTTCCAAGACATCCAACAACGGTAAATAATCAAGGGAGGAATTAAGAAATGGAAGCAAAGGCATATCTTAAGTATGCAAGAATTTCTCCTCGTAAGGTAAAGATCGTTCTCGACCTCATCAGAGGTAAGGACGCCGGTGTTGCGATGGGAATTCTCAAGAACACAAATAAGAGCGCATCCGAGTATCTTATTAAGCTTCTCGGCAGCGCAATTGCAAATGCAGAAAACAATTTTCATATGGATCCCTCTAAGCTTTATGTTTCCGAGTGCTTCGTATGCCCCGGTCCTACTCTCAAGAGAGTAATGCCCAGAGCAAAGGGAAGCGCGGACAGAATCCTTAAGAGAACAAGCCATGTGACAATGGTTGTTAAAGAAAGAGACTAAGAGAGGGAGGTAGCTAAAATGGGTCAGAAAGTTAATCCGCACGGCCTGCGCGTCGGCGTAATTAAAAACTGGGATTCAAGATGGTTCGCAAAGGACGAAACCTTCGGCGATACTCTTGTCTCCGACTATAACATCAGAAAGTATCTTAAGAATGAGCTCAAGGAAGCAGGAGTTCCTAAGATCGAAATCGAGCGTGACGGACACAGAGTAAGAGTGTTCATCCACTGCGCAAAGCCTGGTCTCGTTATCGGACGCGGCGGCGCGGAAATTGATAAGTATAAGGCAGCCCTCGAAAAGATGGTTGGCATGCCTGTAAACGTTAATGTTGTTGAAGTAAAGCAGCCCGACCTCGATGCACAGCTCGTTGCAGAAAACATCGCATCTCAGCTTGAGAAGCGTACTTCTTACAGAAGAGCAATGAAAATGGCTCTCCGTAACACAATGAGACTTGGCGCAAAGGGTATCAAGATCAGCTGTAGCGGCCGTCTTGCAGGCGCTGAAATCGCTAAGACAGAACATTATCATGAGGGTACAATCCCGCTTCAGACTATCAGAGCAGATATCGAGTACGGTTTCTGGGAAGCTGACACAACCTACGGAAAGATCGGTGTTAAGGTTTGGATTTACAGAGGTGAGGTTCTCTCCGAAGTAAACAGAACATCCGAAAGAGCTCCTCGTGACAACAAGGATCGCAAGAATTTCCGCAGAGACAATCGCAATGGCGAGAGACGCGGCAATAACAGAAACGATAGAACTCCGAGAGAAGGAGGACGCAGAAATGTTAATGCCTAAGAGAGTTAAGTTCCGTCGCGTACAGCGTGGCAGACTTAAAGGAAAAGCATCCCGCGGAAACACACTCACAAACGGAACCTACGGTCTCGTTGCACTTGAGCCCGCGTGGATCACAAGCAACCAGATTGAAGCAGCCCGTATCGCGATGACGAGATACACTCGCCGTGGCGGTCGTGTGTGGATCAAAATATTCCCCGACAAGCCTATCACTGAGAAGCCTGCTGAAACACGTATGGGTTCCGGTAAGGGTTCGCCGGAGTATTGGGTAGCAGTAGTTAAGCCCGGACGCATCATGTTCGAGATGGCTGACGTTGCTCCCGAGGTTGCAAAGGAAGCTATGCGTCTTGCATCGCACAAGCTTCCCATCAAGTGCAAGTTTATTTGTAAAGAAGAAAACGGGGAGGGCTAAGCTGTGAAGACAATTGAAATCAGAAAGATGTCCGCAGAAGAGCTGGAAGCAAAGCTCAAGGAGCTTAAGAGCGAGCTTTTCAACCTCCGCTTTCAGCACGCGATAAACCAGCTTGAAAATCCGCACAGAATTGCTGATGTCAAGAAGGATATCGCACGCGTAATGACGATTCTTCGCGAGAAGAACGCATAAGGAGGATAAGTCATGACAGAAGAAAGAGCACTTAGAAAAACCAGAGTAGGCTTGGTTGTCAGCGACAAGATGAACAAGACAGTTGTGATCGCTATCGAGGATAACGTAAAGCATCCGGTTTATGGTAAGATCATTAAGCATACCTTGAAGGTTCATGCACACGACGAAGCAAACGAGTGTGGCATCGGCGACAAGGTAAAGATTATGGAGACAAGACCTCTCTCTAAGACAAAGAGATGGCGCGTCGTTGAGATAATCGAGAAGGCTAAGTAATAACACAATAATGCGAAAACAGTAAATACGTCTAAAATCGTATTGAAATAGGAGGAACGCAAAAGTGATACAGCAACAAACATTAATGAAGGTTGCCGACAACACCGGAGCTAAGGAGCTTATGTGTATTCGCGTACTTGGCGGTACAGGCCGCAGATACGCTAACATTGGCGACGTAGTAGTAGCCTGCGTAAAGAAGGCTGCTCCCGGCGGAGTTGTTAAGAAAGGCGAAGTTGTCAAGGCAGTTGTTGTAAGAAGCGTACACGGTCTTAAGCGTGCAGACGGCTCTTACATCAAGTTTGACGAGAATGCAGCGGTAATCATCAGAGAAGATAAGACGCCCAGAGGTACACGTATATTTGGCCCTGTGGCAAGAGAGCTTCGTGAGAAGGATTATCTTAAGATCCTCTCCCTCGCTCCCGAAGTACTGTAAGGAGGTAGCGCACGATGAAAATTAAAACAGGTGATAACGTAATACTTCTTACAGGTAAGTATGAAGAGAAGGCAACAGCTCATAAGGTAATCGCAGTTTCCCCCAAGGAAGGCAAGGTTATCGTTGAGGGTGTAAACGGTGTTCACAAGCACGTTAAGGCTCGCAGACAGGGCGAAACAAGCGGCATCGTTGACACAAACGCAGCAATTTATGCTTGCAAGGTTGCAATCGCTTGCCCCAAGTGCGGCAAGGCGGCAAGAATCGGTTCCAAGGTTCTTGACAACGGCAAAAAGGTTCGTATAGCTATGCACAAGAAGTGCGGCTATCCCGAAATATAAGGAGGTAGCAAACCATGGCAAGACTTAGAGATATGTATAAGGCTGAGGTTGCTCCCGCCCTTATGAAGAAGTTCGAGTATTCCAGCGTAATGCAGATACCCAAGCTTGATAAGATCGTTATCAACGTTGGTGTAGGCGACGCTAAGGATAACTCCAAGGCTATTGATAGCGTAATCAATGATATTTCTCTCATCGCAGGTCAGAAGGCAGTTCCCACTTACGCAAAGAAGTCGGTTGCTAACTTCAAGCTTCGTGAGGGTATGAAGATCGGTGTAAAGGTTACACTCCGTGGCGACAGAATGTATGAGTTTGTTGACAGACTCTTCAACTTCGCTCTCCCCAGAGTTCGTGACTTTAAGGGTATCAATCCCAACGCATTCGACGGCAGAGGAAACTACGCGCTCGGTCTTAAAGAGCAGCTTATCTTCCCCGAAATCGAGTACGATAAGGTTGATAAGATCCGCGGTATGGACATCTGTTTCGTAACTACCGCAAACACCGACGAAGAAGCAAAAGAGCTCCTTACACTTATGGGCGCTCCCTTTGCTAACTGATTGGAGGTAAGAAAAGATGGCAAAGAAAGCTATGATTTTGAAGCAGCAGAAGGAGCAGAAGTTCTCCACACGTGAGTACAACAGATGCAAGATCTGCGGACGTCCCCACGCTTATCTCCGTAAATTCGGCATTTGCCGTATTTGCTTCCGTGAATTG
>JAZRDN010000049.1:0-1682 GCA_045660295.1 Eubacteriales bacterium
GGTTTCTGCGCTCGACAGCGAAAATGACATCGGTTGGTTCGAGGTAAACATTTCCTGTCCCAACGTTGACGGGGGCGGTATGAGCTTCGGCACAAACCCCGAAATGGCAGGAAAGATAACGAAGGCTGTCAGAGCGGTTACCAAAAAGCCGCTTATAATCAAGCTTTCGCCAAACGTTACGGACATTGCTTCAATAGCTAAAGCTTGCGAGGCTGAGGGCGCTGACGGTATCAGCCTTATCAATACGCTTCTCGGTATGAGAATAGACTTAAAGAGCAAAAAGCCGCTTCTGGCTAATAAGACGGGCGGTTATTCAGGTCCTGCAATCAAGCCTGTTGCTGTAAGAATGGTATACCAGGTTTACGATGCTGTTAAAATTCCGATTGTCGGAATGGGCGGCGTGACTACGGCAGAGGACGTAATTGAAATGATGATGGCGGGCGCAACCGCCGTTCAGGTCGGCGCGGCAAACCTCGTTGACCCCTACGCTTGTAAAAAAATAATTGAGGAGCTTCCCGCGGCTATGGAAAAGTACCGCATAGGCTCACTTGAAGAGATTATAGGAGGCGCACACTAATGGGAAAAGACGTAATTATTGCTTGTGATTTCGCAAGCGAGGAACAGGTTTTTAACTTCCTTGATAAGTTCGAGGACGAAAAGCCCTTTGTAAAAATCGGAATGGAGCTTTACTACGCGGTAGGTCCTTCTATCGTTAAGAAAATCAAGGAGAGAGGGCACAAGATATTCCTTGACCTCAAGCTCCACGATATCCCCAACACTGTAAAGAAGTCGATGGCGGTGCTTTCGGCGCTTGACGTTGATATGACCAATCTCCACGCGGCGGGAACAAAGAGAATGATGGAGGCGGCTATCGAGGGTCTTACAAAGCCCGACGGAACAAGACCTATGCTTATCGCGGTAACACAGCTTACCTCTACCGACCAGGAGAGCATGGAAGCCGACCTTCTTATCAAGGAGCCTATCGACAAGGTGGTTATGCACTATGCTCACAACGCAATGGAAGCAGGACTTGACGGCGTTGTTTGCTCGCCCCTTGAGGCAGGCAAGGTGCACGAGACCTGCGGCAAGAATTTCGTAACGGTAACTCCCGGCGTAAGATTTGCCGACGGCGACGTAGGCGACCAGAAGCGAGTAATGACACCCGCACAGGCGAAGGAGATTGGCTCTGATTATATCGTGGTGGGCAGACCTATCACGGCGGCAGAAGACCCCGTAGCGGCTTATAGACGTTGCGTGGCGGAGTTTGTGGGCTAAGCTGCACCCCTTTAAGGAAAGTTTCGGTCAAGCCTTTTTAAAGGCTTGCGGATTGTCAAGGCAGAGCCTTGGCTCGCTCGTCGCAACGAGCGAAAGCCCCTTTCGGCGTTTCTTTGGTTCTTTCTTTGCGCCTTTTGTGCCAAAGAAAGAACAACGAGGTTAAAACTAACTTTTAAATGAACTGCACAACAGTTTTATAAGGCATAACCCTTTTTATCCACTTTTTCTTTTTGAAGCCAAAGGCGCAAAAAGAAAAAGTCCACAAAAAGAAACACGCCGAAGGATTTTTTCGGCGCGTGCGCGCGGGCACAAGGGCTACGCGCCCTTGACTGGCGCCCACTGCCGTGGGGGGCTTCCATCGGTGCTGTGCGTCGCCAGAAGTTTTGCGAAACTTTTGGAGCGCGTGC
>JAZRDN010000050.1:0-11716 GCA_045660295.1 Eubacteriales bacterium
TTATCTTTTTGTCCTTTCTTTGCTCGTGCAAAGAAAGAACGAAAGAAAGCACGTCGGGAGGGCGTTTGCGAGCGCCCTCCCAAGCCCACCCTACGCCCTCGCAGGGGCGCAGCCTCACGGCGGTATGCGAGCAAATAGCAGTTAAAATAATGCGTACAATGCTATTGTAAGCGCTTGTGTTTAAATTTTAGCTGTATTTATAAAAATGGTGTAGCTAAAAGCTTGGGGCGTGAGCCTGCGAGGCGCACGGGGGAGTTAAGAGGGGGCGCTTGGCGCAACCGCCCCCTCTTACGCGCTTCTTTGGTTCGTTTCTTGTCGCGCGACAAGAAATGAACAAGCCCCGCCGGCGAGGCGCTAAACAATAATTTACCGCACAAATCTACGCCCTGCGGGCAAAGGCTTGAGTTTTTTGACGTCCATAAAGTCGCGTTTTTTCTCCTTTTCGACAGCGCGCTCACCCACGCTTCGAGGATATTTTCCCGCCCTCGACCGACTTTGCCCCCAAAAGGGGCGTTTGGCTTTTTATTTCTCTTTTTCGACCTGCATGCTTCGACAACCAATGATTTTCTTTTGTTGTAAAATAATGGTGGATAAATCTATGGGAGGTCAAAATATGAATTTCGGAAAAGAGCTTGGATTTTTTGAAAAAATAAAGAACAGGGGCGTTCCGCGTGTCACAAGGCGCGAGGTCTTTCGAGGCGCTCTTTGCGCCGCCGTGTCGTTTTTTATGGGAATATGCCCTCTGCCTTTGTCGGTCTATCCGCTGGGAATTGCCTTTTTCTGCGCCGCCTCGCAAAGCGCGGTCTACGCGGCGGCGGGGCTTTTTATAGCCTCTCTTTGCACGCCGCTTGATTCTGCCGTCTATTTTCTCACGGCTTTCCTTGCCGTGGGGCTTCGCGTGCTGACGCGCCTGTTTATCGACGTGCCTCTGAGGAGCGAGGACAAGCCCCGTCTCGCCCTGCTTTTTGACCACGTCAACGGCAATTTCTTCTGCGAGGCGCTTCCGCTCCGAGTGGCTTCGGCGGCGGTGTCGGTCTTTGTTCTCTCGCTTTACCCCATAATCAAGGGGGGATTTCGCTATTACGACCTTTTTGGGGCGATTTTCTCTATTGCGGCAAGCTCTGTGGCGGTGATTATCTTTTTCGGCGCATTCTCGCACAAGGAGAGCGCTGAGGGAAGCCCGCGCCACGCGGCGCTTCACAAAAAGGCGGCGCGGATAGTCATTTCCTCGGCGCTTTGCCTTTCGCTTTCGTCGATTCCCTTGCGCGGAGTCGATTTGGGGCTTGCGGCGGCGTTTCTGCTTGTAAATCACTTCTGCCTTTCGGACGGGCTTGTTGAAGCCTGCGTTTCGGCGCTTCTTTGCGGCGCTCTGTGCGGAAGCGTCAATATTCCCGTGCTCATCGTTGCCGCCTTTACCGCCTATTGCGTTCTGGACGCCTCTCCCACACTTGCGGCGGCGGTCTCCTGCATCGCGGGCACGGTCTGCGGCGTGATGATATCGGGAAGCACCTACATGACCGACCCGTTTCTCTCGCTCCTGCTTGGGTGCGCGGTCTATTCCACGCTGAAAAAGCTGATAGCCGACAATGGCGAGGCGAGTGCCGAGGTGTCGGGGCGGTCGGGCGCGGAGCTTGCGGGGGAGGTAAAGCTCGCCCACATCGAGACCTGTATGGGGACTGCCGAAAAAGCTCTTTCGGCGCTCTCTCGGAGCCTTGTGCGCGCGGGCTTTGCCGCCGAGGTGCTTGAGGCGATAGAAAACGAGGCGTCGGCTGAGTCTGCTGAGAACAGGCAACTTGCGCGTGCGGTGGCTCGTCGGCTTTACGAGCTTGGCTTCGGGCGTGTGGAATGTACCGCGGTGGGCAAACGGCAGGTCAAGATATTTCTTTCGGGTGAGCGTCTTTTGGGCAGACCCGAACGGCTGGATTTTATCCGCAGGCGCTTGGAAGCGCTGACGGCATTTCCGCTGACCCGACCCAAAATAACAGACGGCGGCGAGCGCTCGGCGCTGGTTCTCGGTCGCGAGAGCGTTGTGTCCTATCACCACGCCACCGCCCTGTCGGCGCGGGAAGAAGTTTGCGGAGACACGGCAAGGGTCTTTTCGGACGAGAGCAGGAACATGCTCTACGCGCTTATCTGTGACGGAATGGGAAGCGGCGAGAGCGCGGGCGAGATATCGGGCAGAGCGGCGGATACGCTTAGCGCGCTTCTGCTTTGCGGACTCTCGCCCGCGAAGGCGCTTTCGGCGCTTGGGGCGTGGTTGGCAGATGGCGCGCAAGAGGAGAACTCGACCACGGTAGACCTTATGGCGCTTGATTTGTACACGGGCAAGGCTAAGCTTTATAAAAGCGGAGCGGCGCCCAGCTACGTCATGCGCGGGGGCGAGATAATACGCCTGAGCGCGCGGACAGTGCCCGTGGGTATTCTTGAAAGATCCGACGCGCGGGAGATAGATTTTGATTTGCGCGAGGGCGACGTTTTGCTTATGGTCAGCGACGGCGTGTCGGAATGTGAGAGCGACAGCCTGCCGCTTTTGGACTATCTGAACACCCATAAAAGCTCCGCGCCCGAGGACATGACCGCGGATATAATCGCGTTTTCGCGCCAAAACGGGCGAGATGACGACCTTACGGCGGTGGCGATAAAAATTTTTTCGCAAAATTATTAAAAATTTTCAATTTACCCCTTTTATTTTTTGGGGGAATGGGGTAAAATAAATATAAACACTATGCGCCAAAAGTTCTCGCTAAACTTTCGGCGTCGCACTGCACCCATGTTCTAAAAGTTTTCGCCCGCCTTTTTTAAAAGGCGGCGCAGTCAAGGGCGCGTAGCCCTTGTCGCCGCGCGCACGCGGCGAAATAATCCCTGCGGCGTTTCTTTTGCGGAGCTTTTCTTTTTGCGCCTTTTGGTACAAAAAGAAAAAGTGGATTAACGGTTTATACCCTATAAAATTGTTGTGCAGTGCATTAGAAAGTTAGTTTTAACCACGATGTTCTTTTTCTCTTCCTTTCTTGCGAAAGAGAAAAAGAACCAAAAAGAGAAGACTCGCTTTTAAGGCTCAGGAGCTTTCGCTCGTTGCGACGAGCGAGCCAAGGCTCTGCCTTGACAATCCGCAAGCCTTTAAAAAGGCTTGACCGAAACTTTTGGAGCATGGGTGCGGTGCTCAAAATAACCACAAGGACAAGAACATGAACAAATCACAGACAGTATTTTTCACAGGTCACAGAGACTTCTATCACACTAAGGGGTCGTTGGCTTTTGACGCGCTTGAGCATACAATTTGCGCCTATATCAAAAAAGGCTACAAATATTTCGTGGCGGGCGGCGCAATAGGCTTTGACACCATGGCGGCGGAATGCGTGCTTAAGCTCAAGAGCGAGGGCGCGGATATCTCGCTTGTCCTCATGCTTCCCTGTTATGACCAGGACGCCAAATGGAACGAGTTTTCTCGCCAAAAATACCGCAGAACAATCTCGCTCGCCGACAAGGTCATCTATACAGCGCGCGAATATTCGCGAGGCTGTATGCTTGCCCGTGACCGCGCTATGGCTGATTGCAGCTCGGCTTGTATCGCCTACTGCACCAGAACAACGGGCGGAACGGCGTACACCGTCACCTATGCTTCCAAGAAAGGACTCCCCATCACCAACATAGCCCATCTGATTTGAGGTACATAGCTTTTTTCGGGGGTTTTTATGAAAATACTGATGCTTGCCGACAGACTTGATATCGGGGGCGCGGAAACTCACATCTACGAGCTTTCGCGCTCTCTTTTTTTGGCGGGACACGAGGTGAGACTGCTTTCGGGCGGCGGCAGGACCGCCGCCATGCTTGAAGCGATTGGCATAGAGGTGGTAAAGACCGACGCTCTGACCTCGTTTCCGCTCTCTTTGCCGAGGGCGCTTTCCGAGCTTCTCTCGCTTTTGCGGAGCTTCAAGCCACACGTAGTTCACGCCCACACGCGCCGAGGGCTGTTTCTGTGCAATCTGGCAAAGCAAGCAGTGCCCTTTCCCTTGGTTTTTACCGCCCACGCTATGTTCTCGGCGGCGGGCGCAAAGCGGTTCTTTACCAATCCGCCGACCTGTGCTGTGGCGGTCAGCGAGGACATAAAAAGGCATTTCGTAAAGGAGTTCGGGGCTGACGGCAACAGGATAACCGTAATCGAAAACGGCATCGACACAGAGCGCTTTAACGCCCCCGCGCCGCCGCGCGGAGCATTGAAAATACTGAACGTCAGCCGTTTGGACAGCGATTGCTCGGTTGCCGCCGAGCTTTTGTGCTTGATAGCCCCTCGGCTGTCTCGGAAAGTGGCGCTGTCGCAAATAGTTATTGTGGGGGGCGGAAACGATCTGGGGCGGATAAAAGCTCTCGCAAAGGACGCCAACCGCGCCGTGGGACGAGAGCTTGTGAGATGTGTGGGGGCTAAGACCGACGTGCTTCCGCTTCTTCGCGATTGCAATCTTTTCGTGGGCGTTTCTCGGGCGGCGCTTGAGGCTATGTGCTGTGACCGCCCCACCGTCATATGCGGCAGCGAGGGCTATTTCGGTCTGTGCGACGACGAGGGCTTTGAGCTTGCGGCTCGCGAGAATTTCTGCGCCCGAGGCTACCCTCGCCCCGATGCTAAGCGGCTTCTTTGCGATATTCTGACTTTTTGTCGGCAGGACGATATCTCGCGTTTCTGTCTGCGCCAAAGGGTTGTGGAGAGATACGGCGCCGAGCGCATGGCGCAAAGGACGGCAGAGGTCTACAAGCGCGCCGTCGCTGGATTTCGTAAAACACGCAAGGCAGACGTGGTGCTGTGCGGCTACTACGGCTTCGGAAATCTTGGTGACGAGCTTGTACAGGCGAGCATACGCAAAAAAACAGGCGCTCTCCGCGTAAAGGTCATCGGCGCGGGGGGCGGCGGACGGGTCAACAGGCTCGACCTGCTTTCAATATGCTCTGCGGTGCGCGGTTGTTCGGTGTTCGTTCTGGGCGGCGGCTCGCTTTTGCAAAACGCCACCAGCCGCCGTTCGCTTCGGTACTATCTGGCGCTTTTGAAAATTGCCGATTTTTTCGGCAGACCCACCATGCTGTACGCCAACGGCATCGGGCCTGTTATGGGCGAGCGCGCGGAAAACGCCTGCCGTCGTGCGCTTGCGCGCGTAGACGTGGCGAGCACGCGTGACAGGGCGTCGCTTGAGGCGCTTGAGGGGCTTTTACCCCCGTCGGCACGGCGTTATCTTTCCTGCGACCCCGCTCTTTGCACGCTTCCGCGCCGTACCGTGAAGCCGCGAATAGCGGTTTTTGTCCGCGGAGAGGACTGCCATGAGCCGCTTGCACGGGCGCTGGGGGCGGCGCTTTCGCGGTTTCGGCGCAAGGCTTCCGAGGAGTACGAGGTGGTCTTTGCTTCGATGAATCAAAGGCGCGACGAGCGCGCCGCTCGCTACCTTTGCGGAGTCATGCCCTTTGCCGCTCGGTATCGGCTTTTTCGCGACGGCTCGGAGCTTTGCGAGTTTATAGCCGCCTCGGAGCTTGTGGTGTCAAGCCGTCTCCACGCCCTCGTTGTCGCCGCCTCGGCGGGGCGCCCCTTCGTTGCGCTAAGGCACGACCCAAAGCTGGGCGCATTCGCGAGCGAGTGCGGGCTTCCTCGGGTTCTCGCCCCCTCGCTTTCGGACGCCTGCCTCGGCGAGCGAATATTCGAGGCGCTTGAATACGCCGCCGCGCACCGCGAGGAGCTTTCTTCGCGGATAGCGAGCGCCGTCGCCGCCATGCTTCCTCGCGCCGAGCGTGACCGCCGTGAGCTGGAGGGGTTGTTTAGTTAGTTTTATTTACCGCACAAACCATATGCCAAAAGCAAAGCCTCCCGTGTTTAGCGGGAGGCTGATTTTACGTATGATATTTTTATTTTGGTCACTATACCCATTGCCCAAAGCAAAGGAGTCGGTGTTTAGCCGGCGACTGATGGCAACGACCGCTATGTTCGCACAAGCTCGGAACGCTGACCAATTGGCGGCGGCGCCTTCGCCGCTAAACATTAATTTAGCGTACCAACCACTCACCCAAAGTAAAGGCGCTCGTGTTTAGCGAGCACCTTGGTTTACGTGTGCTATTTTTATTTCAGTCACCGTACGTCTTTCGCCGCGCGGAATGCCCGTCCGGCAGGACCTATTTGGCGTAGTCTACGGCGCGGCTTTCGCGAATGACGTTGATCTTGATCTGACCGGGGTACTTGACCTCGTTCTTGATCTTCAGCGCCATGTCGTGGGCGATAAGCTTCATTCCGTCGTCGTTTACGTCCTCGGGCTTAACCATTACGCGAAGCTCGCGGCCTGCCTGAATAGCAAACGCCTTGTCAACGCCGTCAAAGCTCTTGGCGAACTCCTCAAGCTTTACAAGACGCTTGATGTAGTTCACAAGATCCTCGCGTCTCGCGCCGGGACGTGCCGCCGAAATGGCGTCCGCCGCCTGAACGATGATAGCGATGACCGTCTTGGGTTCAACGTCGTTATGGTGAGCCTCGATAGCGTGAACCACGTCGCGGCTCTCCTTGTACTTCTTAGCAGTGTTCACACCTATCTGAACGTGCGAGCCCTCAACGTCGTGGGGGAACGCCTTTCCGATGTCGTGGAGAAGTCCCGCGCGCTTAGCCATAAGGCTGTCAACGCCAAGCTCGTCCGCGATCATGCCTGCGATAAACGCAACCTCAATAGAGTGCTTAAGTACGTTCTGGCCGTAGCTGGTTCTGTAACGGAGACGACCGAGTATTCTTACAAGCTCGGGGTTGATTCCGTGGATACCAACTTCAAATGTAGCTCTTTCACCCGCCTGCTTAACGGCAGCCTCGACCTCGCGAGATGCCTTTTCGTACATCTCCTCGATGCGTGCGGGATGGATACGTCCGTCGGCGATCAGCTTTTCAAGAGTAAGTCTCGCGATCTCGCGTCTTACAGGGTCAAAGCCCGAAAGGGTGATAGCTTCGGGAGTGTCGTCAATGATAAGCTCGATACCCGTGAGAGTCTCGATCTTCTGAATGTTACGTCCCTCGCGGCCGATAATGCGTCCCTTCATCTCCTCACCGGGGAGCGGAACTACCGAAATGGTGGTCTCGGCAACGTGGTCTGCCGCGCAACGCTGAATAGCCAGCGAGATAATGTTTCTCGCCTTTTCGTCGGCCGACTCTTTAAACTCCTCCTCAAGCTCGTCAAGTCTCTGGGCAAGCTCGTGCTTTATCTCGGACTCGGCTTTCTGCATAAGCTCAGCCTTTGCGTCGTTCGCCGAGAGTCCCGAGATTTCCTCAAGACGCTTGATCTGCTGGGAAAGAACAGCCTGTACCTGCTCCTGGACGACCTCGGCTTCCTTGATCTTTTTGTCAAGAAGCTCGTTTTTGTGTTCAAGGGCATCGGCTTTTTTGTCGATGTTTTCTTCCTTCTGTGTAATACGGCGCTCGTTTCTGGAGATCTCGGCGCGGCGCTCCTTAAGCTCGCGCTCAGCTTCGTTTCTCTGGCGAAGAATTTCTTCCTTGGCCTCGATAAGAGCCTCTTTCTTGGCGGATTCGGCGGTTTTCTTGCCTTCCTCCACAAGGCGCTTAGCCTCGGACTCCGCGGAGCCGATCTTTGCCTCTCCGAACTTTCTTCTTATAGCCATACCGATGAAAATGCCGAGCAGAGTGCCCAGGACAACACCGGCAATAACAAGTATCAAGCCGTATTCGGATATGATTTGTTCGAGTGTCATAACACACCTCCTTTTTAAGAATTTTGAGTGTTTCTATCATCTAACATGAGTTGTGGTACATATTTTATGATATACATATTTTATTTTACACTTTTTTATTAAATTTGTCAATAGGATATAGCGAAAATAACGAAAATAGCAAAAAAACATATTGCAATTTCATTAGAACCGTGGTAAAATTAATATGGATATTTGTTAAATTAACCTCAGAAAGGAGAAAGCCGTGGATAGAGAAAGCCCAATAGCGGTAATGGATTCGGGCGTTGGCGGGATCAGCGTTCTCGCTGAGCTTGTAAAGCTGATGCCAAACGAAAACTATATTTATTACGGCGACTCCGCGAACGCCCCTTACGGGACGAAAAACAAATCGGTGGTGCTTGATATCACCCGCCGCAACCTCGAAGCGCTTATGGAAGCGGGGATAAAGGCGGCGGTCATCGCTTGCAATACGGCTACCAGCGCGGCGGCGGGACAGCTCCGCGTAGAATTCCCCGATTTTACCATAATCGGCATCGAGCCTGCCATAAAGCCGGCGTCGATACTTTTCTCAAATCCGCGGGTGCTTGTTATGGCGACTCCGCTGACTCTGCACGAGGAAAAGTTCCAAAACCTTTGCCGCAGATACGCCGAGTACGAGGAGATAATTCCGCTCCCGTGTCCGGGTCTTGTTGAGCTTATCGAGGCGGGAAAGCTGGACACCGCAGAGACCGACGCGTACCTGAGAGAGCTTTTCGCGCCCTATTTAGGGCAGAAGATAGACGCGGTGGTGCTTGGATGCACCCATTATCCGCACATAAAGACGGCTATCGCGCGGTGCTTGCCGCTTCGAACCACCATTCTTGACGGCGGCGAGGGAACGGCGCGGGAGACCTTCCGCAGAATAAAGGAGCAGGGGCTTCTCAATCCTTCGGACAAGGAAGGGCAGATTCAGATGATAAACTCCTCGGACGATAAGCGCCTCATCGACCTGTCGTGGGAGCTTCTTAAAAGAGGAGTAGCCCGCTGACCCCTAGCGGGGGGCCAATTGGTCAGCGTTCCGTATTTGTGCTAACATAGCGTTCGTTGCCATCACTCGTCGGCTAAACACCGACTCGTTAGCTTTGGGCGCATAATTAATAATTTTTTTAGCACTATGTTCGCACAAACGTTGTAGGGCGGGGGCTTGCTCCCGCCCTACAACGCCCCAAGCAGTTGTCGCAAACAAAAGACAAAGGCACAAATCCCAACAAATCCCCCCTAAAGAAAAGTTTTTCGGTTCCTTTTTACAAAAAGGAACAAAAATCGATATAAAAACTAACTATAAACATAAAACCAAAGGAGAAAAGGTTATGAAATCTCTCAACATCACGGAAAATACCTCGTACAGAACAAGCACGACAGAATCGTCAGCCTCGGGATCGTGTAAGGTGCGGAGCTGATGAAGAATATACGGATAGTTGACGGCGCGGCGTACGAGGCTGAGTTTCGCGCGCTGACCGTGGAATACGTGAAGTCGCTGGGGCGAGACCTCGCCTTTCAGCACCTTGACGAGGAGCTTGAAAGCCCCGTCAAAAAATACGTAGGCTCGGGGGGCGGCATGCTTGTCGCCCTCAACCGAGAGGGCGAAGCTGTGGGCTGCGTGGCGTACTGGGGTCACACCAAGGAGCGCTGCGAGATGAAGCGGCTCTACGTCAAGCCCGAGTACCGCCGAGACGGAGTGGGCATGGCACTTGGGCGCGAGGTCATTCGCAGGGCGCGTGAAAGCGGCTTTTGTGAAATGGTGCTTGACACCGTTACCGCGCTTGCGCCTGCGCTGGCGCTTTACAGGCGGCTTGGCTTTCACGAAATCGAAGCCTATTATCACAACCCCATGAGTGACGTGGTCTATATGGGTATGAGGCTTTGATAAGTCAACGGGTCTGTGGGAAACGTAAAAAAGAAAAAGCTCTTTGAAAAGAGCCACTTAAAATGAGGAAAAGTATGTTAAAAAGATTTTTGGCGTATTACAAGCCCTACAAGCTGATATTTTCGATGGACATGCTGGCGTCGCTGCTTGTATCGCTTATCGCTGTAGTTTACCCCATTGTGACAAGGGAGATGCTCAACGACCTTATCCCTAATCGCAATTATCGCATGATAGTCATCTTCGGTCTGACGCTGTTAGTTCTTTATTTTGTGAGAATGATGCTCAACTATTTTATCCAGTATTACGGTCACGTAATGGGTGTCGGCATGCAGGCGCAGATGCGCTCCGACCTTTTTTGCAAGCTGGAGACCCTGCCGTATAGGTTTTATGACAACCACGAGACGGGTAAGCTGATGTCGCGCATGACCAACGACCTTATGGACATAAGCGAGCTGGCGCACCACGGACCCGAAAATCTGCTTATTTCAAGCATATCGGTCATCACGTCCTTTGTCTATCTGGCGAGCATCAATTTCAAGCTCACGCTTATAATCTTCGCCTGCGTGCCCTTTCTTATCACCGTGGCGATACTTTTGCGCGGACGCATGCGCTCGGCGTTTACTCGCAGCCGTCAGTCGGTGGCGCAGATAAACGCTTCGCTTGAGGGCAGTATTTCGGGCATTCGCGTTACCAAGGCGTTCAACAACGCCGACAAGGAGCTTGAAAAGTTCGAGGTGGGCAACGCCGCCTTCGTCTCGGCGCGAAAGGACGCCTACAAGGCGATGGGACGCTTCCACTCCACCACCACGTTTATAACCGATATCTACAACGTGGTGGTGCTTATCGCGGGCGGAATTTTCATGTACAACGGAGAGATAAGCTTCGGCGACTACTCGGCGTTTATCGTGTCGATAAACCTGTTTATCTCGCCCGTAATGACCATGATAAACTTTATGGAGATGTACCAGAACGCTACAACGGGCTTTGAGCGCTTTATTGAGATAATGGACGAGGAGCCCGAGCGCGACGCCGAGGGCGCTGTTGACGCGGGCGAGCTTGAGGGACACATCGAGCTTTGCGGTGTTTCCTATTCCTATGACGAGAGCAAGGAAGTGCTCACAGACGTGAGCCTTGACATAAAAAAGGGTCAGACCTTTGCGCTGGTCGGGCCTTCGGGCGGCGGAAAAACAACTATCTGCCACCTCATACCGCATTTTTACGAGCTTGGCGGCGGAGATATTCTTATTGACGGCAAGAGCATTGGCGAATACACCGCCGCGTCGCTTCGCCGAAACATAGGAATAGTTCAGCAGGACATCTATCTTTTCAACGCTTCCATAAAGGAGAACATTCTCTACGGACGGCTTGACGCCACCGACGAGGAGATAATCGAGGCGGCAAAGCGCGCCAACATTCACGACTATATAATGACTCTGGAAAATGGCTACGACACCGAGATAGGCGAGCGCGGAGTGCGTCTTTCGGGCGGACAGAAGCAGAGGCTTTCGATTGCCCGCGTGTTCTTAAAGAATCCGCCGATACTTATTCTCGACGAGGCGACCAGCGCGCTGGACAACACCACCGAGATACTTATTCAGAACGCGCTTGACGAGCTCTGTCGCGGCAGAACCACCCTTGTGGTGGCGCACAGGCTTTCGACCGTAAAGAACGCCGACCGCATAGCCGTTGTGGCTGACGGAAGGATAGTTGAGGAGGGAAGCCACGGGGAGCTTCTCGCCGCGGGCGGCGAATACGCCAAGCTCTACGAGCTTCAATTCCGCGGCAACCTCGGCGAAGGCGCCGAAGCCCAATAGGTCAGCGTACCAAGTACAGCAAAAAGATTAAAAACATCACTCGTAAACCAAGGCGACGGCTAAACACCGGTCCTCGCCGGACGGGCAATTGGTCAGCGTACCACGTGCGGTGACTGAAATTAGAATAGCACACGTAAAAACAGGCGCTCGCTAAACGCGAGCACCTTTGCTTTGGGCATATGGCAAATTATTTTATGGCTCAAAAAGCCAACGAGTCGGTGTTTAGCCGACGAGCGGTATGCGTGACGCTATGTTACGCAATCAATCGGGCGCTGACCAAATCGCCCGCGCGGGCTTCCGCGCT
>JAZRDN010000051.1:0-6900 GCA_045660295.1 Eubacteriales bacterium
AAAAATTCAAGATTAAGGCAGGAGCTTAAAAGAATTGTAACTGATACTAATAAAACAAGGGTGTTAATAATTTTTCTGTTCATAAAATCCTCCAAAAATAAAAAAGTGCGCCCCGAGAGACGCACCGAAAAAGTGCCTCTCTGTAAGGTTGCTACACAATACATTTTTTCAGCGTCATAGGATGCAGAAAAAGAGAAAACACCTTTTACCGGATTATTTCCTCATGACGCCGAAAAATATTCGATTTTAAAATTTTACAAAAATGTATTGATGTAGCGCTCTAATTATATCACACAAAAAATTTTTTGTCAATAAGCAGCTAATTTATTATTTAGCGCATCGTTAGCCTTCCCCAGCGGGGAAGGTGTCACCGAAGGTGACGGATGAGGAGAACAGACCTGTAGGGTCTGCGTCGCCGCAGGTGATGAAAAAGTTAGTTGTACGCATCGTTTCTCCTCATCCACCACTGCGTGGTCCCCCTTCCCCGCTGGGGAAGGCTAATGGAGCGTTAGGGGAAGGGGTCCCCAACTCTTGCGGGAGCTATTCTTTTGTCGGTGTACTAAACGCCCCAAGCAGTTTGCACAAACAAACGACAGAGGCACAGACACAAACCAATAACCCCTAAAGAAAAGTTTTTGCCCCGCTTTTTTCAAAAAGCGGGAAAAACCACGCAAAAACTAACTTATACATATTGACTTTTTTCTTTGATTGTGGTAAAATAATATGAGAAAAACAAGAGAGAAAGGTCAGGACTATGAAGGTTATTTTTTCGGGAGCTACGGCTTACAGCAGAGAGAAAAGAACATTTGTCAAGGGTGTGGATATGACAGCTATGACTGTTTCTTCTCTTATTTCCGCTGAAATAGACAGCTCTAACTATCATATTTTGCCCGGATTCGCTGATGTGCATGTGCATTTTCGTGAACCGGGCTTTTCTTACAAGGAGACGATAAAGACGGGAAGCATGGCGGCGGCTCACGGTGGCTACACCACGGTGTGCACCATGCCAAACCTTGCACCCACTCCCGACAGTCTTGAAAATCTCAAGCTCCAGCTTGACATCATCGAGCGCGACTCGGTCATAAGAACGATTCCCTTCGGCACGATAACGAGGGGCGAGAGTGGCAGGGAGCTTTCGGATATCGAGGCTATGGCGCCCTTCGTTTGCGGATACTCGGACGACGGACGGGGCGTTGACGACACCGCGCTTATGCGCGAGGCTATGCAGAGGGCAAAGGCTCTGGGCAAGATAATCTCGGCGCATTGCGAGGACGGCACACAGGTAAAGGACTCTCCCGAGGCTGAGTGGAAGGAGATAGAGCGAGACATCAAGCTGGCGGACGAGACGGGGGTAAAGCTCCACATCTGCCACATATCGACAAAGGAGAGCGTTTCGCTTATCCGCGACGCGAAAAAGAGCGGAGTGGACATCACCTGCGAGACAGGGCCTCATTACCTTATGTTCTCAAGGCTTCACGAGCGTGACGACGGGCGCTTCAGATTCAACCCGCCGCTTCGCGAGGAGGCTGACAGGCTGGCGCTTGTCGAGGGAATGGTTGACGGCACTGTGGATATGATAGCCACAGACCACGCGCCCCACTCGGCAGAGGAGAAGTCAAAGGGGCTTAAGAGCATGAACGGCATCGTGGGACTTGAAACTGCGTTTTCCGTGATGTATACAGAATTTGTCAAGAAGGGAATAATAACCCTTGAAAGGCTCACCCAAATGATGGGTGTTGCGCCGTACGAGCGCTTCGGTCTTGAGCCGAACGGCTTTACGGTATGGAATCTTAACAGTGAATATGTAATCGACCCCGCCGACTTTAAGTCGATGGGCCGCTGTACACCGTTTGACGGCAGATGCGTGAGCGGAAAATGTATGGCGACCGTTATGGACGGCGAGATCGTTTATATAGATAAAAGTTTAGCCTAAAAAATATGCGGAGGATATGAAAGTATGGCAAAAAGAACAGACATTAAAAGAGTAATGATAATCGGTTCGGGACCTATCGTTATAGGACAGGCTGCCGAATTCGACTACGCGGGAACGCAGGCGTGCCTTGCGCTTAAGGAGGAGGGCTATGAGGTCATTCTCGTAAACTCCAACCCCGCAACCATTATGACCGACACCACAATAGCGGACAAGGTCTACATGGAGCCCCTTACACTTGAATACATCGCTAAGATAATCAGATACGAGCGCCCCGACGCTATCGTGCCCGGTACCGGCGGACAGACGGGTCTTAACATGGCGATGCTGCTTGAAAAGAAGGGAGTTCTCAAGGAGAGCGGAGTAGAGCTTCTCGGAACTTCCAGCGAAAGTATCGAAAGAGCCGAGGACAGAGAGCTTTTCAAGGAGCTTTGTGAGTCTATAGGCGAGCCTGTTATCCCCTCGGAGATAGCAAACACCCTTGACGAGGCTATCAGCGCGGCAGAGAATATCGGATACCCTGTTGTGCTTCGTCCCGCGTTTACCCTTGGCGGTACGGGCGGCGGCTTTGCGTACAACAGAGAAGAGCTTATCGAGGTGGCGACGAATGCCCTTGAGGCTTCTCCCGTTAATCAGGTTCTCGTTGAGCGCAGCGTAAAGGGCTTTAAGGAAATAGAATTTGAGGTAATGCGTGACAGCGCCGACAACGCCATCACCATTTGCGGCATGGAGAACATCGACCCCGTAGGCGTTCACACGGGTGACAGTATCGTTGTCGCGCCCATTATGACGCTTAACGACCACGACCTCAAGATGCTTAACGACAGCGCAATCAAGCTCATCAGAGAGCTTAAGATAGAGGGCGGCTGTAACGTACAGTTCGCGCTGAACCCCAACTCCTCGGAATACTACCTCATCGAGGTAAACCCCAGAGTTTCCAGAAGCTCCGCGCTTGCTTCCAAGGCGTCGGGATATCCTATCGCGAGAGTTACCGCCAAGATAGCGCTTGGTATGACTCTTGACGAAATCGAGGTTGCGGGCACAAAGGCGTCCTTTGAGCCTTACCTTGACTACGTTGTGGCTAAGTTCCCCAGATTCCCCTTCGACAAGTTCACCTCTGTTCCCAACAAGCTGGGCACACAGATGAAGGCTACGGGTGAGAGCATGGGTATCGGCTCCAATCTCGAGGAGTGCCTGCTTAAGTCGGCGCGCTCGCTGGAGATAGGCGTTTGCCACCTTCACATGAACAAATTCAACGACTATACCGACGAGCAGGCTTACGCCTACATCGAGGAGTTCCACGACGATAACATCTTCGCTATCGCCGAGCTTCTTCGCCGCGGAGCTACCGTCGCTAAGGTTGCCGAAATTACAAAGATAACCCCCTTCTTCCTCGAGTCTGTAAAGAAGATTACCGACATGGAAGCAAAGCTCGCCGCAAACAAGGGCGACGCAGAGCTGCTTCGCGAGGCAAAGAAGATGGGCTTTGCCGACAAGTATATCGCCAAGCTCTGGAAGTGCGGTGAGCTTGAGGTGGTTGACACCAGAAAGCAGAACGGCATAGTTCCCGCCTTCAGAATGGTAGATACCGCCCACGTCGGCGCGTATATTCCTTACTTCTACTCCTCTTATGAGGGCAAGAACGACTCTATCCACACCGACCGCAAGAAGGTGGTCGTGCTTGGCGCTGGTCCTATCCGTATCGGTCAGGGCGTAGAGTTCGACTACTCCACCGTTCACGCGGTAAACACTATCCGCCGCTGCGGTTACGAGGCAATTATCATCAACAACAACCCCGAGACGGTTTCCACCGACTACACCTGCTCGGACAAGCTCTACTTTGAGCCTCTCACTGTTGAGGACGTTATGAACGTTATCGACTTTGAAAAGCCCGACGGAGTTATCGCTTCGCTTGGCGGTCAGACGGCTATCAACCTTGCCGCTCCCCTTGCCGAGAGAGGCGTAAAGATAATCGGTACAGACTGCGAGGCTATCGACAGAGCAGAGAACAGAGATACCTTTGAAAAGATTCTTGAAAAGTACGAGATTCCTCAGCCCAAGGGACAGGCGGTTACAAAGATTGAGGACGGCGTAAGAGTTGCCGCCGAGATAGGCTACCCTGTGCTTGTTCGTCCCAGCTTCGTGCTTGGCGGCCGCGCGATGCAGCTTGTAGGTAACGAGCAGCAGCTTCGCCACTATCTCCGCACCGCGGTTGAGATAGACGAGGACAAGCCCGTGCTTGTTGACCACTATATTCAGGGTAAAGAGGTCGAGGTTGACGCTATCTGCGACGGACACGACGTGTTCGTGGCGGGTATCATGGAGCTTGTTGAGCGTACGGGCGTGCACTCGGGCGACTCTATAAGCGTTTACCCCTCGTTCAGCATTTCGGATAAGGTAAAGGGCAAGATACTTCAGTACTCCAAGATGCTTGGTCTTGGTATCGGCATCATAGGTCTGTTTAATATCCAGTTCATCGTTGACAAGAACGACGACGTTTATATTATCGAGGTAAATCCCCGTTCGTCAAGAACAGTGCCCTTCCTCTCCAAGTCCACGGGCTTCTCGCTTGCCGATATCGCTACCGAGGTAATTCTCGGCAAGTCACTCAAGGAGCTTGGAATATTCACCATCTACCCCGATGAAAAGAAGAGATGGTACTGCAAGGTGCCCGTGTTCTCCCACAAGAAGATAAACGGCATCGACGCTTACCTTTCTCCCGAAATGAAGTCCACGGGTGAGGCTATCGGATACGACGACGACCTTAACAGAGCCTTCTACAAGGCGCTTCAGGCATCGGGCATGGACGTAAGAAATTACGGAACTATTCTCGTGACTCTCGCGGATGCCGACAAGGCAGAGGCGCTTCCTCTGGTGCGCCGTTTCTATAACCTTGGCTTCAATATCGAGGCTACTACGGGAACCGCTAAGTTCCTTAAGGATAACGGAATAAGAACCAGAGTTCGCGAGAAGATAAGCAACGGCTCGCATGATATTCCCGACGCGCTTCGCCAGGGACATATCACCTACGTTATCAACACCTCGGACGTCTCCTCTACCGACCAGCAGAAGGACGGCTACGAGATAAGAACTCTCGCGGTGGAGACAAACACAACCTGCTTCACCTCGCTTGATACCGTGCGCGCTCTGCTTGACGTGCTTGAGGACATTACAATCACCATTTCTACAATAGACAGCTGATATGAGAGATATAATTTTTGAGGTAATAAGTAACAAAAAAATCGCCAAGAACACCTACGAGTGTGTTCTCGCGGGCGACATAGCGGACATCACCGCTTCGGGACAGTTCGTAAATATTAAGCTCGACGGCTTTTATCTTCGCAGACCGATATCGGTCTGCGACGCCGAGGGCGGCAGGCTCACGCTTATCTATAAGGCAGTGGGCAAGGGAACGGCTAAAATGGCACAGATGACAGGCGGCGAAAAGCTCGCCGTGCTGACGGGTCTGGGCAACGGCTACGACCTTAAGCTGTCGGGCGACAAGCCCCTGCTTATCGGCGGCGGAGCGGGCGTTCCCCCTATGTACATGCTTTGCAAGAAGCTTATCGCCGAGGGCAAAAAGCCCACGGTCATACTCGGCTTTGGCGGCGCGGACGAAATATTCTATAAGGACGAGTTCGAGGCGCTGGGCGCAAAGACGCTGGTGACTACCGTTGACGGAAGCGCGGGCATCAAGGGCTTTGTTACCGACGCTATGGAGGGGCTTGATTACAGCTACTTCTATACCTGCGGTCCTGAGCCTATGCTTAAGGCAATCTACGACAAGAGCACCACATCGGGTCAGTTCAGCTTTGAGGAAAGAATGGGCTGCGGCTTCGGCGCTTGCATGGGCTGCTCCTGCAAGACAAAGTACGGCAATAAGCGCATCTGCAAGGACGGACCTGTGCTTGTAAAGGAGGAGATAATATGGTAAACACAAAGATAAATCTTTGCGGTATCGAGATAGATAACCCCATAATCCCCGCCAGCGGTACGTTCGGATACGGCAAGGAGTTTGCCGAGCTTTACGATATCAATATTCTTGGCAGCTTCTCCTTTAAGGGAACTACCAAAGACCCCCGCTTCGGCAACGCTACACCAAGAATTGCCGAGACTGAGGGCGGAATGTTAAACTCGGTGGGGCTTCAGAATCCAGGCGTTGAAAAGGTCATCTCCGAGGAGCTTCCCGCGCTTAAGAAATTCTTCCACAAGCCCGTAATGGCAAACGTCAGCGGCTTTGCGGTGGAGGACTACGCCTATACCTGCGAAAGGCTTGACGGCGAGGAGCAGGTGGGCTGGATAGAGGTCAATATCTCCTGTCCCAACGTCCACGGAGGCGGAATGAGCTTCGGCACTAACGCAAAGAACGCCGCCGAGGTAACAAAGGCGGTCAAAAGGGTGACAACAAAGCCCATAATCATCAAGCTCACCCCCAACGTGACCGATATTACCGAGATAGCAAGGGCTGTGGAGGCGGAGGGCGCTGACGGCGTTTCGCTTATCAACACCCTTTCGGGCATGAGAATAAATATGGCAAAGAGAAAGCCCCTTTTGGCTAACGTAACGGGCGGTCTCTCGGGTCCCTGTACCTTCCCCGTGGCGCTTCGCTGCGTGTGGCAGGTGTACGACGCGGTTAAGATTCCGATTGTCGGAATGGGCGGCGTGTCAACGGCTGAGGACGTTATAGAATTTATGCTTGCGGGCGCTTGTGCGGTAGAAGTAGGTGCGGCGAACCTCGTCAACCCCTACGCCTGCCGCGATATCATCGCCGACCTTCCCCGCGTGATGGAGAAGTACGGCATTGAAAATCTCTCCGATATCATCGGAGCCGTGAAATAATGATAGGAGAAAGAAAATGGGAAAAGACGTAATCATTGCCTGCGACTTTGACAGCGCAGAGAAGACATTTGCATTTCTTGATAAATTCGAGGGCAAAAAGCCCTTTGTGAAGATCGGTATGGAGCTCTACT
>JAZRDN010000052.1:0-43828 GCA_045660295.1 Eubacteriales bacterium
CAGCGAGACTTCAAAGAGATATATGCACCATTACAACATGCCCGGCTTCTCCACAGGCGAGGCTAAGGCAGTAAGAAGCCCCGGCCGTCGCGAGATCGGTCACGGCGCGCTTGCTGAGCGTTCGCTCGTTCCCGTTCTTCCCTCCGAGGAGGAATTCCCCTACGCTATCCGTCTCGTTTCCGACGTTGTTTCTTCCAACGGCTCTACCTCGCAGGGCTCTGTCTGCGGTTCTACCCTCGCTCTTATGGCGGCAGGCGTTCCGATCAAGGCTCCCGTTGCAGGTATCTCCTGCGGTCTTATTACCGCTGAGGACGGCTCTTGGGATACAATGATAGATATTCAGGGTCTTGAGGACTTCTATGGCGACATGGACTTCAAGGTTGCAGGTACAAAGAAGGGTATCACCTCTATTCAGATGGACCTTAAGGTTGACGGTCTTACACCCGAAATCATCGCTCAGGCATTCGAGCAGACAAAGGCCGGTCGTGAGTATATTATTGATGAAGTAATCCTCAAGGCTATCCCCGCTCCCAGAGCTGAGGTATCCAAGTACGCTCCCAAGATGACCACAATGAACATCGACCCCGACAAGATCCGTGAGGTTATCGGTAAGGGCGGCTCTGTTATCCAGAAGATCGTTGCCGACACAGGCGCAAAGATCGACATTGAGGACGACGGAACTATCCGCATCGCGGCTGTAAACTCCGAGCAGGCTGACGCGGCTCGCGCTTGCATCGCGGCACTCGTTTTCGAGCCTGAGGTAGGAGCTGTCTACACAGGTACTGTAACAGGCATCAAGGAGTTCGGCGCGTTCGTTGAGTACGCTCCCGGCAAGGAAGGTCTTGTTCACATCTCCAAGATCGCTCAGACAAGAATCGACAAGGTTGAGGACGTTCTCAAGCTCGGCGATACAGTAAAGGTTAAGTATATGGGTCTTGACAAGAAGGGCCGTATGGACTTCTCTATCAAGGACGCAGAGTAATTGATATTTTACAATCGGTATTTCAGTGAATAAATTTTGAGAAAGGAGACACTCATGGCAAAGAAGCCCAACGCAACAAGGGAGTTTAAGACTCAGACACCTCAGCGCAAAAGAACCTCTAACTCCAGATCTTCGGCGGCATACCATACCGCAAGAATAGCAAGAGAAAGACAAAAGCGCGAGATAGAACGGCAAAAGCGTGAAAAAATGATGTTCGCGCTGTTCATCGTGGTGATACTGGTAATGCTTCTTTTCGCGATACTTGTCTTCAAAAAGGTTCTCGGCACGGACGAGCCCGTCGGAGATATCACAGACACCAACGATATTATCAATCTGACCGATGATACGGGTGAGGACGAAAAAGACGAACTTCCCTCTCAAGCCTACGTATCGGTAGCTAAAAGCGCCGTGCATACAGGCAGTCTCATTTTGGTTAATTCCGAAAACGCCTACGTCCCCTCTCAAATTTCACTGAAAAATATATACGAGTCAAAAACGCAGTTTTATAGCGAGGCAAGAGGCAAGAACGTTTCTTCCTATTACACGGTAGACCGTTCGCCCGAGCTTGAGGAAAATGCGCTTGCGGCGCTCAATGCGCTTGCCGACGCATTCTATCAGGCCACCGGAAACAATGACCTCTATATAACGGCGGCTTACGCAAGCGGCTCGGACGAGCACGCAACAGGCCTCGCGTTGGATCTTTCTATCTACACGCTGGAGGAAAAGCATTACGCGCTTGACGACGCAAAGTTCGCGGATATATACGACTGGTTTTTCGACAATTATTATAAGTACGGATTTGTCATCAGCTCGGATTCCGACCATGGCTTCTGCTTCAGATACGTGGGCACTCCCCATGCGTATTACATGCATAAGCATGATCTGAGCCTTGACGAGTATCTTAAGCTGATACGCAAGGAGACCTTGGCTTATACCGATAACAACGGAGATAAATACGAGGTTTATTACGTGCACGCCACAGGCGACGTGGTAAGCGTTCCGCTCTACTCTGCCGATGCTGAGTACAAGATATCGGGCGACAATTCCGAGGGACTTATAGTAACCGTTAAAGTCAATTAAATTTAAAAGGAGCTGTTTAACAGCTCCTTTGTTTTATGAATGAAACAAGTTACTCATGCCAGAATTCCTCTACGCGGCGTTCGATAGACTCCTTTATTATTCTGCCGTCCAACGGGTCTGTCTCGGGAATGTACGCCACCAGCACGTGCGGCGCATCGCCGTCTCGGTAGTAACACTCAAAAAACGTCTCTCTCATGCCCGCAAGCATGGCGCAAAACTCAAGCTCGGAATGCTTGTAGCGCTCGTTGACTAAAATGTTAAAGCCCTCGTCAACGTCAATATAAAAAGAAATTACGGGATGCGACTTGTATTCGCCGATTTTCGCCTTAAAATTCCTGCTCTTCCCCCAATTTCTCGCGAAAAGTATGCTGCAAGCCGTCATCGCGGCATACATCTCAGCGTTAAAATTCTCAAGCTTTGGCAGTCGCTCCGGTATGCTTTTGACAGAGCCCACACAGCCTATGTAGTCGGCGGAGCGAAGAATGTATTCTCCAAAATCTCTTATAACGTCGCTCTCGGAACGGTATTTCGTAACCGCAATGTTTACGGTGAGAAATATCTCGTCAGCTTTTTGGAACACATCGCGCACCCTGCCCACATCCTCACTTAAAACACGCTCACTGCCCAATACCGCCCCCACACCATCGGAAACAAATAGCGAACCAAAGCCCAAACGGCTGAAATGTTCAACCACCGCCGCCTTGGGAGCCATGGGAATGACCGCCGCGAGAAGCCCGCATGTGCCGCCCATGTCGGTGTAAATAACCGCCGCGCCAAGCTCGGTGTCTACCAAAAGGCGGTTGTAATCAAAGGACAGACATAGGTCGGCAACGCATTTCGACTCGGCTTCGGGCATAAAAGCATATATGTTGTCACCGGCTTTAAGACGTGTGTCAAAGGAGCGCACCGAAACAACCGTACCGTCGCGCCTGAAAAGTACAAATATGTCATCAATATGCCGACATTGCGTTGCCTCGCCCTCGAATGGCTTGATAAAACTGTCGGCGTTAATTAAAGTCTGCATAAAAACCTCAATGAAAGAATATTTTCTACATTTAAAGTATATAATAGAAATAGCGGCAAGTCAAGTGCCAAAAAAGAAATTTTAATAAATCTCTCAAAAAGGGTTGACAAAATAAGCAATCTGTGCTATAATCTATAAGCAAACAGTTCGCCGGAGTGGCGGAACTGGCAGACGCCCGGGACTTAAAATCCCGTGATACGAAAGTATCGTACGGGTTCGATTCCCGTTTCCGGCACCATATCGCGGAGTGGAGCAGCCTGGTAGCTCGTCGGGCTCATAACCCGAAGGTCGGTGGTTCAAATCCGCCCTCCGCAACCAAAAAAAGAAACCAACCCAATCGGGTTGGTTTCTTTTTTGCTCGCGAAGCGAGTTCTGTGCTACCGACCTTCGGGTTATACCGACGAGCGTAGCTCGTTGGGTTAGTGAAGCGAAAACGATTAAGTATCGTTTTCGCAAGCGGTGTCGCCCCAAGTGCGAGCGGGCAGAGCCGAGCAAGCGCAGGCGATAGACCGCGACACACGACGGCGACGGGGCTGTGTTCGCACAGCACGCATTGAAAACATCAAAGCCTAAAATACAAAGTGTGGTTCAAATCCGCCCTCCGCAAGCAAAAACGATTGAGTATCGTTTTTGCGCCGTGAGACGCCGAATTTCAAGGAGTATGCCGAGCCGAGTGTAAGCAAGGCGTCGAGGCGACGGCAGACGACTATGAAATCGGTGCGGAGGGAGGTGTTCCCTGTTCTTACCGATTGGGTGTCTGTCTTTTTTGATAGCAAAGCGACCAACATCGACCGTCACACGAAAAGCAAATTCTATCAACCACAAGGTACTTGACAGTTTCTTTTGCGTATGATATAAAGCGCACACAATACGCCAAAGACAGAGGCGAAAAATATCGTATGTATTACATCGTCAGATAAAATTTATCCAAAACGCAAAAATGAAGGAGCATAGTCATTATTGGCAGCCCTATTTTGTTATATATAGTTTTTGATTCTTTCTGCCAATTCCAACGCATCTCCGCGGTCTATCGTTGCCCAATCTTCCCGCCAATCATTAGCGTCACCGCAGAGAAAATAATCATTCATAACGACTTTACCCTCTATTTCGCCATTGCTGTTCTTACGTATCAAATAGCATCTATAATCAGGCTTAACAGTAACAAAATGCGCTATAACATAATGTTTCCCACCAACTGTAGCGGTAACTGTGGGTGGACATATTCTTCTTAATTGGTCATTTACAGCGTTCTCTCCCATAATTGAATATTTGCTTCGAATATCTCTTATTTTTTGGTTATTCTTTTCGGCTTTCTTTTTATATTTCAAAAATACTCTCTCTGGGATTTTAGCTCGTTTTGTTCTGTTATATGTATAATTATAGGCATCAATTACAGTCTGGGGGTATTCTTTAAGCATTTTTAATGTACCGAAAAAGGGCTTGAATACTCTGATAAACAAATAAACAATCGGATATAAAACAATGGCCAAAATACCCAAAAAAGCACATAATGCTATAAGGCAACCGCTAGGATCGCCGGAATAATATTTTACTGTTTTTGTTTCAAATGTTCCGTCATCTCTTAGGGTTATTTCACAACGCTCTCCTATTTCTCTTATTTCAACAGAATCGTCTCTTGTCAACTCCATAGCAATATAAGCCCAACCAAAGAAGAAAAAAAGTGCCTCCCCAAGCCCCAAGATAGCGCCCAAAAAAGAAATCAAAAAAGAGTCGAGAGAAAAAAGAAGAACAATTCCTATTGCAATCGCCGATATAATTCCCAAAGCCAGCGTAACTCCTAACCCCCAAAGATATTCCTTTCTGAATGGAATAATTTTTCCCAATCTCCGTCCAAACTCATTTACAGATTTACCTGTTGTACACCTAAAGCATTTACATTCGTGGTTTTCGTTTGCCCTGGAGAGCCTTTCGCTAAATCCAACATCAAATTCGTTTAATGGTCTGCCACATTTTTCACATTTGTACATTTTCTGTTCCTCCTGAAAATAAAAAGTGCGGCTACCGAAGTAAGCCGCACAAAAACGCAAACTCCGATAGTCGCCAAACTAACTTTACGTGAAAAAAGAGTGTGATACACCGTTCTTACCGAAAGAGGAATTTGCATTTTGTCAAATCCATTGGTAAGAAAGTATATCCCAAAAAGAGTATAACTATCCCTAAAAATAAAGATAGCACACCCATTCTTCACGTTTATTCAGTTAGTTTGGCACAATCATTATAACACAAATACAAATTATTGTCAATCACTTTCACCAAACTTTCAACAGCCAAAGAGCAATGAGACGTATATTGCCATGTCCAGTCATATATTGCTCTGTTTTGGTGAAATCATTGCAAATCGACAAAAAAAATGCTATAATTTTGTTAATATTTAGTGCAAGAGCACTGTATAAGGAGGTTTATTTATGAACAAGTTTGCAAAGCTTCTGGGTTATGATCCCATTGAGAAGCAAACAAGTATCAGAACCGAGCTTATTGCGGGTGTCGTTACGTTCCTTGCAATGGCTTACATTCTGACAGTCAACCCCAACCAGATATTTGGTGCCGGAAGCCCCTATTGGGCGTCAGCATTTATTGCTACCGCTCTCGGCGCAATTATCGGTACTCTTTTGATGGCATTCCTCGCTAAAATGCCGCTTGCACAGGCTTCGGGTATGGGTCTTAACTCCATGCTCGGCGGTATTATTGGCGGCTGGGGCGGATACGGCGCAGCCTTCACTCCCGGACAGGCTTTCTTCCTCGTCCTTATCTCGGGCTTGCTTTTCCTTGCTCTTTCGGTTATTAAAATCAACGGCAAGACCTTCCGTGAGCTTGTATTCGACGGCATGCCCGTTGCAGTAAGAGGCGCTATCTCGGTCGGTATCGGTTTGTTTATCGCTTACATCGGTTTCCAGAACGCAGGTATTATCGTTGCAAGCCCCTACACTCAGGTAGAGCTTGTAAACCTTACAAGCTGGGATGCTTCCAAGACAGCAATCGTTGCTTTCATCGGTCTGTTCCTTATCGCTATCCTTGACAAGCTGAACGTTAAGGGCTCGGTTATCCTCGGTATTATCGGCGCTACGATCGCGGGTATTCCCTTCGGTGTTACCGATCTTTCCATACTTAATGGTAACGTTCCCGGCATCTCCTGGAAATTCTGGGAAAACTTCGCCAACTTCTTCGGCGGCGAAAACAGCGTGTTCTTGTCCTTTACAGATGCTTTCGGCACAGGTCTGATCCCCGAGGGCGTTTCGATATTCACTATAATCATGATAATCATTACCCTTTGCATGATCGACATGTTCGACACAATGGGAACTATCGTTGGTTGCTGCGGCGGTAACAGAATTCTTTCTGACGAAAACAACAAGCCCCACAACTACGGCAAAATCATGATATCCGACTCTATTGCTACATGTGCAGGTGCTATGCTCGGTACGTCCACAGTTACCACGTTCGTTGAGTCGGGTGCAGGCGTATCCGCAGGCGGTAGAACAGGTCTTACAGCTCTTTCCACTGCTGTTCTGTTCTTCATAGCTATATTTGCTATGCCTCTCTTTGCGGTTATCCCCTCTGCCGCAACCGCTGCTGCTCTTATCTACGTTGGCGTTCTTATGATGAAGAGCAACGTTAAGAGCATCGACTTCAGCAACGCAATCAACGCTACCTCTGCGTTCCTTACTGTGGTTATAATGGTTCTTGCCTACTCAATCACAAAGGGTATCGGTATCGGTCTTATTTCCTACACCGTTATGTCTATCGTTGCGTACATCATCGAGGCTATCAAGTATGCCGCAACAAAGAAGGAAAAGCCCACATGGAATGTTTCGGCTGTGGCTATCATCGTTTCAATTCTGTTCGCTATCTACTTCTTCGTTCCCGCAACACTGTTTTAATCCGAATTAATTTGCACGGAGCTGAGTCATTAGACTCAGCTCCTTTTTTAAGGAACAGTTTTCTCACAGGGCTGTTCCTTGTTATATTTATTTTACCGCGCGACTTGACTTATATTGAAAAATATGATACAATCAAGCCTGTAAGCCGTATATTAGTTATATTTATCAAAAATAAACTCGGCGGAAAACGTAACGCATCTGACAGAAAAAAGGAGAATATCATGAGCGAGGTCTGCAACGCCTGTCCGCGAAAATGCGGAGCTACACGCCCAAACGGCTTTTGCCGAGCGCCCGAGGGCTTTCTTGTGGCAAGGGCGGCTTTACACATGTACGAAGAACCGCCCATAAGCGGCTCGCGCGGCTCGGGCACAATATTTTTCGGCGGTTGCAATCTCGGTTGCGTATACTGCCAGAACAAGGCTATCAGCCGTGGCGGCAACGGGCGTTTACTAAGCGCCGACGAGCTTGAGCGCGCCATTTTTGACCTTGAGTCCCAAGGGGCTCACAACATCAACTTAGTCACGCCAAGCCACTACTTTCTCGCCCTCGCACCGCTGCTTGAGAAAATAAAGCCGCGACTGACAATTCCCATAGTATGCAACTGCGGCGGATACGACGACGTATCGGCACTTCGCGCCCTTGAGGGGCTGGTGGATATCTATCTTCCCGATTTCAAGTATTATTCGTCGGAGCTTTCTGCTCGCTATTCGCACGCGCCCGACTATTTTGAAGTGGCATCGGCGGCTATAAACGAAATGCACCGCCAACAGCCTACGCTGATTTACAACGATGACGGAACGCTGAAAAATGGGCTGGTGGTACGTCATCTCGTTTTACCGGGGTGCAGAAGGGACTCGGCAAAGTTGATTGAAAATCTCGCCGACATTATTCCCACAAAGTCAATGCTCCTGTCGCTGATGAGTCAGTACACGCCCGAATTTTGCGACACCGAGAAATATCCCGAATTGGCAAGAAAAATAACCTCGTTTGAATACGACAGCGTAACCAAGCGTGCCTTGGAGCTGGGATTTGACGGCTTTTTCCAAGCCCGTTCTGCCGCATCGCCGATCTACACGCCGGATTTTAGTGAAAGCTTTTAGTTACAGAAACAAAAAGGGAGTTGCTTCATGGAAGCAACTCCCAGTCTGTCGAAAACCGTAAATATTACGGCTTTCATTGTAGCATACTGTTATAATTTTGCAAGTAGTTTTCACAAAATTTCTTTGTCTATTTTTTCACAACGCTTACGCTAGTTATTCCATAGTGCAAAAAGGCATTTACGCACTCCTTGCTTATCACCTCTCCGCTTACCGCAACCGGCACGGCGGGGGGGCATGAAACGGTAGGCGAGGCGCATATTCTTCCCTCGGCTTGGCTTATGGGAACAGACTCAAATGGCGCAAAGACCGCCTCTCTTATACTCATGGCGCGGTAGCACTCGGGGGCTTTTACCGCCTCCCTCTCAAGCGGCTCTTTTCCCACAAGAGAGTCAACGACTGCCGCCAGCACCTCAAGCTCTCTGCGTGTATTAAATTCCGAAAGCATAAGAACTACATAGTCACGGTCACAAAATTCAGGTTCAACTCCTCCGCGCCTGAAAATCTCCGCCAACTCGCCGCCCTCGTAGCCCGAAGCGGGGGCGCCTATAACGATTTTAAGAGGCTCATCGCCCTCATTAACGATTCGCTTTTCGCAAAGTCTTGCCCTTACGCGCTCGGCGTATCCGCAAATATTTTTCAAGCCTTTTCTATCCGACTCGGCAAGGTATTTATTGCAGGCGTCAAGTGATTGCAAAACAAGATAAGACGGACTTGTGGAAGCATACATAGCCATTGCGCTTCGTGCCGAGGCGCAAAAGCGCTCGGCTTTTTTAGCGATATGCAAATAAGCGCCACCCGTGATTACGGGAAGAGTCTTATGAGCCGAGTCGGCGCACATCGAGGCGCCAAGCGCCATTGGGTGTCTGTTCTCATCAAGGAAAGCCAGATACGCGCCGTGGGCATTATCCACCAAAAGCGGCACGCCAAAGCGGTCGCAGGTCTTTGCTATTCCCTTTACGTCGGCAATATTGCCCAGATAATCGGGCGAGGTTATGTAGACACCGTCGGGCTTCCTTGGGCAACGCTCGATTGCGCGCTCTATGTCATTTGGCGTTATCACACATTTGCAGATATGACCCCTTTCGGAGTACACCCACTCCACATCGGCGTCAAGCATTGCCGCGCCGTAGACAAAGGCTTTGTGAATATTGCGCGCCGCCACGAAAAGCGGGCGCTCGCCCATCGGTCTTTCGGACGCCGCCAGCGTGAGCATCGCCTTTATGGCGAGCGTTGAGCCCTCGGCAGAATAATAACTGTGAGCGCTTCCGAAAAGCGCCGAAGCGTTGTTCTCGCTCTCATCAATTATCCCGTCGGCGGAATAAAGCTCGTCGGCGCCTTTTATCTCGGTTATGTCAAATTTCTCCACGCCCGTGATATTCTGCCCCTTATGTCCGGGCATATGTAAGCGCGCCGCCCTACTCTTGGCATATCCTTTTACAAAATCTATTATCGGTGTTTTCATCATTCGTCGGCTTCGGCGACCTGCATCATTACAGCGCACTCGATGCGCTTTTTGAAAAGCTCGCAGCCGTATTTATAGATGCCGCCTATACTGCCCGTTGCGTGGTAGGCGTTAGCGGCGCAACCGCCAGAACAATAAAGCTTTGCCCAACAGTCACGGCACTCCTCGCGCGCATAGGCGTTGCAGGAGCGGAACTCGTCCTGACACTCTTTATTCTTAACGCCGTCCCAGATGTTGCCGAGGCTGTACTTGGGGTCGCCCACAAACTGGTGGCAGGGGAAAAGCTCGCCCCAAGGCGTGACCGCCATATACGCGGTACCCGAGCCGCATCCCGTAATTCTCTTATAGATACAAGGACCGTTTTTAAGGTCTATCATGTAGTGGTAGAAGGTAAACGGTCTGCCCTCACGCTTGCGCTTTATCATCTCTTTTGCCAGTATCTCATACTGCTCAAAGAGCTTGGGAAGATCCTCGTCGGTAAGCGCGCAGGGGTCGTCGGGGGCGCAGACCACAGGCTCCATGCTAAGCTCGGCAAAGCCGAGGTCAGCCATATGGAAGATGTCCTCGGTAAAGTCAACGTTATTATGCGTGAACGTACCGCGCATGTAGTAATTCTTACCGCCGCGCGACTCTACAAGGCGCTTGAATTTGGGAATTATCTTATCGTAGCTTCCATTGCCCGCATAGTCCTTTCTGAACAGGTCGTGGACCTCCTTGCGTCCGTCAAGGCTTAAAACCACGTTGCTCATCTCTTTATTGAGAAAGTCAATGACCTCGTCGTCAATAAGCAGACCGTTGGTGGTAAGGGTGAAACGGAAATTCTTATTGTGCTCCTTCTCGATGCTTCTGGCATAAGCCACGAGCTGCTTTACCACGTCCCAGTTCATAAGCGGCTCGCCGCCGAAAAAGTCCACCTCAAGATTGCGTCTTGTGCCCGAATTGGCAACGAGGAAGTCAAACGCCTGCTTGCCCACCTCAAAGCTCATCACAGCACGGTCGCCCTGATACTTGCCCTGACTTGCGAAGCAGTACGAGCAGTTAAGGTTACAGGTGTGCGCCACGTGCAGGCAGAGCGCCTTGATTACGTTACTGTTGTTCTTATAGTTATACGCCAGCTTTTCATATTTGTCCTCTGAATAGAGCTTTCCGCTCTCCTCCAGCGCCTTTACGTCACCTATACAGAGAAGAATATCCTCTCTCGTTACGTCGGGCATATGACTGTATTTTTCAAGCATCGCCGAGACTATCTCCTCCTCGGTCGAGGTCTTGTACATGGCGATTATATCGTAAGCCACCTCGTCAACGGCGTGTACAGAGCCGCTGCAAGTATCAAGCACTATGTTATATCCGTTTAATTTATACTGGTGTACCATTATATCTCCTTAAAGTCAAAACGCTGCCCCGAAAGACAGCGTTTTGTAAAATAGGCTATCTATTAGCCGTTGTTCTTGTTCTCGCACTCCTGATTTGCAACGCCGCAGGAAGTCTTGCAAGCAGACTGGCAGGAAGTCTGGCACTCGCCGCATCCGCCGTTCTTAACTGTGTTGTTGAGATCCTTAGTTTCGATAGTCTTGATTCTGTTCATAATATAAAAACCTCCGAAATTAAAATTAGAGCATAAATACTCAACTTTTATCTACATAATTGTATCACAACAAACTGAAAATGTCAATAGGTATACAAAAATCAAAAAGTATTTTTTTAAACACTTTAATTGTTCACAATTTTGTGGTAAAATGTATTTGAACGAAAAAAAGGAGGCAGACCGTGAAAATAAGATACAACGAAAACGAGGATATCGTAAAAATTGTCAAAGAAGGGCTTGAAAAAAGCGGCGGCTACTGTCCCTGCCGCCGAGAACGCACAGAAGAAAACATATGTATGTGCCGCGAATTCAAGGAGCAGATAAAAGACCCCGAATTTGAGGGTTACTGCCACTGCATGCTTTACTACAAAGAAAAATGAGGTGAAATATTATGGCTGAAATTAAGATTACAGGCGAAAATTTTGAAAAAGAGGTTATAAAGTCCGACATTCCCGTATTGCTTGACTTCTTTGCTACGTGGTGCGGTCCCTGCCGCATGATAGCGCCCTTTATAGAGGAAATAGCCGAGGAATACGAGGGCAAGGTAAAGGTCTGCAAGCTGGACGTTGACGAGGCAAGCGAGCTTGCTGTCGCCTACGGCGTATCGAGCATTCCCACTATTATAGTGTTCAAAAACGGCGAGGTTGCCGCAAAAGCCGTGGGCTACCGTACCAAAGCCGAGCTTGAAGATATGATTAAATAAAGCGGACTTGTCATAAAACTTGTCATAAAAAAGTCAAAAACTCTTGACAAACAGACTCACATCTGTTAAAATACTCTCGGACAGTTCGAAACCATCCTGTCCTAAAACAAAACTATGGGCAAAAACAACGCTATAATTATGCGCCCATATTGGGCGCATTTTTTTGCCCTCCTCGGAGGAAAAAATGAACGAATTACTTTTAATCATCTCACTGGTCATCGTCTACGGCGCGACCCTTCTCGCCTACCGCCTGTTCGGCAAAGCGGGACTTTTCGCCTTTACCGCCATCGTCACCATAGTAGCCAACATCGAGGTTCTTATCCTCATTGACGGCTTTGGAATGGAGCAGACTCTTGGCAACGTGATGTTTGCCTCCACCTATTTGGCAACCGACATTTTGTCAGAGAATGAGGGCAAAAAGGACGCGGCGCGGGCGGTCTACATCGGCGTTTTCTCCGCGGCGGCAATGTTAGTGTTTTCGCAATACTGGTTTCTGTTCACACCCTCGGCAAACGACTGGGTCATGCCTTCAATAAAAAGCATTTTCTCGCAAACTCCAAGACTGATGCTGGCAAGCTTTCTCGGATACGCCATATCCCAGAGACTTGACGTATGGCTCTACCACAAGTGGTGGGAGATGACCGAAAAGAAAAGCGGAAATTCTCGAGCCTATCTCTGGTTGCGTAACAACGGCTCGACTCTTATTTCACAGATAATCAACACACTCATTTTCAACCTCATCGCATTTACGGGATTGTACGACACGCCCACACTCATTTCTATAGTGGTTTCAAGCTACGTTATTTATATCTTCACTTCCCTGTTGGATACCCCTGTGGTCTATATTGCCAGAAGGCTTAAGGAAAGAGGAAGGATTCCGTCCTGACTGTATAAGCAAAGGGCTGAGCTTTTTAAAGCTCAGCCCTTTATTTTATACGATCCACGCATAGTGGGACATTAGAAAATGCGACGGCATTGCCGTCGCATTTTTTCGCGTTATGTTGGCACCGCAACCACTCAATCCAAAAATCCTCTCGAAAAAACAAAGACCTCGGTTTCGGACAGCTTTCGGAAATCGTTGCTGATCTGTACGACCGTTATCTCATCGCCGTATTCAAGTGCCTCTCCCTCGGCGAAAAGTCGGTTTTCGCTTAAAAACTCGGTATCAAGTCTCTTGCCGTTGACGAATATCACACTGAACGGCGTGAAATTCTCACCCTCGACTAAAGTCCCCTCCTCCGCAACCTTTACGGCGGTAACGGATATGTCGTCAAGCCCCAGCTTCATATCGGTAGGCTCATAAGGATACACGTCTCCATAGGCAAGGCGGTCGCCGTAAAGCATATCGTAACCCACAAGCTCCAATATTTCACTGTATCTGCCGTCCTCGGAGTATTCTGCGTGCACCTTATTCACAAGCCCGTTTCGTATTCCGAGCGTCTCCAGCAAGGTCGGAAAAAGCTGATACGCCTCAAGCCTGCGGTCGGGCATTTCAAGTCCGAAATTGCTCAATATCACGTAATCGGTCTCGTAAAGCTCTCTGCTTGATATATCCTCCTCGGTCAGTTCAAGCGCGGGAAGATGGTCTCCGTAAAGCACCAGAACCGTGTCCTCGTCACGCTCCATGACCGCGCTGTAAAGCTCGCCTATGAACAGGTCCATTTCGTAAAGCTGACCCACGTAGAACTCAACCGCGTTGAGGCGCTCCTCGTCCTCAATTCCAAACACCCTTATATCGCTTTCGCCCAGCGGAATATCGGGATATTTGCCGTGTCCCTGCACCGAGACGGCGAACACGAAATCCTGATTTTCCGTGGAATCCAGCGCCTTAAGGATATACTCGGTAAGTATTCCGTCCTTTTCCCAGCCCAGCGGATTATATTCCAAGTTTTTCATATATTCAAGGGCGGTAAAGCTGTCAAAGCCCAAATGCGAATATACCTCATGTCTGTCATAGAAAGTAGCTGTGTGATTGTGCAAGGCGTGAGTCGAGTATCCAACCTCCGAAAGGTCATATGCCACAGTCTCGCAGCAACGGTCGCCGAGAATACTTTCATAGGGGTACTCTCCCGTGCCGAAAAAGCCCATATCAAGTCCCGAAAGCACCTCGAACTCGGTATTTGCCGTACCCGAGCCCAGCGACGGAACGCCCAGAAGTCCGTCAGCGTAAGCATCGCGCAATGCGGTATAATTGGGAATAGGGTCTCTTGAAAACTCCACACCATCCATTCGGCTCACGTCAAAAAAGGACTCAAGCTGAACGAAAATTATATTCGGAGTTTTTTGCGGAGCGTCGGTGCTTTCAACCGCGAGCTCCTTTATGATATCGCGAACTCTTTCCTCCGAGTAGTCGTCGGGTTGGTCTATGCCTCTGTCAAAAATACTTTTTATAAAAAAGTATGGAAAGCCCACGTTTTCAACGGTAAACTCCTCGTGACTCATCTCGCCCGTACCGATAACGGCAAAACCAACGAGAGAAAGCGTAAGCAGGCAGCAAAGGAGAATAAGCAGGGTGTTTACGTATTTGGGGCGTATCTTTGGACATTTGGCAAAAAGCAAAACCAGAAGCGCTACCGCGCACAGAATGAGAAACGATACGAGTATTATCTCAAAAACGCTCATATACACGGTCATAATGCCTATACCCGTGCGAAGAATATAAAAGTCTATCCCCTCAAGCGGAGCGTTTCTTAATGCCATAAGCACGCAATCGGTAACGCCCATAGCCAGCCAAAAAAGCGTCATAAAGCTCATGGCGAAAATACGGCGCTTGAAAAAGAGGGTGAGGACGTAAAATGCCACGAGTATAAGCCAATTGAAAAGGAAAAATCCAAACGCTCCGAAAATATTCGCAATCCCGTCAAAAAACGCGCGCGCGTGGAGAAAATATATGAGAAGATTCATAAAAAATCCCATTCCAAGACAACAGATGAAAGGGTGCCCCGCAAGAGCACCCTCTATCCTTCCGCCCACGGCGGAGAATATGGCTTTAAGGTCAAAGGTAGTTGTTTTCATGGTTTAATTACACTTTCTTAAAAGAGCTTTGCAAGTCCGCCCTTTGAGGTCTCTCTGTAGTGGGAGTTTATGTCCTTTCCTGTTTCGTACATGGTCTTTACCACCATATCAAAGGATATCTTTCTTGTTCCCGTAAGGAAATTAGCCAGCGAAATTGCGTTTATGGCACGCATTGCCGCAACGGCGTTGCGCTCAATACAGGGTATCTGCACCAGACCGCAAACAGGGTCGCAGGTAAGCCCAAGCATGTGCTCAAGCGACATCTCGGCGGCGTACTCTATCTGGTCTATTCCCATTTCAAAAAGCTCGGCAAGGGCTGCCGCCGCCATGGCGCAGGCAGTTCCTATCTCTGCCTGACATCCGCATTCCGCGCCCGAAATAGATGCGTTCTGCTTTACCATGTTGCCTATAAGACCTCCGACGGCAAGGGCGTCGATGACCTTTGCGTCAGAAAAGCCCTTCTTTTCCTGCATATATTTCAGCACCGACGGAAGCACGGCGCAAGCGCCGCAGGTAGGCGCGGTGACTATAGTTCCGCAGTCGGCGTTATGCTCGGCGGCGGCAAAGGCGTAGGCGCAGACTATTCGATTTTCACGGGTCTCGGGCAACTCGTCTATATGTCTGCGGTGGTAAAGGAGCTGAGCCACGCGCTGAACGCCAAGCCCTCCGGGCAGAACGCCGGTAGTGGTGAGACCCGACTGTATTTCAGCCTTCATAGTCTCCCATATTTCGTAAAGAAAGCTCTTTATCTCGCTGTCCTCGTGTTCGTAAACGTAGTCACAGAGGCGGATATTTTTTGAATTACAGTAATCGGCTATCTCCCTAAAGCATTTGTGGTCATATATCTCGGGCTTGTCGGCCTCGGGGTGACCCTCTATGCGGATATCGCCTCCGCCAACCGAAAGAATACGCTTGCGAAGAAGCTCTGCGCCGTTTTTATAGGCGATAAAGTCCATTGTGTTCTCATGCGGAAGCCCCAAGGTCTCAGTGTCAAACACCACATTTACATGACGCTCGCCAAAGGTCATTTCAATGGCGGCATCGGTCTGATGCCCCTTGCCCGTAAGCGCCAGCGAGCCGTAAAGTATAACAGTATAGCTATCCGCGCCCTCTGTCCGCTCAATAAAATATCTGCAAGCCCTCTCGGGTCCCATGGTATGGGAGCTGGAGGGTCCTCTGCCTATTTTGTAAAGCTCACGAAGTGATTTCATTTGTTATCCTTTCTGCCTTTTTTGGCGCTCATGCATGTTTTTTGCATTATTTTTATTGACACAAGAGGTTAATTTTGATATACTATACACGAACGTCAAGTCTGCCCGACAACAGCTTTTTGCGGACCATAAGGTAGTAGACCGCGTTGCCCGCGAAGGCTATCGTCCACGTAACGGGATAAGACAGATAGAGCCAGAACGTGTTTTCGGGTGTCTCGGGAGAACCGGGGAAGATGCGGCATACGGTAAATATCCATATAACTCTGAAAAGGCAGGTTCCTATAAGCACGATAAGCGTAGGCGCTATCTGCTTTCCTATACCCTTATTAAAGGACGCTGCGGTGTCCATAAGACCGCAAAGGAAGTAGGGCGCGCAGACCACCCAAAGGCGGCGCATTCCCGCCTCGACCACAAGGGGCGCGTCGGGAGTATAGAAATTAAGCAGAGGTCTGCCGAATATCATTGCCACGGTTGAAGTAGTTATTCCAACAGCGGAAACCAAGCCCAAGCCGCAAAGAAGAACCTTGTCGAGCCTGTGGTACTTGCCCGCGCCCATGTTCTGCCCTGCAAATACGATTATCGCCTGCGAGACCGAGTAGATACACATATACACAAAGCCGTCTACGTTTGCCGCCGTGGCGTGACCCGATATGACGGTATCGCCAAAGGAGTTGACCGTTGACTGGATAAGCACGTTTGAGAAGGCGAAAAGCATGGATTGCAGACCCGATGGAATACCTACGCGCAAAATTCTGATAACAGAGTCGGTGCGCGGTCTGAGATTTGTAAGGTCAAGTCGGCAAAGCCCCTTGGTCTTAAACATATAGACGATAGCAAGTATCATCGAAACGTACTGCGAAGCCGCTGTGGATATACCCACGCCTACTGCGCCCATGCCGAAAGCGATTACCATAACCAGATTAAGGATAACGTTTACAACGCCCGACACAGCAAGGAAGATAAGAGGTCTGGTGGTGTCGCCCGACGAGCGGATAGCCGCCGCGGCGTAGTTATAGACCATGCAGGCGGGAACGCCGACGAAATAGGCTTTCATATACGGAACCGCCTCGGCAAGCACGTTATCGGGAGTTCCCATAAGTCCAAGGAGAGGCTCGGCGAAAATAAAGCCGAACACCGCCACCGCAACGCCGACAACGGCGGAAAAGGAAACGGCGGTATGTACTACTCTTTGAAGTCTTTCGTGGTCACCGCTTCCGATGTCGTGGGCAACCGAAACTCCGACACCCACCGAAAGTCCCATGGCGGTATTTACTATCAGATTTATAAGAGAACCGCAAGCACCCACCGCGCCGACGGCGATATCACCGTTTTCGGCATAGCGTCCAACCACCGCGATATCCGCGGCGTTAAAGAACAGCTGTAGTATGCCCGTAAGCATAATTGGAAGCGCGAACATAAATATCTTTCCGAACAGCGGCCCCTCGGTCATATTGGTATCGTGATGCTTTCTTATCATTTTTTCACCTATGTACAGACTGAATTTTGGGATATCTCCAAGCATATTAAGTATACTACCAAATCATAATTTTTTCAATAGTTTTTCCGTAAGTTTTTATATATTTTCACAACCCAAGAAAGGAAGAAAACAAAATGCTTGAACGAAGAAAAATATCTGTCGACCCGCAACGACGCCGAGTGTGAAACAGGCGGGCAAAATCAAAACTGTTACCGTTAAGGACAACCTTAAACGAAGTTATCATATTGACCTCGGCGAAAGCTACGACACTATCCGTCTCGTACCGCTTTCAAACCGGGGAGAAAGAGAGGAAACAAAGGTAGTATCCTTTGACTTTAACTAAAATGCTTAAAAAACTTTTAAAACTTTTTCTTGTTTACATGAAGATAGGACTCTTCACCTTCGGCGGCGGCTACGCCATGATAGCGCTTATTGAGGACGAGATAGTCTCAAAGCGCGGCTGGATAACAAAGGAGGAGCTCGCCGACATCGTTGTTATCGCCGAGTCCACCCCCGGACCTATCGCGATAAACTGCTCGACCTACGTAGGCTACAAGATAGGTGGATTTATCGGCTCAGCGGTTGCCACCACGGCGGTGGTAATTCCCTCTTTTGTTATCATTTACGTAATCTCGCTCTTTATCGAGGCGTTCCTTGCTATCGAGCTGATTAAGTCCGCCTTTTACGGCATCAACTGCGCGGTAGGGCTTATCATCGTCAGAACAGGCATCAAAATGCTTAAGAGCTTCAAGAAAACACCGCTTTCGATTACGTGTTTCGTTATTTCGGTGACGGGGCTTCTGGCGGTCAATTTCTTCGCGCTCAACTTCTCGCCTATCTGGTTCGTGTTCGCGGGCGTGATTATCGGTATCATGGCTTGCTTTATACCAAAGCTTGAAAGAAAAGGAGGAGAGGACAAATGATTTTGCTTGAGCTTTTCCTCACCTGCTTCAAGGTAGGACTTTTCACAATCGGCGGCGGCGCCGCCATCATTCCCATTCTCCAACAGGAGGTGGTGGCAAAGGGCTGGATAAGCATGGACGAGATTTTGACCTACATCGCTATCTCCGAGTCCACACCCGGACCTATCGCAATAAACATGGCTACCTTTGTCGGCTCGTCTCAGGCGGGCTTCCTCGGCTCGCTCTGCGCCACACTCGGCATGGTAATGCCCTCGTTTATAATCATTCTCATTATCGCAAAATTCTTCTCTAAATTCGCCGAAAACCGATACATCAAAACAGTTCTCGTTTCAATCCGACCCTTTGTGGTGGGAATGATACTTTCGGCGGGTATTTACCTTATGCTCTCCGCGGTGGGTGTCCGCGCGCTTGACAGTATGGCGCTTGATTTGAGAGGAATTATCCTCACCGCCGCACTCGCGGTGATAATGCTCGCATACAAAAAGATATTCAAAAAGCCTATCCCCGTAATAATGTTCATCGTAATCGCGGCATGTGTGGGCATGCTGTCATCTTTGATAAAATAAAGGAGAAAAATCATGAAAAAGTATCCTTTGCCCGAGGGCGGCAAGGTGCGAGGGGATAGCTTGACGAAATCGGGGTGCTCATCAATCATTTTAGCCTTTGGACCGCAGTGCATATAAACAAGGTCGAGCATGACCTTAAGTCCCAAGGAGTGGGCTTTTTTCACAAAGCTGTCAAAGTCGGCTTCATTGCCGTATTCGGGGTCTATCTCAAAATAATCGCTTTCCGCCGCAACATGGCGGGCTGTTGACTAAATGACAAAAATGTGGTAAAATATAAAAAAACACCCACGGAGAGAAAATATGAAAATTACTGTTATCGGTTGCGGACGTTGGGGAACGTTCTTAACCTGGTATCTTGATAAGATAGGTCATTCGGTGACCCTGTACGGACGTGAAGGCTCGCGCAACATGGGAGAGCTTCTCGCCACACGCCAAAACTCGCTTTTAAGGCTCCCCGAAAGCGTTGCCCTTTCTACCGACATCGGCTCTGTTGAGGGAGCGGACGCGGTGGTCATTTCGGTTGACTCACAAGGGCTGCGCGGAGTTTTCGGCGAGCTGGCGGAAAAAGGGCTGACCGACCGTGATTTTGTGCTTTGCATGAAAGGAATTGAGATCTCCACAGGCAAACGGCTCACCGAGGTGGCAGGCGAATTTATCACAGGCGGCGGTCGTGTTGCCGTATGGCTTGGCCCCGGTCACGTTCAGGAGTTTTACTCGGGAATCCCCAACTGCATGGTTATAGACAGCGCTGACGAGGGCTTTAAAAAGAAGCTGGTAGACGAAATTTCAAGCGAGCTTATCCGCCTTTATTACGGAGACGACCTTATCGGCAACGAGATAGGCGCGGCGGCAAAAAACGTCATCGGCATAGCCGCGGGTATGCTTGACGGGCGTTCGCTTTCGTCGCTCAAGGGCGCGCTTATGGCGCGCGGAGCGCGCGAGGTAGCACGTCTCATTCGCGCCATGGGCGGCAACGAGCTTTCGGCTTACGGACTCTGCCACCTTGGCGACTACGAGGCAACCGTGTTCTCAAAATTCAGCCACAACCGCCGCTTTGGCGAAGCCTTTATCACAGGCGAAAAATGCGATGGACTTGCCGAGGGCTACTACACTGTCCGCGCGCTTATGAATCTTTGCGAGAAGCACGGCGTAGAGATGCCCATATGCAATGCGGTATATGAAATTCTGTACAACAACAAAAAGCCCGACGAGGAGCTTGACGCTCTTTTCACCAGACGCCCAAAGCGTGAATTTTATCCGTAAAGTTAGTTCTTTGTTGGTGGTGTCGCTTTTTTGAAAAAAAGCTCCGCAAAAAACTTTTGGCGCGGTAAAAGTATTTATTGGGGGCTATGCCTCTGTCCATAATTTGCGACAACTGCTTGGGATATTTAGAGAGCAGCCATAGCAATAGCTCCCGCAAGCGCCCGTGCCCCTTCCCCAAACGCTCCACAAAGTTAGTTTTGAGTTACTAAAAACGCATCGGGAGCAAAAGATTCTATTCAGCTAACACTGACTAAAAAAGGAGTTGTCTCAATGAGACAACTCCTTTTTTACATGCGATATAATCGCATCTATATGCAAAAATTACTCAACAACTGTGATAGCTGTGATGTGAGGCTGAACGCCCTGATACCAGTACAAGAAACCTTCCAAGTCAAGCTTATCGCCGACCTGAAGATTCTGAACCGCCTTATAAACATCGGTGTTCTCGTTGCACAAATAATACTCAACTACAAACGTGTAGGTCTGTCCATTTGCGGAAGCACTGAAATAAAGGTCACAATCAGTTCCCTCGGCACCGGAGCCGTCCCAGCTATAAAGGAATGTGTGCTCGTTTCCGGCTGCATCCATAGAAGCCTCAACGGTCATGCCTTTGAAAGTCGCAAACTGATTCTGATAGTTGATAAGCTCCTCTGTGCCAAGAAGATCGGTTGCGTCGATAGGCTCAGCGATGTATGTGTCAGCACCCTCGATGAACTCAAACGTACCGTCTGTGATCTCAATTTCGCCATCCCATATTGTCTTGTCACCGGTTACTCTAATCTTTGTACCGGGAACAAGCTTTGCGCTGTCTTCCTCAGAGCAAGCAAGCTTGTAAAGGAAGTAAGCTCCGTCCTTATCCTGTGTGTAAACAGTTATCTCGTTATTCCACCAGGACTGTGTTGCCTGAACATAAGCCTCAATAGTAACGAGTGTACTAACCTCAGCAGCCGCATACTCAGCGTATGTCATTACTGTGGGTGTGACAGGATCGTCTGTTACGGTAGGCTCTGTTGTATCCTCAGGTCCGCCGCAGGCTACCATTGCAACGAGCATAAGCGTTGCGAGAAGAAGTGCAAGAATCTTTTTCATTTTAAATTCTCCTTTTTGATAAATTATTGTATCTATTATACTAACTTTTTCTGAAAAAGTCAATATCTACACGTCTTTTTTTTGCTTATTTCGATTTTTTATTGTTTTTAGACTAAAATATATACCCATAAATCCCCAAATTCCCACAAGTGTAACAATCAAAACCACAGACGCTGTGGGGAGAGGACCCAAGTCTGCGCGACCGTCTCCTCTGCTCTGCCCCGCCTCATCAAGGTGGTAGAGCGAGTTTATATTGGAATAGAGCTTGTCAAAATACGCGTCGTCCACAGTTTCCTTGCGTCTTACCGATTTGGTGACGTTCTCTATGAGCTGTCCCGATGCGTCTCTGAGCGAAGCCGAGCCGTTGAACACGGGGGTAACAAAGGTATTTTCGACATTATTTAACAAGAGCTTGGTGGCTTTTATCTTTACCTCATAATAGAACTTGTCGTCCTCACCCTCGCGTGACAGATAGTCAAGGTATTCCGCGCTTTCCTGCGCCTTTGAGGTTACGGGAGCGTAGCCCTCTGTGCTTGAATATGCTATCTGCACGTCGTTTGTCAACAGATACTGAGCAAAGAGCCACGAGGCAAGCACCTCTTGGGGGTCATCCTTATTGAACACGCACAGCGAGGGACCTTGGGATATCATCTGCGGATTTTCGGGGTCTGCCTGCGGAATTGTCATAACCGCCGTCTCAAAGCGCACCAGCTTATCCTCGCTGATGTCGAGAAGGGGCGCGTCAGAGCCCATCCATGTTGCTCCCGCGGTGGAGTCTATCGCGAAAATGCACTGACCCGCGTTTAAGAAGTTCGCGGGATAACCCGAAATTTTAAAGGTACTGAAAGCCCCTGTTTTGGTATGCTCTGCCACGGTCTTCAAGAGGGCTTCGGTATCCTCGTTGAATATCAGTATGTCCCCCATCTGTGAGGAATATCCCGCGTCGCTTTGCTTAAGGTACTGTATCATCATATTGTCGGTGGATTTGTAGATAATGGGAAGCATTACCTTTTGTCCGTTGACAGCAAAGTTTCCGTCCGCGTCCTTTGCGGTCGCCGCCTCGGCTACCTCCCACATGAACTCCCACGTGAGGGTTTCGGGAAGCGTAAAGCCAAGCTTTTCCACAAAGGTCTTATTGACGTAGCACGCCTCGGTGGAGCGCATAAAGGGTATGGCGTAATACTCGCCGTCTATCTTACACTCATCGAGAAATTTCGGAATTATTTCGTCCTTTGAGGGCGCGTCAAATCTGACTTCGCCGCCGCCGAGACCGTATTTTTCGTCCTCAAACAGAGTGTCAAGCGGAACCACCACGTTCTCACCCGTTTTATAAGTGGCGATATGGTCGGGATAGGTGATACACACGTTAGGAGTAGTGCCTGTGGCGATATTGGTTATAACATCCTGATATATTCTGCCGTAATCGGTATAAAGGCGAAGATTGACCTTAACGTTGGGGTAAATCGCCTCAAAATCCTCGACCGCTTTTTTGTAAATATTGACCTGAGTAAGGTTGGTGTCGTTTTTAGCCCAAAAGGTTATCTCGTAATTCTTTGAGGTATCAAATTCGCTCGGCACGTCAAAGGCATTGTTCTTTTTTGAGCCGTGACAAGCGGGCAGAAGCGCGCTCAAGGCAAGCGCACAAAGCAGAAGGCAGATAATTTTCGCAAATTTTCTCATCCCTTTGTACCTCCTCTCGCAACGCCCGCCATTACCTTATTTCTGAAAAGCAGGAACAAGACGATAAGCGGAACCGAGATGACCACCACCGCCGCCATCATTGCGGGGATATTCTCACGTCCGAAGCCGTTTTCGCGTATCTCCTGAATACCGTTTGAAACCAGATAATACGCCTCGTTATCGGTGATAAGTCTTGGCCAGACGTAGGAGTTCCAGCACTCGATGACCTTAAGAATGGTTATGGTGATAAGTGTGGGCTTGCAAATGGGTATCATGACACGCATAAGATACTTGAAGTCCGAAGTGCCGTCCACCTTTGCGGCGTAATACATCTCGTCGGGTATCTGCGAGAAATTCTCTTTTAAGAGATAAATGTAGAACACCGACACCACCGAGGGCAGGATAAGACCCGTAAAGGTATTTCTCAACCCGAGGTTGGTAATTGTGGTAAAGTTAGTGATGATAACAAGCTCGTTTGGTATCATCATCAGCGACAGAAACGCCGTGAACACAAGGTTTTTGCCCTTGAATTTTAGTCTTGAAAAGGCAAACGCCGCGGGGACGATAACGACGAGCATTATAGCCGTAGTGGCAAGCGTAAATATTACCGTATTGAGGAAATATTTAGCCAGCGGTACGGCGGTAAAGGCATCGACATAGTTCTGCACTGTGGGCGAGAGCGTGAAGAATTTGGGAACAAACTCCGAGCTGTACGCGCCGTAGCTTTTTACCGAGGTCAGTATCATCCAGTAAAAGGGAAACAGCACCATAAGTGCCCACAGGGTAAGAAGCGCGTACACAAGGACATTCAGCGCCCTTTTACGCCTTGCGGCAGACCTTTCTATTTTATCAAAATCAATTTGTTTTGTCATTTATTTCACCTCATGAGTAGTGAACGTGCTTTTTGCTTACCGTGAGATTAATGCAGGTTATGGTAAGCACGATAAGGAAGAGTATTATCGCCGCGGCTGACGCATAAGAGGGATATCCTCCGCTGTCGCCGTAAAGCATATCGTAAACGTAACCGACTATGGTATTCATCTCGGCGGCATTGAGGTTAGTTCCAAAAAGCGCCACCGCATCACTGTAAGCCTTGAAAGCGCCGATAAATCCCGTAATCACAAGATAGAATATCATGGGCGATATCATGGGAAGCGTAATTTTTGTAAAGATTCGCCACTTTGACGTGCCGTCTATCTTTGCCGCGTTGTAATAATCCTGCCTCACCGAGGCGAGCGCGCTTGTAAGAATAAGTATCTTAAAGGGCATTACGACCCAGATAGTATAGAAGCAAAGCACGAACATCTTAGCCCAATACGGTCCGTCGATGAAATCAATCGCGCCGCCGCCAAAGAGCTTGATTATCATATTTACAAGTCCGTCGGAGTACGCCGTCTTTTTGAAAAGCACCATGAACACCAGACCCACCGCCAGCGTATTTGTGACGTAGGGCAGAAAATACACGGTCTGGAAAAGGTTGCGCAGAGGCTTTATCGAGGAAAGCCCCACCGATATAAGCAAGGCTATTATGGTGGAAAGCGGCACGGTTATGACAACGAGAATAAAGGTATTCTTAAGCGCCTGCAAAAAGTAAGGGTCGTGCAGGACGTACGAATAGTTATATGCTCCGTAGCCGAAAAAGGTCTGGGAAGCCGAGTTGTAGCCCTCCTCAAAGGAGTAGACAAGCACGTCAACCAGCGGATAGACCATAAACGCGCCGAGAAAGAGTATGGCGGGCAGAAGATAGAGCCAGCCCTTTATGCTTTTGTTCTCCATATTCTCTCCTATCCGAGCCTTTCTTCGGTCTCTTTATCAAAGATAAAGGTCTTACTGTCCATAAGCTCAAAGCGGACGGTATCGGACGAAACGTCAACTCTCTTGTCGGAGCTGATAATAGCGCGTATCTTGGTGTTAAGCGATGCCGAATGGGTGGACACCACGCTGACGTCGCGTCCCATGACCTCGATTCCCTCCAATTTACAGCAAAGCGCGCCGTTTTCGCAGGGCACGAAGCCCTCGGGGCGCACCGCCACGTAGACCTCGCGGTCGGAGATATCTATTCCCTCTCGCACTGCCGAGCCGCCTATAAAGAGCTTTCCGCCCTCAACACGCCCCTCAAAGACGTTAATGGGGGGAGTACCGAGGAACTTAGCCACGAAAAGGTTAACGGGGCTGTCGTAAACGTCTTGGGGCTTGCCTATTTGCTGAACGACTCCGTCCTTCATTACCACGATAAGGTCGGAAATGCTCATTGCCTCCTCCTGGTCGTGGGTTACGAAAACGGTGGTTATTCCCGTCTCGCCCTGAATACGCTTTATCTCCTCTCGGGTCTGTAGGCGCAAACGCGCGTCAAGGTTTGAAAGCGGCTCGTCAAGAAGAAGCACGCGGGGCATTTTTACAAGCGCGCGGGCAATAGCCACTCTCTGCTGCTGACCGCCCGAAAGCTCGGATGGCTTGCGCTCCATAAGTCCGTCTATTTGCACAAGTCTCGCGACCTCGCCGGCCTTTTGCAGCATCTGCTCCTTGGTGAGCTTGTCCTTGCCCTTAAGATTCTGCAAGGGGAACAGGATATTCTGCAAAACCGTCAAATGCGGATAAAGCGCGTAGTTCTGGAACACCAGACCGACGCCTCTGTTCTCGGGCGGAAGGGCGGTAACGTCGTCCTCGCCAAAGAAGATAGCGCCCTCGGTGGGCTTTTCAAGTCCGCTGATAAGGTTGAGCGTGGTGCTTTTTCCACAGCCCGAGGGACCGAGCAGACCTATCAGCTTGCCGTCGGGAAACTCAAAGCTGAAGTTGTTGACGGCAACCACGTCCTCACCCGATTTTTTATTTCGGCTGGGGAACTTTTTAGTGAGATTTTGCAATACTATTTTCATATTTTTCTTCCTTTCCGTGCAGGTTAGGCTTTGTAGGCTTATAGTTTAAATTATATTGTACCATATTTTTCTTGATTTATCAATACGTTGGGCGGAATTTTTAGATTAGTTAGTTTTTTGCCGGTGGTGTCGCTTTTTTGAAAAAAAGCTCCGCAAAAAACTTTTGGAGCGAGGTAAGGATTTATTTTAGTCTGTGCCTCTGCCCACAGTTTGCGACAACTGCATGAAATGTTTAGAGCGTAGCCGTCACAATGGCTCCCGCAAGCGTTGGGGTCCCCCTCCCCAAACGCTCCACGTATGGTGCGGCGCGTAAAATAAAGACGTGGGCTTTGCCCACGCCTTGTCAGCCAACAGTATTATATTTCAAGAGTCACCGACTCAAGTCCGCTGACCGAGAAGGTTATCTTTCCGCTTTCAGCATCTCTGTTAAAGGGTATTCTCATCGTTCGTTCTCATTATGACTTTTTTATAATTTCAACTATATCGTCGGCAGTGGCGGCTATCGCGTCAGCACCGTTTGCCACGAGCATTTCGGGCGGTCTGTAGCCCCAGGCGACGCCTATCGCCTTAAAGCCCGCGTTTTTTGCGGTTATCATATCCACGTCGCTGTCGCCCACAAGGGCACATTCGTGCGGCTCGACACCCATCAAGGAGCATATCTCAAGCGGAACTGTGGGGTCGGGCTTTGTGGGCGCGCCCACGTGCTGACCGCGGAATTCGGTGAAATATTCCTTGGGCAGGAGCTTGTTGCATATTCCCACCACAAAGGGGTCTTGCTTATTGGAAAGCACCGAGAACTTTATTCCCTTTTCGTGCAGTTTTTCAAGCATTTCCATAATGCCGTCATATGTACGCTCCACCTCAAGGTAAACCTTGGCGTACATCTCGTTATAAAGGGCGTAAGTCTCGTCTATCTTGGCTTCGTCACTCTGCGCCTCGGTAGGAAGCGACAGCTTTATAAGATTCCGCGCGCCGTGGTTTATGTGTGCGTGGGCATCGTCTCTTGTATTAAGAGGATAGCCCAGCGCTTTCATTGTGAGATTTATGCCGCGGGTTATGGAGTCCAGCGTGTCGGCAAGCGTGCCGTCAAGGTCAAAAATAACTGCTTTTATCATTTATATTTCCTTTCGTACACCGTCGTTTTTTAGAGGTTACCTATTGTTATCCTTCTTTGCGTTTATACCGTAAGTCCACCCCTCGCCGCCTATTTCGTGGGCACGGTGCACGGTAACAAACGCCTTTTTGTCAGCCGAGCTTATAATATTCATCAGCTCGCCGTATTGATTTTTTGAAAAAATTACCGAAAGCATCTTTTTCTTTTCGCCACTATACGCGCCCGTGACCTCGGTAAAGGTTGCCGTGCGGTAAAGCCGCTCTATAACGTTCCGCCCTATCTCCACACAGCTCTCGCTTATTATCCTCGCCTCAAAGGCTTGCGAGCCTCCCAGGAATATTCGGTCAACGGTCATAGCGCAGATAAGCGCCGAAAGCACGCCCAGCATAGCCAGCACCATGTCTCCGATAACAAAGATACCGAGAGCCACCGCAGCGGCGTCGATACAGAAAATCGCCGTCGAGCTTCTCACACGTCTGAAAAATTTGCAGATAATGAATGCGGGAATATCAATGCCCCCCGTAGAGCCTCCGCCAATAAAGGTCAGGGCGCAGCCCACTCCCACGAGGAGTCCGCCCGTAACAGCCGAAAGCAATAGGGCAAGCTGTGGATATCCGCTTGACGTCAAGTTGAAAAATCCCCCGAACGCGCCCGAGTCCACAAGGCGTGAAAAGAGCGACACGCCAACAGGATAAAGAGCGGTAGACACAAGCGTTTTTAAGGCAAAGCCTTTGCCAAGAGTCAACAGCCCCAAAAAGAAAAGTGCCCAAGTGAGCAGGATTATGAGCGTATCCGCCGACAACGCGCCCCCCAGAGCGCGGCTTATGACTATGGCAAAGCCCGAAACTCCGCCCACCACAAGGTCAAACGGCACTATAAAGACCGCCGTTCCAAAGGAAAGCACAAGCGTTCCGCTTATAACAAGCAAAATATTCTTTAAAATTCTGATTTTTTCTTTTTTCATCCCAATCCTCCGCGGCTTATTTTGATTATTATAGCCGCATGAAGCTAAGATGTATACATTACATACTGTACAGAACGATTATAACATACCCCAAAATTATTGTCAAGCGCGGAAAATAGTAAATTTACACAAAAAAGCTGTTGTTATATGTCGAAATTTCGTTATTTGAAATATTTATTTCTTGGTACAAAATCGTGTATAATATATAAGTTAGAGAAAAAATAAAGTTAAGGAGAACGGCATTGATCAGAGAAGATTTGAGAAACGTAGCCATTATTGCCCACGTTGACCACGGAAAGACCACACTTGTGGACGAAATGCTCAAGCAGGGCGGCGCGTACAGAGAAAACCAAGCAACAGAAGAAAGAGTTATGGACAGCAACGCCCTCGAAAAAGAGCGCGGAATCACCATTCTCGCAAAAAACACCGCCGTTCACTACAACGACGTAAAGATCAATCTTATAGACACCCCCGGTCACGCCGATTTCGGCGGAGAGGTGGAGCGTATCCTCAAAATGGTTAACGGCGTTATTCTGCTTGTTGACGCGGCTGAGGGTCCTATGCCCCAGACACGCTTCGTGCTCCAGAAGGCGCTTTCGCTCAACCACCGCGTTATCGTCGTTATCAACAAAATAGACAAGCCCGACGCGCGCATAGGCGAGGTAGAGGACGAGATTCTCGAGCTTCTTATCGACCTCGGAGCAAACGACGAGCAGCTTGACAGCCCAATGCTCTACTGCTCGGGCAGAGCAGGCACGGCGACAGAGGACCCGCTTAACGAGGGCACTGACCTCGTTCCCCTCTTTGACAAGATAATCGACTACATCCCTGCCCCCGGCGGTGATGAGGATGGCGAGCTTCAGCTTCTCGTTTCCTCTATCGACTACAACGATTACGTCGGACGCATAGGTATCGGACGCATAGAGCGCGGCTCTATCAAGAAAAATCAGGACGCTTACATCTGCAACTACCACACCGGCGCGACACCCAAGCGCACAAAGATAGTGGCGATATTCCAGATAGACGGACTTGTAAGAACCCCCGTTGACGAGGCAAGGGTTGGCGACATCGTTTGCTTCTCGGGCGCTGAGACCATAACCATCGGAGACACGATAACCAGCCTTAACGCTCCCGAGCCTCTTGAATTCGTCAAGGTGAGCGAGCCCACGCTTGAAATGACCTTCGCGGTAAACACCAGCCCCTTTGCAGGGCGCGAGGGCAAATTCGTTACCTCTCGCCAGCTTCGCGACAGGCTTTACAAGGAGCTTCTTAAGGACGTTTCGCTCAGAGTTACAGACGGTGAGACCACCGAAGAATTCAAGGTTGCGGGACGCGGAGAGATGCACCTCTCTATTCTTATTGAGAACATGCGCCGAGAGGGCTTTGAGCTTTGCTGCTCCAACCCCAGAGTGCTTTACAAGGAGATAGACGGTGAAAAGTGCGAGCCCATGGAGCGCGTTGTGCTTGACGTTCCCACAGAGTACGTGGGCGCGGTAGTCGAAAAGCTGGGCAGACGCAAGGGCGACCTGCTTGAGATGTCTCCCATAGGCAACCGCACGAAGATAGAATATCTCATTCCCGCACGCGGACTTTTCGGATACCGCTCCGAGTTTCTTACCGACACTCACGGCGAGGGTATCATGAATTCTATATTTGAGGGCTATCAGCCCTATCGCGGTGAGATAATTATGAGATTTACGGGCTCGCTTATCGCTTCCGAGGACGGCGAGACCACACGTTACGGTCTGTTCAATACGCAGGAGCGCGGAACGATGTTCGTAGGTCCTCAGACCCCTGTTTACGAGGGAATGATAGTCGGCGAGAACCCCAAGAACGAGGACATCGCCATAAACCCCTGCAAGAAGAAGCAGCTTACCGCTATCCGATCTTCGGGCGCGGACGAAAAGCTTCTCCTCACTCCCCCCGTTATATTCTCGCTTGAAGAAGCGATCGAGTTCATCAACGACGACGAGCTTATCGAGGTAACACCCAAGTCGATACGTCTCCGCAAGAAGATACTCAACAACGAGCTTCGCATGAAGGCTGTCATGAAGGCGCGCCGCGAAAGCGCTTCCAAATAAACCGACAAATTTAACAGGGCTGTTTCTTAATGAAACAGCCCTGTTTTACGAGTGATATTAAACTATACTCAGATCACGCCCAGCTCATTGTAGTGGGCTTAGGATCGTTAATGATAATATCCTTAAGGAATGTAACTGCCTTGGAAAGACCCTCGTCAATGCTCATAAGGCTATCCTCGTGCTCGATAGAGAGAACTCTGTCGTAGCCAACGAGACGAAGGTTGGAAACAAGGTCACGCCAGTATGTTTCGTTGTTGCCGTAGCCGACAGTTCTGAACACCCAGGAGCGGTGAAGCTCGTCGCCGTAGTGCTTGGTGTCAAGCACGCCGTTCTTTGCGGTGTTGTACTTGTCTATCTTGGTGTCCTTAGCGTGCACGTGGTAAATAGCGCCCTCAAGCTCTCTGATAGCCGCAACGGGGTCCATTCCCTGCCAGATAAGGTGCGAGGGGTCAAAGTTAGCGCCGATAACGTCGCCAACAGCCGCGCGGAGCTTAAGAAGCGTCTCGGGATTGTAAACGCAGAAGCCGGGGTGCATCTCAAAGGCGATGTGGTCAACCTTGTGAGCCTTTGCGAACGCGCCTGCCTCTTTCCAGTAAGGAATAAGCTTCTCGTTCCACTGCCAGTCAAGAATAGCGAGGAAATCCTCGGGCCAGGGGCAGGTTACCCAGTTGGGGTACTTAGAACCCTCGGAGTCACCGGGACAGCCCGAGAAAGTAATAACGGTGTCAACACCGAGCTTCTCAGCAAGGAGAACAGCGTTTCTGAAATCCTTGTCAAACTGAGCGGCAATAGCCTTATCGGGGTGAAGCGCGTTTCCGTGAGCCGCGAGAGCGCAGATCTCTACGTCGTACTTTTTGAACGTAGCAACAAATTCGTCAAACTTTTTGCTGTCGGCAAGAAGCTCCTCGGGGTTGCAATGAGCCTTTCCGGGATATCCGCCCGCACCGATCTCAACTGTGTGGACGCCGAGACCCGAGAGAATAGAGAGTGTCTCGTCAAGCGACTTTGCGCCGTAGAGGTTAGCAAGAACACTTAATTTCATAATGTTAGTTCCTTTCGGTAAATATTTTACTATCTATATAATACCTTTTTTTGGCTGATTTTTCAAGTGTTTTGAGGAAAATTTTTAATATTTTCGCCAAAACAACAAAAATCGGCTTTTTTGAGTGCGTTTTATGTTGAAAAAACATGGCAAATATGATATAATTCAAACGTATACTTTTTATTCCGAAAACAAGGAAAGGCAAAAATATGAACGTAAGAGAAGAATCGCTCAAAAAGCACTATGAATGGAAGGGCAAGATTGAGGTCGTTACCCGTTGCCCCATTAACACAAGAGATGACCTGTCGCTGGCGTACACCCCCGGCGTTGCCGAGCCGTGTCTTGAAATAAACAAGGACGTAAATAAATCCTACGAGCTGACACGCCGCGCGAATCTTGTGGCTGTCATTACCGACGGCACGGCAGTGCTTGGTCTTGGCGACATAGGTCCCGAGGCGGGTATGCCGGTTATGGAGGGCAAATGCGCGCTTTTCAAGGCTTTTGCCGACGTTGATGCCTTTCCGCTCTGCGTAAAGAGCAAGGACGTGGACGAGATAGTACGCACCATAGAGCTTATCTCGGGCAGCTTTGGTGGTATCAACCTTGAGGACATCAGCGCCCCCCGTTGCTTTGAAATAGAGCGCAGACTTAAAGAGGTCTGCGATATTCCCGTATTCCACGACGACCAGCACGGCACGGCTATCGTGGTAGCGGCGGCGCTTATCAACGCGCTCAAGTTAGTAAAAAAGGACATGAACGAGGTCAAGGTGGTTATCAACGGCGCAGGCTCGGCGGGTATAGCTATCTGCCGTCACCTGCTTGACATCGGACTCAAAAACATCACAATGGTTGACCGCTTTGGCGTTATCGCACGCGACATGGACGGGCTCAACTCGGCGCACGCCGAGATAGCCAAACTTACAAACACCGAGCTGCTTCACGGCACTCTTGAGGACGCCATGAAGGGCGCTGACGTGTTTATCGGTGTTTCCGCGCCCAATATCGTAAGCGAGGAAATGATAAAGTCGATGGCTGACGACGCCATTGTGTTCCCGATGGCTAACCCCACGCCCGAGATAATGCCCGACAAGGCTAAGGCGGCGGGCGCGCGCGTGGTGGGAACGGGACGCTCCGACTTCCCCAACCAGATAAACAACGTGCTTGCCTTCCCCGGAATATTCCGCGGAGCGCTTGATTGCAGAGCCACCTGCATTAACGACGAGATGAAGGTTGCGGCATCCTACGCGCTTGCCGAGCTTATCACCGAAAGCGAGCTTTCGGAAGAAAACATCATCGTTTCCGCCCTCGACAAGAGCGTTGCCAAGGCGGTTGCCGCCGCAGTTATCGAATCGGCGAAAAAAACAGGCGTAAATCGCATATAAAAGCCCTATCAAAACAAAAGGAACTGTCTTAACAAGGCAGTTCCTTTTTGTAATTTGAGCCGAACAATTCAGCATGTATTTTTGTGTGGTAAATTAATGTTTAGCGCACTATGTTCGCACTATCTCCGCGAGAAAAGTTTTTATCAAACTTTTTTAAAAGTTTGCGGATTGCCAAGGCAGAGCCTTGGCTCGCTCGTCGCAACGAGCGAAACGCCGCAAAAATGCGCCCTCTTACGCAGCGCAGATGCAGATTTACAAGCATTTCTTTGTTAAATCAATAACTTTCCCGTTAAAGAATTAACTTTCGTTTTTTCTCTTGATTTCGCTGAAAAAATATGGTATAGTTAAAATAGGTTTATGATTGCCTTTTTTCGGAGGTATAATATGTACAGAAAATTCGTAAGCGCGATGTATATTCTGAACATACTCTTACAGTCGCTTTTCAATCTCGCCACGCCGATACTGCTGATGCTGGGACTTTCGTGGCTTTTAGTCTCAAAATGCTCTGCTCCCGCGTGGATATACGCAATACTTGGCGTTTTCGGCGTTCTCGTGGGCTTCGTTTCAATGATAAAATTCATTCTCAGCGCCTCGGCAAGCCTTGAACGGCTTGAAAAAGAGCGCGAGGAGCGGGACGGAGAAAAAAAGAAAAATAATCACACAAAATAATCAGACCAAATGAGGTTTTACTATGCAAAACAAAAATTCGGGCATGCGTGATATTATCGCGCTCGTGCTTGGCGAGCTTACCGTCTCGGCGGGTGTGGCGGCGGTATTCGCGCTTTGCGGCTTCTTTTCCTACAAGGTAATCACGGGCGTTCTGCTTGGAAGCCTTGTGGCAATACTCAATTTCGTCTTTCTGACCCTTTCGATGAACCGCGCGGTAGACCGCTTTATGGCTCTCCGCGGTGAACGCGAAATGGACGAGGAGGAGGCTGATGCCTTTGCCGCAAAGCACGCGGGCGAGATACAGAACGCTTCCAAGCTCTCATATATTATACGCACCTTTACCATGCTTGGCGCGCTGGTACTGGCGTTTATCTCAAAGCAGTTTGACGTTATCGCCACGGTGATACCGCTGCTGGCTTTTCAGCCTATACTTATCGTAGCGGAGACTATCCGCCAAAAGAGGGGGGATTAAATCTTGGACGTAAACGTAAACGGTCCTATAATCTATTGCAGCTTTACCCTGCCCTATATCGGCGAGGTGCGTATCACGCAGACGGTATTATCCTTGCTTGCGGTAACGGTTCTCTTGATAATTCTCGCTTTTGCCGTCAACCGCAGGATATCAAAGCGCCCGGGAAAATTACAGGTAGTGGCCGAAAAGCTGGTCACCATGCTTTACAATCTGGTGGAGGAGACCATGGGCAAGCACAACTCACGCTTCGCTCCATACATCGGAACGCTTTTCATGTCGTCGATATGCGGTACACTTATCGGCACCACGCAGGTCTTCCGTTCAACCACCGCCGACCTATCGGTAACTGCCGCGTGGGCGCTTGTCACCACGGGCATGGTGTGGTATTACAACATCAAAAACTTCGGCTTCAAGTCGTGGCTCAAGGGCTTTACAGAGCCTATCGTGGTCATGACTCCCATGAACATTGTCAGCGAGATAGCCACCCCAGTTTCCATGGCGTTCCGTCACTTCGGAAACGTGGCGGGCGGCTCGGTGCTCACGGCGCTTATCTATTCGGCGCTGGCGCTGTTGACAAATTTCATTTTCGGCTGGCTTCCCGACAAGGTTCTCTCCTTCGTGCCGCCGATATTCCAGATAGGAATTCCCGCGTTTTTGTCGATATATTTCGACCTGTTCTCGGGATTCGTTCAAGCACTTGTATTCTCACTTCTTACCATGGTCTACGTGGGCGCGGCTTGTCCGCCGCCCGAGGACGTTAAGAAGTAAAATAATTCATAAAACTTTTATTCCAAGGAGGATTTTTAAAATGGAAGGTATTACAGGTTCTATCGTTGCCGCCGCAAGAGCGCTCGGCGCAGGTCTTTGCATGGGTCTCGGCGCTATCGGTCCCGCTATCGGAGAAGGTAACGCGGTCGGAAAGGCTCTTGAGGCTATGGCGAGACAGCCCGAAATGCAGGGTAATCTCCGTACAAACATGATTCTCGGATGCGCTATCACCGAGACAACGGGTATCTACTCTCTGGTTATTTCGCTTCTTCTTATGTTCGTAAACATCCAGTAATCTCTGAAGGGAGAATCAAATGAACTTTCAGGCATTTACCGGCGCTGTCGAGGCGTTCGTCGGCGTAAACTTTTTTACGATGATCGCCGCGTGGTGCAACCTGCTTATTCTGTTTCTCTTTCTCAAAAAGCTGCTTTTCAAGCCCCTTAAGAGCATGATAGACTCTCGCCAAAAGGAGATAGACGACATGTATGCCGATGCCGAGGGCTCTCGAGCGCAAGCCGCGGAGCTTAAGGTAGAGTACGAGGCAAGGCTTGAAAACGCCAACTCGGAAAGCGAGGAGATATTAAAGGGCGCTATGCGCCGCGCGAAGCTGCGCGAGGAGGAAATCCTCCGCGAGGCTAACGACCGTGCGGCAAGGACTATAGAGCGCGCCTACGAGCAGGTCGAGCTGGAGAAAAAGCGCGCCATTAACGAAGTAAAAAACGAGGTCTCCGAAATGGCTATCGGCATTGCCGCCGCGGTTATTGAGCGCGACGTTAAGAGCGAGGAGCACAAGGAGCTTATCGACAGCTTCATAGAAAAAATGGGTGACGGCAATGATTGACGCTAAGGAATACGGACGGGCGCTCTTTATGCTCGCCGAGGAGTCGGGCAAGACCGAGAAGATACTCTCCGACGTGGGCATCGCGAGAGAGGCTTTCTCGCAAAGCCCCGAGTACGAAAAGCTGCTCGACACCCCCGCTCTCCCCAAGGAGGAAAAGCTGGCTCTTATAGACAAGGTCTTCGAGTCACTTGACGAGTTCACGGTGAACTTGATAAAGATACTTTGCGAGCGTCATTCGGTGCATCTTTTTTCTAAGACCGCCGACGCGTTTTGCGCGGAATACGACGCTTCAAGAGGCATCGAGAGAGTCGAAGCCGTAACAGCAATTTCCATGACCGAAGCACAAATATCGGCAATGAAAGCAAAGCTCGAAGCAATGACAGGCAAGACCATAATCATCCGCAACACGGTAGACAGTTCTATTCTCGGCGGCGTAAAGCTCCGCTATATGGGAATACAGCTTGACGGCTCTGTCAAGACGCGTCTTGACGGCTTTGAGAAGGCACTTTCAAACATAGTAATTTAAAAGTTGGTGATAAAATGCAATTAGACGACATCAGCAAGATAATAAAAGAACAAATCAAGAACTACTCGGCAAAGACCGAGCAGGACGAGATAGGCTACGTTATATCGGTGGGTGACGGAATCTCCAAGGTGCACGGGCTTGACAAATGCCGCGCAAACGAGCTTTTGGAGTTTGCCAACGGCACCTACGGCATGGCGCTTAACCTTGAGGAAAACTGCGTAAGCGCGGTGCTTTTGGGTAACGACGTGGGCATTGCCGAGGGTAGCCTTGTAAAGCGCACGGGCAGAGTAGTTTCGGTGCCCGTAGGCGAAAAGCTCATCGGCAGAGTCGTAAACGCTCTGGGCGAGCCTATCGACGCAAAAGGTCCTATTGAGTGCGCCGAGTACCGTCCAATCGAGCAGAAGGCTCACGGAATTATCGAAAGAAAATCGGTTTCCGTGCCCTTGCAGACAGGTATCAAGGCTATCGACTCGATGATACCTATCGGCAGAGGTCAGCGTGAGCTTATTATCGGCGACCGACAGACCGGTAAGACGGTTATCGCCACCGACACCATAATCAACCAAAAGGGCAAGGACGTTATTTGCATCTACGTGGCTATCGGACAGAAGCAGTCCACGGTTACGAACGTGGTAGACACGCTTTACAAGAACGGCGCTATGGACTACACCATAGTCGTTGCCGCAAGCGCGTCCGAGTCAGCTCCTCTGCAATATATTGCGCCTTATTCGGGGTGTTCCATGGGAGAATATTTTATGGATATGGGAAAAGATGTTCTCATAATCTACGACGACCTCTCCAAGCACGCGGTAGCTTACCGCGCGCTGTCACTGCTTATAAGACGTCCTCCGGGACGTGAAGCATACCCCGGTGACGTTTTCTATCTCCACTCGAGACTTCTTGAGCGTGCGGCGCGCCTCGCCCCCGAATACGGCGGTGGCTCGCTTACCGCGCTTCCTATAATAGAAACTCAGGCGGGCGACGTTTCGGCGTATATTCCCACAAACGTAATTTCTATCACAGACGGTCAGATATTCCTCGAGACCGAGCTTTTCCACTCGGGTGTCAGACCCGCGGTAAATCCGGGTATCTCGGTATCGCGTGTGGGCGGTAACGCGCAGATAAAGGCTATGAAAAAGGTCTCGGGTACTTTAAAGCTGCTTTATTCCCAGTACCGCGAGCTTCAGGGCTTCGCGCAGTTCGGCTCGGACCTTGATACCGACACCAAGGCAAGACTTGAGCAGGGCGCGAGAATAGTTGAGGTTCTTAAGCAGGACAGAAACTCGCCTATCGCGGTGGAGCTTCAGGTGGCTATCATCTACGCGGTGGTAAACAATCTGCTTGCAGACGTGGCGGTAGAGGAGATTCACCGCTTCGAGACAGAGCTTTTCGAGCATCTTTGCGCGACCAAGGAAGAACTGCTCGCCAAGATAAGAGACACGGGCGTTCTTGACAGCGAGTCCGAAAAGGAGCTTAAAGAGGCTATAATCTACTTCAAGGATAAATTTTCAGGCAAGGCGGAGGCATAGCATGGCAGGCGCATCAATGAATGATATAAAAGCCCGCATAAAAAGCGTGCAGAGCACCATGCAGATAACCAAGGCTATGGAGCTGGTCGCCACCTCCAAGCTCAGGCGCGCCAAGGAGCGCGCCGAGGGCGCTCGCCCCTATCACGAGCTGTTGGCGAATGCTATCTCGGACATTGAAGCCACAAACGAGGCAGGTCTTTCGCTGTGGGCGCAAAAGCGCGACGACCCCAAGACGCTCTATATCGCCATCGCCGGCGACAGAGGGCTTGCGGGGGGCTACAACTCGTCAATATTCAAAATGACCGACACGCTGGCTAAGAACGGCAAGACCGCCGTGCTTCCCATAGGCAAAAAAGCTCTTGAATATTTCAGCCGCCGTGAGCGCGAAATATTCAGCCGCGACTTTGAGTACGCCGCGGATTTCGGCGTAGGAGACGCTATGAAGATAGGCGCGGCGGTGTCCGAGGCTTTTGCCGAGGGCAAGATAGACCGCGTAGTGCTTGTGTATACAAAGTTCGTATCTATGCTGACCCAGCTTCCCGTATACGAGGAGCTGTTGCCCTTTGAGCGCGAGTCAAACACAGAGGCGCGCGACGCGGTATACGACGGAGACGCCGAGGAGCTTCTGGCAAAAATAATCCCCGAATATATAGGCGGAATAATCTATTCCTCGGTCTGCGAGGCGGTAGCCTCGGAGTCTGCGGCAAGACGAAGCGCCATGAACTCGGCAAACAAGAACGCGGGCGAGATAATCGACACGCTTATGCTCAAATACAACCGCGCGCGACAGGCGGTCATCACGCAAGAGATAACCGAGATTGTCTCGGGCGCGGACGCGCTGTAAGCGAAATTAACTTCCAAGAAAGGAAATCAAGCAGATGGAAAAAAACATCGGCAAGGTCATACAGATAATAGGTCCCGTACTTGATATCAAATTCGAGAACGGGCATCTTCCCGACCTCCTTAACGCCATCGAAATCGAATACGAGGGCAAAAAGGTTGTCTGCGAGGTGGCAAGCCAGATAGGTGACGACGTGGTAAGATGTATCGCCATGTCCTCCACCGACGGCATGTCGCGCGGCATGGACGCGCTTGACACCGGCAAGGGCATCACCGTTCCCGTGGGCAAGGAAACGTTGGGAAGAATATTCAATATTCTCGGCGAGGCGGTGGACGAACAGCCCGACCCCGAAAACGCCGAAAGATGGTGCATACACCGCGACCCTCCCCCCTATTCGGAGCAGGAAGGAACTACCGAGATACTTGAAACGGGTATCAAGGTGGTAGACCTTATCGCGCCTTACGCAAAGGGCGGTAAGATAGGTCTGTTCGGCGGCGCGGGAGTTGGTAAGACGGTACTTATCATGGAGCTTATCAACAACGTGGCTAAGGAACACGGCGGCCTGTCGGTCTTTACGGGCGTTGGAGAACGCACACGTGAGGGCAACGACCTTTACAACGAAATGAAGGAATCGGGCGTTATCTCCAAGACCGCGCTGGTATACGGTCAGATGAACGAGCCTCCCGGGGCGAGAATGAGAGTCGCGCTTTCGGGTCTTACCATGGCGGAATATTTCCGCGACAAGGAAGGTCAGGACGTGCTCCTCTTTATCGACAACATTTACAGATTCACACAGGCGGGAAGCGAGGTTTCGGCGCTTCTCGGACGTATGCCCTCCGCGGTTGGTTATCAGCCCACGCTGGCGACCGAAATGGGCGCGCTCCAGGAGCGTATCACGTCCACCAAAAAAGGCTCTATAACCTCGGTGCAGGCGGTCTACGTCCCCGCGGACGACCTTACCGACCCCGCGCCCGCCACCACCTTCGCGCATCTTGACGCTACCACGGTTCTTTCAAGAAACATCGCGTCGCTTGGTATCTACCCCGCGGTAGACCCGCTTGACTCGACCTCGCGTATACTTTCCCCCGACGTTGTCGGAATAGAGCATTACGAAGTTGCGCGCGAAGTGCAGAAAATGCTTCAGAGATACAAGGAGCTTCAGGACATTATTGCTATCATGGGTATGGAAGAACTTTCCGAGGAGGATAAGCTCGTAGTAAACCGCGCGAGAAAAATTCAGCGCTTCCTCTCCCAGCCCTTTACGGTTGCCGAGCAGTTTACGGGTATGGAGGGACGTTACGTGCCCATCAAGGAAACTATCCGCGGCTTCAGAGAAATTCTCGACGGCAAGCACGACGACCTGCCCGAGTCGGCGTTCCTCTTTGTGGGAACTATCGACGAGGCGGTCGAAAAAGCAAAAAAGCTTGGACAAGAGGCTTAAATTATGAAAAGCTTTCACTTAAAAATAGCTACCCCCGACGGCGTGGTGTTTGACGGTCAGGCTGAAAGTCTGCTGATTCGCACCGCCGAAGGAGACGCCGAGATAATGGCGGGACACATGGACTTTCTGTCGGCGCTTGGCACAGGGCGTGCAAGGCTTATATCGGACGGAAACACCAGACTCGCTTCATCATCAGGCGGATTTGTGTCTGTAAAGAACGGCGAGGTCAGTGTTGTTGCCACCACCTTTGAGTTTGCCGACAAGATAGATATAAACCGCGCAAGAGCGGCAAAAGAAAGAGCCGAAAGCGCGCTTTCGGCAAACACCGACAAAACCGTCGAAGCACTTTTGAAGGCAAAGCTGGCGAGAGCCACAAGCAGAATAAACGTATGGGAATTGAATAAATAAAATTCAACCCGACAAAAAACATTGAAGTAAAGGCGACGGTGTTTAGCCGTCGCCTGTTTTTTAGTGTGCTATTTTAATTTCAGTCACCGCACATGGTACGCTGACCTATTGGCTCCCCGCTAGGGGCGCTAAACATTAATTTACCGCACCAACCACATACCCAAAGCAAAGGCGACGGTGTTTAGCCGTCGCCTGTTTTTACGTGTGCTATTTTAATTTCAGTCACCGCACATGGTACGCTGACCAATTGGCTGCGGCGCCTCCGCCGTTATTCGGCAACGAAAATGAAGGGGTAGATGTCCTGACCACCGTCAATGAAATATACCTCGTCGGAGGGATATTTCTCGGCAAGGAAGGACTCAAGCTCGGCGCGCTCCTCCTCGGTGGCGTCAGCACCGACAAAGACCGTGAGCATGAACTTCTCGGGCATGTCAAGCAGCTTGGAAGCAAGGGCGTGAGCCGCCGCCATGCGCTCTGCCTCGGAAAGCACTATCTCCTTGTCGATAATTCCTATGGTGTCGCCCTCCTTGATGCTCACGCCGTTCATTTCGGCATCACGGATAGAGGGCGAAATGTAGCCTGTCGTAACACGCTTCATCGACTCGTTCATCTGGGCGATAATAGCGTCAACGTCGTCACCGCTCATGTCCACGGCAGACATAGCAACGTAGCCCGTTCCGATATTCTTGCTGGGAATAACGTGCACCTCGGCTCTGTCCCAAAGGTCAGCCGCCTGACTTGCCGCCATGAAGATGTTTCCGTTGTTGGGGAACACGAAAATGTGCTCTGCCGACACCTGCGCGAAAGCGTCAAGGAAATCGTTGGTCGAAGGATTCTGCGTCTGACCGCCCTCAACTATCTTGTCAACACCAAGGTCGGTAAAGAGCGCGTCAACACCGGGGCCGTTGCTTACCGCAACCATTCCGTAGCGCTTTTCGGGCGCTGACTGTACGGCTTCCTCGGCAGTCGCTTCATCCTTTTGGGACTCGCCGCCCTCGCTCTCGGAGTGCTGAACAGACATGTTCTCTATCTTTATTGTAAGGAATTCTCCGTAATTACGGCAATATTCAAGCACCTTTTCAGGTGTAAAGGTGTGAACGTGAAGCTTTACGATACTGTCGGTCTTGAAAGCAACGATAGAGTCACCAAGTGTCGCGAGGAAGCTCTTAAGCTCCTCAACGTCAAAAGCGTCGATGTCGGTCTTGGCGTTCTGGAGACGAAGCAAACACTCTGTGCAATAGCCGAATTCCATAACACTGTCGGGACCGAACTCAAATATAGCGGTCGATGCCGCCGCTGGCGCGGGCTTTTCGGTGAACTCCTCGCTTGTGACTATCTCCTCACCGCTGAGCACTCGGTTAAAGCCGTCCATAATGTAGAACAGACCTGCTCCGCCGCTGTCAACAACACCCGCTTCCTTAAGAACTGTAAGTATCTCGGGGGTACGCTCAAGAGACGCGTGCATCTCGCCTACAAGGTCGGAAAACAGACTTCTTATGGTACTCTTGGGGGTGATTCTCGAAACGGCGTACTCCACCGCCTCACGCGCCACGGTAAGGATAGTTCCCTCTGTGGGGGTCATTACCGAGGAATACGCCTGAGCAACTCCGCGCTGAAGCGCGCGGCCAAAGGTCTCGGGGTCAGCCTTCTGCTCGCTTTCAAGCCCCTTTGCCGTTCCCGCGAAGAACTGGGAAAGGATAACGCCCGAGTTTCCGCGAGCACCGAGCAGCATGCCGTGAGAAAGCGCCCTCATAACCTCCGCGAGGTCGTCGGAATCTATGTTTTCAATGGCAGCTATACCGCTCTCGATAGTCATTCTCATGTTGTCGCCCGTGTCGCCATCGGGAACGGGGAAAACGTTGAGCTTGTTCACCTCGTCGGCGTTAGAGCCGAGCTGCTTTGCGCCGCCCTTTGCCATCTTGCGCAAAAGCGCTCCGCCGAGATATTTAAGGTTGATAGAAACGCCCTTGGACTTTTTCTCGCCGCTCTTGGCTTGACTCTTAGACTTTGATTCCTTTTTCTCAGCCTTTTTTGAGGCGTTTTCCTTCTTGGTCTCCGCCATTTTTTCCTGCGACTTCTTTACGTTGTCGGCAGTTGACTTAGCTATATTCTGCGCACCCTTTGCTGTCTTTTTGGCAAGACTCTGCACACCGCTTGCGGTGGACTTGGCAAGGTCCTTTACAACAGTTTCTACCGCGCCGGGCTTCTTTTCATTATTAGCCATAAAAACTCTCCTTTTGATTATCTCTCGCTTCCAAGGAAGAACAGCGCGATCGTTCCGGGGCCCGAATGAGCGCCGATAACAGGTCCTACGTCGGTAATGATGCTGACCTTTGCGCCGTATCTTGTGCCAAGGATATTAGCAAGCTCCTCAGCGTCCTTTTGACAATCCGCGTGTGAAATATATACGATACCGCCCTCTTTGTCAAGAGCGAGCTCGCCGTATTTATCAGCGATAGTTGTGATGGATGTCTTTCTGCCGCGCACCTTCGCAACTGGAACAAGGTGTCCCTCGTTGTCAACGTGAAGCACAGGCTTGATGCCTATCATGTTGCCGAAGAACGCCGCCGCGGCGCTTACTCGTCCGCCTCGCTTAAGGTAAACAAGGTCGTCAACGGTAAACCAGTGGCAGAGATTGAGCTTGATGCTCTCGATATGCTCGACAACCTCCTCAATGGTAGCGCCCTCCCTCTGTTTTTCAAGCGCAATATAAATAAGGACACCTATGCCCGCCGACGCGGCGAGTGTATCGACCGCGATAGCCTTGCGCTCGGGGTAGCTTTCCTTAAGGTCGTTAAGAGCTATACGAGCCGAGTTGAAGGTTGTGCTCAAGCCCGAAGAAAAGCCGAGATAAAGAATATCCTTGCCTTCCTTGAAGATTTTCTCAAAGGTAGCCTTGAAGGTATCGGGGTTGATAGCGGCAGTCTTTGCCACGCCGCCCTCCTTCATCTTAGCGTAAAAATCATCCGCGGGGATCTCGTCGTTGAAATAAATCTTTTCATCGTTTTCAAATTTGTAGGTAAGCGATTCAAAGGGAACGCCCCACTCACCAAGCAGCTCGCGCTTGATGTCACATGCCGAATCGGCAAAAATCACGTACTCGTTCATAATAATTTCTCCTTAGATATATTTTATTCTTCGTATCCGTCGCATATACACTGAAGGTTGTTGCTTATCAGCTCAAGACTGCGATACATAATCAATTTGTCGGCTTCCGGCAGTCCCTCGCTTGCCTTTTCAAGTATGCTGTCGATTCTGGAAGTAACAAGTCTTGCTACCTCTATTCCCTTTTCGGTCAACTCCAAGGGTGTCTTGTAGCGCTTGCGCGTTTTGGGCGCGCACACCAGGTATCCGTTTTCCTCCAGATATTCTATCGAACGCGAGACCGACGCCTTGTCCTCCTCACAAATTTCCGATAACTCCTTTGAGGTCAGCGGATCTGATTTGTACAGATAGTACAGACACGAAACATGCGGACTCTTAAGATCAAATTCCGCCATTTCTTCGGTTTTTATCTTGCGAATATTTCGCTTGAGCTTGTCAACAAGCACTGTAAACGTTTTAAAACGGTCCTGCATATTCCCCCTCCGTTTCTTCCATAGTTAACTTATTTTACCACAAACTTGTTGACTTGTCAACATTTTGAGCAAAATTTCCCCTCTCGACCCGCCAAGAGTGAATTCCCAAAGTAAATTCCACAGTGGAATTTGAAGTGGAATTTAGTGTGGGAAAGATTTTGTGGTAGAATTTAGTCTGGGAAAAGGAGGTTCCAGACTATGAACTACGAAAAGCGAAACAAGCATATGACACTTGA
>JAZRDN010000053.1:0-15434 GCA_045660295.1 Eubacteriales bacterium
ATAACCTCGCCGTTGGCGTCACGTCTGTATTCGCAGACGATTCTCATACCACCTCTTCCCGACTCGTCACGAAGTGCTGTGATACCCTCAATCTTCTTTTCCTTAACGAGGTTTGCAATACTCTCAACGAGCATCGACTTGTTAACCATATAAGGAATTTCGGTGAAGATAATTCTCTTGTGCTCGTCCTCAATAGTAGCTCTCGCTCTGACGTAAACCTTACCCTTACCCGTCTCGTAAGCGTCTCTTATTCCCTTTGAGCCGTAAATAATAGCCGCGGTGGGGAAGTCGGGACCCTTAATGAACTGCATAAGCTCGTCAACCGTACATTCGGGATTATCTATTCTGTAAACGGTACCGTCAACGACCTCGGAGAGGTTGTGAGGGGGGATATTCGTAGCCATACCGACCGCGATACCTACCGAGCCGTTTACCAAAAGGTTGGGGAAGCGGGAGGGAAGAACGGTGGGCTCGTCACGGGTGTTGTCGAAGTTCTTTTTCATATCGACAACGTTCTTCTCGATGTCCACCATAAGCTCGGCGGCTATTTTAGACATTCTCGCCTCGGTGTAACGGTAAGCGGCAGCGCCGTCGCCGTCAACAGAACCGAAGTTACCCTGACCCTCAACGAGCGGATAGCGGTAGGAGAAATCCTGCGCCATACGAACCATAGTTCCGTATACCGCCGCGTCACCGTGGGGGTGGTAACGTCCAAGCACGTTACCGACGGTGGTAGCCGACTTTCTGAACGCCTTGTCGTGGGTTAGATGGTCCTCGTGCATCGCGTACATTATTCTTCTCTGACCGGGCTTCATACCGTCGCGAACGTCGGGCAAAGCTCGGGAGATTATAACCGACATTGAATATTCGATAAAGGATTTTTTAACTTCCTTTTCCATGTCGATGTCAACTATCGACTGATCGGGAAATTCAATACTTCTGAGATCTTCGTTTTTCCTTGCCAATTTTACTTTCTCCTTATCTTGCGGGGAACCCCCGCAATAAGTTGGTGTTTTATTTTTTGTCTTATAAAACTTTTGAACATGGGTGTTGAAAGTGTTCGAAAAATCTTTCTTTCAACACCGAAAATTATCATATATGAACACGCATGTTGATAACTTTCAGCCTTGACGTACAAGCCTTTATAGGACTTGTACACGAGTTTTCCACAAAAGTTATCAACAGGGTGTGGATAACTTTTTGCCGTGTGGATAACGGGGGTTGTATTTTTGTGGATAGCAACATATGTCCCACGCACTGCACCAATGGAAGCCCCCCACGGCAGTGGGCGCCAGTCAAGGGCGCGTAGCCCTTGTCGCCGCGCGCACGCGGCGAAATGACCCTGCGGTGCTAAATAATGGGGTTTGCGAAAGCAAATTTATGCCGTTTAGGCATAAAACCATTATTTATGCCGAATAGCGTAGCTATTCGTGTTTCATTTGGTTCTTTCTTTTGCGCCTTTTGTGCCAAAAGAAAGAACATCTGGGTTAAAACTAACTTTTAAATATGCTACACAACAATTTTATAGGCCATAAATTTTCTTATCCGCTTTTCTTTGAAGCCAGAGGCGCAAAGAAAAGCTCACAAAAGAAACGCCGAAAGGGGCTTTCGCTCGTTGCGACGAGCGAGACAAGGCTCTGCCTTGTCAATCCGCAAACTTTTGAAAAAGTTTGACCAAAACTTTTCTTTAGGGCTACGGTGCGAACATATAATATGACCTTAAATATCCAAATTCTCCGCGAACTTAGCGTTCTGCTCGATGAATTCCTTTCTCGCGTTTACGCTGTCACCCATGAGGAGCGTGAACATCTCGTCGCACGCCTGCGCGTCTGCCGTGGTAACACGGAGAAGCGTTCTCTTTTCGGGGTCCATTGTCGTTTCCCAAAGCTGCTCGGCGTTCATCTCACCAAGACCCTTGTATCTGGGCGTCTCTACGTTGTGACCGCCAAGAAGCTCGATGTATCTGTCTCTCTCCTCGTCCGAGAAAGCGTAATATTCCTGCTTCACTCCGCGCTTGAACACCTTGTAAAGAGGCGGCTGAGCCAGATACACGTGTCCCTGCTCAACAAGCGGCTTCATGTGCCTGTAAAGGAAGGTCAGAAGCAGTATTCTGATGTGAGAACCGTCTACGTCGGCATCGGCCATAAGAATTATCTTTCCGTAACGGAGCTTTTCTATATCGAAATAATCGTCTATTCCGCATCCCAGCGCCTGAATAATAGGCTGCAAGGAAAGATTGCCCGCCACGTTGTTCTTCGATTTTTCAACGTTAAGAACCTTACCTCTGAGGGGAAGAATAGCCTGAAAGCGCGAGTCGCGTCCCGACTTCGCAGAGCCGCCCGCGGAGTCTCCCTCTACCAGATAAAGCTCGGTGAACTCAACGTTTCGCGAGTTGCAGTCAGCCAGCTTGCCCGGGAGAGTGTTTCCGCTGTCAAGCGAGCTCTTTCTCTTGGTGTCCTCCTTAGCCTTTCTCATAGCCTCGCGGACACGGGAAGCCTCCATCGCCTTTTCAACGATGACCTTACCCACGGCGGGGTTTTCCTCAAAGAACTCGGTCAGCTTGTTGTTTACAGTGTTCTCAACAAGGGTTCTGATATCAGAGTTACCAAGCTTAGCCTTTGTCTGGCTCTCGAACTGCGCGTTCTCAAGCTTTACGCTGATAATTGCCGTAAGACCCTCGCGCACGTCGTTACCCGTAAGGTTGCTGTCCTTTTCCTTGAGCATGCCCATCTTTCTGGCGTAGTCGTTGATAACTCGCGTGATACCGCCCTTAAAGCCTGTCTCGTGAGTACCGCCCTCGATGGTATTCATGTTGTTCGCAAAGGTGAGAATGTCGTATTCCTCGCCCGTGTTGTACTGAATGGCTATCTCGGCGATGCTGCTGCCCTTCTCGCCTTTCATGTAGATAACTTCCTCATGAATAGGAGTGGACTTGTTTATCTCGTTTCTGTAGCTTATAAATTCCTTAAGACCGCCCTCAAAGCAAAGGTCGTGCTCCTTTACGTCGTCGTCATTTCTCTCGTCTCTGAGGACTATTCTCACGCCCGCGTTGAGGAACGCCTGCTCGCGAAGTCTTGTGAGAAGTATATCGTAATCAAACACAGTCTCCTCAAAAATGGTCGGGTCGGGCTTGAAGGTGACCTTAACGCCGTGCTGTCTGCCCTCGGGCGCTTTTGTAAGCTCTCCCTTTCTTGCCACCATACCGCGTTCAAAGCGTTCTGTGAATCGGTCGCCGCCGTAGCAGTCGTCAAGCTCCAGCCATTCCGAAAGAGCGTTTACGACAGACGCGCCCACGCCGTGAAGACCGCCGGCTATCTTGTAGCCGTCGCCGCCGAACTTTCCGCCCGCGTGGAGTATGGTGTAGACCACCTCGGGGGTAGGAATTCCCTGCTTGGGGTGCATTCCCGTGGGAATACCGCGTCCGTTGTCCTCAACGGTTATGGTGTCTCCCTTGTTGATAGTCACCGATATCTTGTCGCAGTAGCCGGCAAGCGCCTCGTCTATCGAGTTGTCAACTATCTCGTAAACAAGGTGATGCAAGCCTCTTATCGACGTTGTACCGATGTACATACCCGGTCTTTTTCTGACCGCCTCGAGTCCCTCGAGTACCTGAATTTGGCTTTCTGTGTAGTTGTTTTGCATTATTTTTTCCTCTCTCCCCTGTAAGCTAAATAAGCCCTTGAGCTCTTTCGCGACCGAAAAGCCTCAAACGAAAGCTCACAAGCCTTTTTCGGGGTTTGTTAGAAATCCTTGATTTATTTATATCTTGAATTAAATTAAAATTACTTTATTCTTCGTTTTTGTCTTTTCTCTCGCCTATCTCGATTCTGCCGTCAAGCGCGGCGGTCGAAAGCTGAGAAAAACACACTTTATATTCTTGATTTTTGTCAAAATACAGAATAAACGACTTCGGAAGCTCATCCCCCGCCGCAGACTCGACCTCGCCCCTCTTTTCAGCGTCCGAAAGATATTTCCTCGTCGTCTCCGAAATAGTCGAGTTCTCTATGTCGAATATCCCTATTATCCTGTTCTCTCTGATGTTCTTGTTATTTCCTGCGTGAAGATACATATTTTTCCTCTTAGATAGTTTAGACGGGTTTTTCGCGACTTTTTGTAAAAAGTCGCCCAAAAACTTTTGGCGCCGGGTAAGTGTTTTTTTGGTTTGTGCCTCTATCGGTAATTTGTGCTGACTGCTTGGGGCGTTTAGTGCGTAGCCGTCACAATAGCTACCGCAAGCGTATGGGACCCTTCCCAAATCGCTCCACAAAGTTAGTTTTAAACCACTGAACATGCACCCAAAGCAAAGGAGTCGGTGTTTAGCCGACGACTGATGGCAACGACCGTGTTGTTCGCACAAACTCGGTACGCTGACCAATTGCCTCCCCGGCAGGGGACGACCGTGTTGTTCGCACAAACTCGGAACGCTGACCAATCACCTCCCCGGCAGGGGCGGCGAGGAGTAGGTGCCGTCTTTTACGGTTATGACGTGGGCGTTTTTGTAAAGCTCCAAGTCGTTTTCGCATGAGGTCATAATGACCTGCTTGTCTTTTATTTCGTCTATGAGATACTTTCTTCTGCCCTCGTCAAGCTCGGAAAGCACGTCGTCAAGCAGAAACACGGGGTATTCGCCCGAATCCTTTTTGACTATCTCGCCCTCGGCAAGCTTAAGGCAGAGCGCCAGCGAACGCTGTTGACCCTGTGAGGCGAAGTCGCGCGCGGGCTTGTCCCCAAGGCATATCTCTATGTCGTCTCTGTGCACGCCGTAAAGACTTGTGCCCGCAAATATCTCACGCTCGGGACGTTCGTGCAAAAGTCGCATATAATTGTCTCTGGTAACGTTTAAATCCTCGTAGGACTCTTGCGGTGACGAGCCCTTGTATTTAAGCGTGGGAATCTCATTTTCACGTCCCGTCCGCTTTGACATCTGCGCGAAGCAATCGACCATGTATGCCTCTGCCTGCTTGATGTAAGACTCTCTCATGCGCGAGATTATTGCCGCCTCGTGGCAAAGCTGCTCGTTCCAGAATTCTATGGTGCTGTCGTAGGTCTGCCTGTCGTCAAGAGCGTTTTTGAGAAGCGTGTTGCGCTCCTTTAAAATTCGCTCGTACTTTTGCAGAGCCACGGTATACATGGGGCGAAGCTGGCAAATGGCGAAATCGAGAAAATCACGTCTCACCGCCGGCGCGCCCTTGATAAGCGAAAGATGCTCGGGGCAGAAAAGCACGCATTTAAACCGCCCTATCATGTCGGATATCTTTGTTATTTTGTTTTTGTTCAGCTCTATCTGTCTGCGCTTGCCGACTTGATAATTAAAGCTGATGTTCTGTCTCCTCGTGTCGGTAAAATCAACGCTCACCGACGCAAAATCAGAGCCGAATTTTATAAGCTGTGAGTCGCTTGTCGCCCTGAAGCTCTTAGCCGTGCAAGCCAAATAAACCGCCTCAAGAAGATTCGTCTTTCCCTGAGCGTTCGACCCAAGAAGCACGTTTACTCCCTCAGTAAACTCAACCACGGCGTGCTCTGAATTTCTGAAATTCTTTATTTCAACTCTGTTACATATCAATTTTTCAGCACCTCCATAGTTAGTGGTAGTTAGTTTTTTGTCGGGGTTGTCGCTTTTTTGTAAAAAAGCTCCGCAAAAAACTTTTCTTAAGGGGGTTTTGTTTTAGGTTTGTGCCTCTGTCGGCGATTTGTGTTGACTGCTTGGAATGTTCAGTACGTAGCCGTCACAATAGCTACCGCAAGCGTTTGGGACCCTTCCCAAATCGCTCCAAAACCTGTAGGGCGGGGCTGGTTGTGAAACAACCTTGTGAGCGAAGCGGGCTTGCCTCCCGCCGAAAACCAAAATGAACCCAAAGCAAAGGAGTTCTCGTTTAGAGAACGACTGATGGCAACGACCGTGTTGTTCGCACAAACTCGGTACGCTGACCATTTGCCCGCGCGGGCTTCCGCGCTACATGCGGACAGGGAGAAGCATGTATTCTTCTTCTACGTCCTCTTCTTTTTCAGTGGGAACAACGTTGATGCTGGTAAGCGCCGAAGAAAGCGAAATAGTGATGTTGTCACCTCCGCAGGCTCTTACACAGTCGATAAGATATCTGTTGTTGAAGGCTATAAGAAGATTTTCGCCCTCGTGAGCTACCTCTATCTCGTCGTAAGTGCTTCCCGCGGAAGAATTTGCGAGTACCTTCAAAATTCCGTCGGCAAGGTCAAGCTTAACGTTAGCCTTGACCGCGCCCGCAATTCTCTCCTCGGTGATAAGGCACGCGCGCTCGAGAGCCGAAAGAAGCTCGGCGCGTTCGACCTTGACAAATATCTTGTGGTTCTTTACAAGAACTCTCTCGTAGTCGATGTAATAACCGTCAACCACTCTGGAGAAGAAAATCGTCTCTCCGAAGTTGAAAATAAGGTTTTTGTAAGTAACGTAAACCTGAATCGGCTTTTCCTCGTCGTCCGAAAGCATTCTGATAAGCTCGTTTACGGTCTTGTTGGGAATAATGAATTCAAAGTTGAGATTTTTGTTGGGATTTGAGCCCGAATTTTCAACCTTAAGTCTCTTTTCGCACTTTGCGAGTCTGAACGAGTCGCAGGCAACCATCATGATGCTCTCGTCGTCTATTTTACAGCAACAGCCGTTAAGAACAGTTCTCTGGTCGTTGATACCCATAGCGAAGGAAACCTTTTGAAGCATTTCTTTAAGTATTCCCTGTCCGACCGTGAAGGCGTTGGGCGCTTCAAGCACGGGAATGGTGGGGAAATCTGTGCCCGCGAGAGCGTTCATCTGGTGAACAGACTTGCCGTATTCAATGATGGCGTGGCACTTTTCGTCAACTGTGAGAGTAAGGGTCTCGTTGTCCATTACCTTAAGAGTCTGACTGAATTTTTGAGCGTTAATGATGTAGGAGCCTTCCTCGATGACTTCAACGTTTGTGGTAATTCTCATACCCTTTTCGATGTCAAAGGTAGTGAGAACGCAGATATCGGGGAGCTTGGCTTCGATAAGGATACCCTCGGTAGCGGTAAGAGTAGACTTACCCGAGACAGCGCACATAAGAGGCGCGACTGCGTTTGCCATTTTTTGCTTGTTGAAAACTATTTTCATTACGATCTCCTTTTCTCCCGCTTCTTGCGCGGGGGATGTATATTTATCTATTTATTATTTATAATATAATAATATTAGTAATAGGGGGTGTGGAAGGTGTTGATAACTTGATAAAGGTTTTGATTTTATAGGGTTTTGAATGATTTTTGGATGTTGGAAAGAGTGTTGATAACGGTGTGGCTCAAAAATTGATTTTTTAGAAAAAATCGGGGTAAGATTTTTGTTTTTTGAGTTGCTTTTAGGTTTTTGGGGCGTTATGAACATGGGGGTGTGGAAAGTTTTGCTACGCACTATGTTCGCACCGCACCAAGAGCCAAAAGTTTTGGTCGAGCTTGCGGCGACGCACAGCACCAATGATAGCCCCCACGGCAGTGGGCGCCAGTCAAGGGCGCGTAGCCCTTGTCGCCGCGCGCACGCGGCGAAATAGCTCTGCGGCGTCTCGCTCGTTGCGACGAGCGAGCCAAGGCGCTGCCTTGACAATCCGCAAACTTTTAAAAAAGTTTGATCAAAACTTTTGGCGCGGCTGCGGTGCGAACACACCTACACCAATTACTTCTTCTCTATCTCTTTCTTTATCGCGTTTATCTCCGAAATGAACGCTGTGTCGTTCTTCAGCTTCTCCTCGATCTGTGTACAAGAGCTCATACAGGTCGTGTGATTTCTTCTGTTCAACGTCTTGGCTATCTTCTTGTAAGAAAGGTCGGTCAGCTCCTTGATAAGATAGGTCGTTACGTGGCGCGCAAAGGCTATCTCTTGCTTTCTTGACTCCGAAAGAAGTTCGTCCTTTGTTACTCCATAATGAGTCTCTATCGACTTGAATATCTTATCTATTATCACGTTTATCGGTTCTTCGCCGTCCATAAGGTCGGAAATGCAGCCCTTCGCAAGCTCAAAGGTTATCTCCTTGCCCGAAAGGAATTTCTGTGCGCCCAGCTTCTTTATAGCGCCCTCTATCTGACGCACGTTGGAACGCAGATTTTCCGCAAGATACTCCAGAACGTCCTCGGGAAGCTCTATTCCTATCTGTTCAGCCTTTTTCTTGATTATCGCAAGTCTTAATTCCATGTCGGGCGGCTGAATGTCGGCTATAAGTCCCCACTCAAATCTGTTTACAAGCCTTTCCTCAAGAGGCTGGATCTCTCTTGGCGGACGGTCGGACGTGAGAATTATCTGCTTGTGCTCCTCGTAAAGAGCGTTGAAGGTGTGGAAAAATTCTTCCTGAGTTGACTTCTTGCCCTCCAAAAACTGTATGTCGTCGATAAGAAGAACGTCGCATTTGCGGTACTTCTCCTTAAACATGTTCATCGAGTTGGTGGAAAGGTGGTCTATAAGCTGATTGGTAAAATCCTCACAGGTGACGTAAAGCATCTTTACGTCGGGAATGTTGGATTTTATTTTGTTGATTATGGCGTGGAGAAGATGGGTCTTTCCAAGTCCCGACGGACCGTAGATAAAGAGGGGGTTGTAGGTTCTCGCAACCTCTTTTCCGTGTGAAATTCTTTCGGACTCCATGCAGGCGGGATTTTCGGCGACGCCAAGGCATGCGGCGTGCGCGAAATTGTTTGATTTTCCTACGATGAAGTTGTCAAATGTGTATTCAAAATGATAGGGGAAATGCGCGCTGCCTATCTCCACTTCCTTGCGTGCGGGAGCTATTGGGTCGCGCTCGATTCCAAGTTCCTCGTAGGGAATGACTCTGTGGGTTATTCTCGTAACGTTCTCGGACGCGAAAAATACGTTTACGTCAACCTCGAAGCCGAGAAATTCAAAAAAGCCCTTTTTTATTCTGTCAAGATGTCGCTCGCGCACCATTTTGCACTTAAATGACGTGGGCGCGCGGAAGTGTATCGTGTTGTCGGCAAAATCGGTTAACACCAGACCGCCAAACCAGAGGTCTATAGTAGAATCCGAAAGCTCGCTTGAAAAAGATTTCTTGACCTCTTGCCATATTTCGTTTAATTCCTGAAGTTCGTCTGAAACTGCCATATAACGAAAACCTTTCATTTTAGTACGGAAATAAGCAAAATTTCCGCCGAAAAAATATGTAAAATCGCCCCGCGGGCATAGTATTAGCTATTTTAATAATTATACCATGTTTATAACTTTTTTTCAAGGGTTTTTCGTAAATTTATATATATTATTTATTAATATAATATAACATTAAGCTAGTTTTTAGTTGGGGTTGTCGCTTTTTTGTAAAAAAGCTCCGCAAAAAACTTTTCTTTAGGGGTTTTTGTTTTAGATTTGTGCGCTTAAATTTTATTTGCGACAACTGCATGAGGTGTTGTAGGGCGGGGCAGATTGCGTAGCAATCTTGTGAGCGAAGCGGGATTGCCTCCCGCCGAAAACCAAAATGCAACCAAAGCGAAGGAGTTCTCGTTTAGAGAATGACTGATGGCAACGACCGTGTTGTTCGCACAAATGTGGGACGCTGACCTAAAGGGTTGCGGCGCCTTCGCCGCTGGAGCGTTAGGGGAGGGGGTCCCCAACGCTTGCGGGAGCAATTCTTCCGTCAGCGTACTAAACTACCCATGCAGTTGTCGCAAATAAAATTTAAGAGCACAGATAAAAACAAAAAATAATCCATGCGCCAAAAGTTTTTTGCGGAGCTTTTTTTCAAAAAAGCAACAACCCGACAAAAACTAACTTAAAAAATCGCGAAAAAAACCACACAAAACTAACTAAATATGCTATAATAAAGTATCAAAAAAGAAAGGCAGAAAAAATGCGGAAGATAAAATACGGCGTAAAGGGCATGAGCTGCAGCGCGTGCGTGGCGCACGTTGAGCGCGCGGCGAGGGGCGTTGTTGACGGCGAGGTCACTGTGAGCCTTATAACCAACAGCATAATCGTTGAGGTGGCGGACGGCGAAAAGGAAGAAGCCGTCAGACAAAGGCTGACCAAGGCGCTTCGCACGGGTGGTTACGACCTTATCGTTGGCGACAAAAAGGCTCTCGAAAGCACGGAGTATAAAAAGAGAATAAGGAATTTGGTGCTGTCGCTTGTTCTTTCAGCCCTGTTGATGTACGTTTCAATGGGTGGAATGTTGGGGTTGCCTCAGCCCGATGTTTTAAATAACCTTGCAGTGTTTTCGTTGGCTCAGTTAGCTATAACTCTGCCAATCGTTATCATCAACCGCAAGTATTTCAAGGGCGGAATTTCGGCTCTCTTTGCCAAAGCGCCCAACATGGATTCGCTTATTGCCATAGGCTCGGGGGCTTCGCTTATATACTCGGTCTTCGGTACGGTCATGATACTTCTCAGTGACTCCCACGAGGCGGCGCACGCCTACGCCCACGACCTTTATTACGAGTCGGCGGCGATGATACTCGCCCTCGTGTCGCTTGGAAAATTCCTTGAGGAGCGCGCAAAAAAGAAGGCGGGCGACGCGGTAATGGCACTTTCGGACACGCTTCCCACACTGGCTACACTGCTTGCAGACGGCGAGGAAAAGACGGTAGAGGTTGAGGAAGTGAAGGTGGGGGACGTGATTTGCGTCCGCGCGGGCGAGGCTATTCCTGTTGACGGCGAGATAGTTTTCGGCGAGGGAAGCATTGACGAGTCGGCACTCAGCGGCGAGAGCCTTCCCATTGACAAAAAGGTGGGAGACGGCGCAAGCGCGTCCTGCATACTCCGCGACGGATACATCAGAATAAAATGCACACGCACGGGAAGCGACACCTCTATAAGCCGAATAATCACCATGCTTGAGGAAGCGGCAAACAGCAAAGCCGACATCTCGCGCGTTGCCGACCGTGTCAGCGCCGTATTCGTGCCCGCGGTCATGTTTGTTTCGCTTGTGACTCTTATTGTCTGGCTTATCTTCGGCACGCCCGCGGTGGCGTTCAAATGCGCAATATCTGTCTTGGTAATCTCTTGTCCGTGCGCCCTCGGTCTGGCGACTCCCACGGCTATTATGGTGGGTACGGGTGTCGGTGCTTCAAGGGGTATTCTTATAAAAAGCGCGCACGCCCTCGAGCGCATGCGCGACATAAAATATATCTTGGTTGACAAAACGGGCACGCTAACCCACGGAAAACCTTTTGTTACAGGGGTTTACGGGGTTTCTGACGACATGCTCTCAATGGCGTATTCGCTTGAAAAAATGTCCTCTCACCCCTTGGCGTTTGCCGTATGCAGGCACGCCGAGGAAAGGGGTGCTTCGGTGCTTGAGGTGCACGACTTCAAGTCTAAGATAGGCAACGGTCTTTACGGAATTATTGACAGCAATATTTGTCTTTGCGGAAAGCCCGATTTTATACGCGAAAACGGCGGCGGACTTGACTCTTTCGAGCTGGATTTTGAGGGCAAAAAAATGACCTGCGCGCAGGCGGTCTCCGAGCTTATGGACAGGGGCGCGACGGCTATCTGCGTTTACGTGAAGGGGGCGGGCGGCGAGCGCCTTGGCGTTATGGCGCTGGCTGATAAAATAAAGGAAAGCTCTGTGGACGCCGTAAAAGGCTTCAAGAGGCTCGGAATTGAATGTGTAATGCTGACGGGCGACAACGAGGCTTCCGCGCGTTCTGTGGCAAATGAGGCGGGTATAAGCACCGTTCACGCTTCCCTGCTCCCCGAGGACAAGGCGAAAATAATAGAGGAATACAAGTCGCGCGCAGACGGTCTCTGCGCTATGGTGGGCGACGGAATCAACGACGCCCCCGCGTTGGCGCTTGCCCACATAGGCATAGCAATCGGCGCGGGTACTGAGGTGGCTATCGATTCAGCCGACGTGATACTCTCAAAAAGCTCTCTGACGGGCGTTCTTTCAGCCCTCGAAATAAGCCGCGCTACGCTCAAAACCATCAAACAGAACCTGTTCTGGGCGCTGATATACAATTCTATCGGTATTCCTGTCGCCGCGGGCGTCCTGTTCCCCATGTTCGGCATCACCCTTTCGCCCATGATTGGTGCGGCGGCGATGTCCTTCTCGTCTGTAACCGTTGTTCTCAACGCTTTGAGGTTGAGGACAATTTGTAAAAAGAGGATTAGTTAGTTTATGTCAGGATTTTCCCGCTTTTTGTAAAAAGCGGGGCAAAAACTTTTGGCGCGGGGAAAGGCTTTGTTTAGGTCAGTGCCTTTGCCAATAGTTTGCGACAACTGTTTGGGATATTTAGTACGCTGTCGGAAGAATTGCTCTCGCAAGCGTTGGGGACCCCCTCCCCAAACGCTCCAGCGGCGAAGGTGCCGCAACCCTTTAGGTCAGCGCCCTATTATTTGCAACACATATTATGCCGCATCTCACTCGTCGGCTAAACACCGACTCGTTGGCTTTTGGTGATATAAACAATACTTTAGAGCACCCAAAGCAAAGGAGTTCTCGTCGAGAGAACGACTGATGGCAACGACCGTGTTGTTCGCACAAACACGGAACGCTGACCAATCGGCTCCCCGCTAGGGGCGCAAAAAAGCTGTCTCTTATTGAGACAGCTTTTTATAATTGGTTATCAGATTAAAGCTTTGCAGCGTTTACCTTGATGCCGGGGCCCATGGTAGATGCGATAACGCAACTCTTGATGTACTGACCCTTTGCAGCAGCGGGCTTAGCCTTGATAACAGCGTTCATGAGGGTTGTGAAGTTCTCCTCAAGCTTGTCTGCACCGAAGGATGCCTTGCCGATGGGGCAGTGGATGATGTTGGTCTTGTCAAGTCTGTACTCGATCTTACCAGCCTTAGCCTCTGTTACAGCGCGTGCAACGTCGGGCGTAACTGTACCTGCCTTGGGGTTGGGCATAAGTCCCTTAGGACCAAGAACCTTACCAAGACGTCCAACAACACCCATCATGTCGGGGCTTGCGATAACTACGTCAAAATCGAACCAGTTTTCCTTTGTGATCTTCTCAACAAGGTCCATTTCGCCAACATACTCAGCGCCTGCTGCCTTTGCCGCGTCTGCCTTGTCGCCCTTTGCGAATACAAGGGTTCTTACTGTCTTACCTGTTCCGTTGGGGAGAACTACTGCTCCTCTGACCTGCTGGTCTGCGTGACGAGAGTCAACACCGAGTCTTACGTGGATCTCGATGGTCTCATCGAACTTTGCCTTAGATGTCTGGCAAACGAGAGCGAGAGCCTCTGCGGGATCGTATGCTCTGTTCTTTTCAATCAGCTTTGCGCTGTCTGTATATTTCTTTCCCATTTTCAAGCTCCTCCTTAGTCCTCAACTGTGATACCCATGCTGCGGGCTGTACCTGCGATCATGCTCATTGCGGTCTCTACCGATGCGGCGTTAAGGTCGGGCATCTTCTGCTCCGCAATCTTTCTTACCTGATCCTTTGTAATCTTTGCAACCTTTGTCTTGTTGGGCTTAGCAGATCCGGACTCGATTCCTGCAGCCTTCTTGATAAGAACGGGTGCGGGGGGAGTCTTTGTGATGAATGTGAAAGAACGGTCAGCATATACTGTAATTACTACAGGAATGATAAGACCGATGTCGTTCTTTGTTCTCTCGTTGAATTCCTTTGTAAATACGGGAATTGCAACACCGTACTGACCCAGTGCGGGACCTACGGGGGGCTGGGGTGTAGCCTTACCAGCGGGAAGCTGGAGCTTAATGTAACCCATAATCTTCTTTGCCATGATAAATTATACCTCCATATGTGGTGATGATACGGGAGAATTAAGAAATTTTTCTCCCTCCCACGTTTTTAGCAATCGGGACTGCTCCCTTTTGCCGCCTCTTGGCGAGGACTTATTTCTGAACCTTAACGCTGCCCGCGTCAAGCTCAACAGGAAGATCGCGGCGGCCTTTCTTAACAAGAACCGTGACCTTGCTGTAATTTTCCGAGATAGCCTGTACCGTACCCGAGTAGCCCTCGAAAAGTCCGCTCGTAATAACGACCTCGTCGCCAATCTCGAAAGGAAGTTTTACTTTCTTTTCCTCAAGCTCAAGTCCGTCAACCTCCGCCTGCGAAAGGGGGGTGGGATTGGAGCCGGGACCAACGAAGCCCGTCACGCCCGTGATGTTTCTCACAACGTGCCATGTCTCCTCGGTCATAAGCATCTTCACAAGCACGTAGCTGGGGAAGATCTTGTTTTCAACCTCGACCTCTTTGTCACCCTTCTTCTCGATAGTGATCTCTACTGGGATCCTTACGTCGAAGATCATGTTCTCAAGACCGCGGTTTTCGATAATCTTTTCAAGACTTGCCTTTACCTTGTTCTCGTAGCCTGCATAGGTGTGCGCCACATACCATCTGACACCGAGATTGCTCTTGTCAATATTTATCATATCTTGTCTCTCCTTTTAATTAGAAGAGAACGCTGAGAGCTGTGATACCCTTCATGAATATCAAGTCAGCAACTCCGATCACAATAGCGAGCGAAATTACCACGATAAGAACCACGATTGTGTTCTTGCGAACCTGATTCCAAGGGGACCATGTGATTTTCTTGAACTCACTCTTAAGACTCTTGCAAAATGTACCGACTTTCTCGCGCTTTACGATACAGTAAACAACGATAGCGATAACTACTATACCAAGAAGGATAAGAGATATGAGATCGGATGTTCCGAATCCCTCGCCTGTCGTTGTTGTTTCGCTGTCATGATCATGACCGTCATCGGTTGTCTTGTCGCTTGTTTCCGACTTGGGTGCTTCTGTTTCATCAACAGCCTCTGTGTCGGCAGCTTCGTCGCTCTCACTGTCGTCAGCAGCATCATCGAGTGTTGCGTCAGCAACCGTCTCGCCGTCTGCTTCGGCGGAAAGAACGTCATCAGCAGCAACAGTTTCCTCAGCGAAAGCTGTCATCGAAAAGACCGAAAGCATAAGAACTATTGCCAAAAGGATAAGCGAGGTTCTTCTAAGCTTTGTTTTAAGCATCTTTTCTTCTCCTCTCGAATTACTTGGATTCTTTGTGAAGAGTGTGCTTGCGGCAGAACCTGCAGTATTTGTTAAGTTCAATTCTGTCAGGGTCATTCTTCTTGTTCTTCTTTGTGTCATAGTTTCTCTGCTTGCACTCGCTGCAAACGAGAGTAATCTTGACTCTTACATCATTAGCCATTTTAGCGGCACCTCCCATTAAAAATATTTATTTGACCTCTTTAAGAGGTCGTAGTACCTCCCTCTGAAGCAGCCTTGCCCGATTGGCGCGAGGGCAACAACAAAAAACTCTGCTCGCAGAGGTGATGACATTATACCACAATTTACAGGGCTTGTCAATAGGTTTTTGAAAAAATATTATCAATATCATTATGAAGTGAATTCCCAAAGTAAATTCCACAGTGGAATTTGAAGTGGAATTTAGTGTGGGAAAGATTTTGTGGTAGAATTTAGTCTGGGAAAAGGAGGTTCCAGACTATGAACTACGAAAAGCGAAACAAGCATATGACACTTGA
>JAZRDN010000054.1:0-45704 GCA_045660295.1 Eubacteriales bacterium
CGTGGTGTCCATTCCGTCAAGCGTGCCCCTGAGAGACGCGTACTCAAACACCATTGCCTCAAGCGGTATGTTGCCCGTACGCTCTCCTATACCGAGAAGCGAGCAGTTGACCGCGCTTGCGCCGTAAAGCCAAGCGGTGGAAGCGTTTGCGACCGCCTTGTAGAAGTCGTTGTGTCCGTGCCATTCGAGCATTTCGCTGGGCACGTCGGCGTAGTGCTGGAGACCGTAGATAATACCCGGCACGCTTCGGGGCAGAGCGACCTCGGTGTAAGGAACGCCGTAGCCCATAGTGTCGCAGGCGCGTATCTTTACGGGAATTCCCGCGTCGTCAGCCATCTGCTGAAGCTCGTTTACAAAGGGAACGACGAAGCCGTAGAAATCAGCGCGCGTGATGTCCTCAAAGTGGCAACGGGGACGAATACCCGACTCAAAAGCCTCGGCGACTGTTTCAAGGTAGAGGTTCATTGCCTCTCGGCGTGTCATCTTCAGCTTTTTGAAGATGTGGTAGTCCGAGCAGGAAACAAGAATACCCGTCTCCTTGATGCCCATTGACTTAGCCAGCTTGAAGTCCTCCTTGCTGGCTCTTATCCAGGTGGTTATCTCGGGGAATTTAAGCCCAAGGTCCTGACAGCGGGCAATAGCCTCGCGGTCCTTTTTGCTGTATATAAAGAACTCCGTCTGCCTTATGATTCCGTTAGGTCCGCTGAGACGCGACAGGAGCTTGAAAATCTCAACTATCTGCTCCACCGTGTAAGGCTCGACCGACTGCTGACCGTCGCGCATGGTGGTGTCGGTTATCCATATCTCCTCGGGCATGCCGATAGGCACACGGCGGTGGTTGAACGGAATACGCGGAACGTCCTCGTAGGTATAAACGTCGCGGTAAAGGTTAGGCTCTGCCACGTCCTGAAGCTGATATTTGTAGGATTTCTGCTCCAACAGGTTGGTTTTCTTTGATATTTCAAGCATATTCTTCATTCTCCTTTAAGAGGATATTTTGTATTCTTGTATAATTGTATACAAGTATACATTAAAAGCTGCAAAATATCAATACCTATATTATATTGTTTACAATTTGTTAAAAAAACAATTGCGCTCGGTGTGCGCAAAGCATTATTAATTATGCACCAAAAGCAAAGGAGCGCGTGTTCAGCGCGCGACTGATAGCAACGAGGGCGTTGTTAGCACAAACTCGGCACGCTGACCATTTGCCCCCACCGGCGAGGTGGTTGACAGGTTGAGGGTTTTGGTGTATAATTTAGGTATAAAAATAATGAATTGCTAAAGGAGATTGTTTATGGAATTCAACGTAAACCATCCGATTTTGTTCATCATCGCGGGAATCATAATCGCCGTGGTGCTGGCTCAGTCGGCGTTCTTCCTCATAAGAGCGTGGAGAAGAGCTACCGAAATCGGAATTTCAAAAGAAACCTTGAAAAAGACCGCCGTATCGGCGGCTATCTTCACCGTAGCCCCCGCAGTGTCGATACTCGTGGGCGTGGTGGTGCTTTCAAAAAAGCTGGGCATCGCCCTGCCTTGGCTCAGACTTTCTATCATTGGCTCTCTCAGCTACGAAACCGTGGCTGCTGAAACAACGATAGAACAGATAAAGCTCCCCTCGGGCGCGCAGATAACAAGCGCATCCGACTTCGTCACCGTGCTTTGGGTCATGACTCTGGGCATCATCATCGGACTTCTGCTCGTCCCCATTTTCACCAAGCGGATACAAAAGGGTATCAAGGGCATGGAGCAGAGAGACAAAAAATGGGGCGAAATCTTCAATAACGCCATGTTCCTTGGTATGATCTCGGCGTTCCTCGGCTACGTTTTTTGCGACGTTTCGCTGGTATTCTCGGGTGACACCTCGGGACTTATCCCCGTGTGCGTAATGGCGGTCTCGGCTCTTATCATGGTGGTCTGCGGACTGCTCTCCAAAAAGCTGAACGCCCGTTGGCTTACCGACTACGCCCTGCCCTTCAGCCTTATAGGCGGTATGGCGGCGGCTCTGCCAATCACCGCGTGGTTGGTCTAAGACAAGGAGGTAAATTGACATGAAAAAGCAAACTTATCTTGAAAGCGTACATACTTACGGCAGAATCTGGGGCTTGTCGCTCTTTGTGCTGGTACTCTTGTTTCCTATCGCCGTTGGAATAATTTTCAACGCGATTCCTAACTGGAACGCGCTTCTCGGCGGACTCGTTGCCATTCTCCCCATGTATTGGGCGGTCGGTGTCGTTGAAATGTTCACCTACGTCCCCATGCTGGGCGCAGGCGGCGCTTACCTCTCCTTCGTTACGGGAAATATCGCCAACCTCAAGCTCCCCTGCGCGCTTGACGCAATGGAGCGCGCAAACGTAAAGGCAAGCAGTGAGGAGGGCGAGATAATCTCAACTATCGCTATCGCCGTTTCGGGAATAGTAACTACCGTTATAATAATAATCGGCGTGGTGCTTATCGTTCCGCTTACTCCCATACTTGAAGCACCCGTGCTTGCGCCCGCATTCGACATGATACTGCCCGCGCTCTTTGGCGGTCTCGCGGTGGTGTTCGTTTCCAAGAACCTCAAGCTCTCGATAGCCCCCATTATCCTTATGCTGGCTCTCTTTATCTTCGTCCCCGCGCTCAACGAGTCCACTGTGGGAATCATGGTTCCCGTTGGCGTTCTGTTCACTATCGCAGTGGCGAGAATTCTCTATAAAAAAGGAGTGCTTTGATGAAATACGTAATTTTAGCGCTTGCCGCCGCCCTTTGCCTGCTCCTTTTGGTTATAATCGCGCGGACGCTTGCGTTCAAGCCTAAAAAACAGCCACCGATTATTGACGGCGAGGTAGAGTTCGACAAGGACAAAGCCATTTCAAGCCTGCAAACGCTGGTGCGCTTTAAAACAGTGTCAAACCGCGACCGCGAGCTTGAGGACGACTCCGAATTCGAGGGGTTGATAAGCAAGCTCCCCGAGCTTTACCCGAATGTTTTTGAAAAATGCGAGTTCATACGCTTTCCCGACCGCGGACTTCTGTTCAAATGGAAAGGTCGCGAGGACGGCGCGCCGTCGGTGCTTATGGCGCACTACGACGTTGTTCCCGTAAACGAGGAAAGCTGGGAAAAGCCGCCCTTTGAGGGCATTCTTGAGGACGGCGTTCTCTGGGGACGCGGAACTCTTGACACAAAGGTGACCGTCAACGGCGTGCTCTACGCCGCCGAAACGCTTATATCACAAGGATTCACGCCCCAAAACGATATCTATTTCGCCTTTTCGGGCGGAGAGGAAGTAAACGGCAAGGGTGCGGTTCACATCGTCGATTTCTTTGAAAAAGAGGGCATCGTACCCGAAATGGTGGTTGACGAGGGCGGCGCGGTGGTCGAAAAGGTATTCCCGGGTGTCAACAAGCCCTGCGGCATGATAGGAATTGCCGAAAAGGGCATGCTGGACGTGAGATACACCGCAAAATCAAACGGAGGGCACGCCTCCGCTCCCAAGCCCCACACCCCCGTGGGAATACTCTCAAAAGCCTGCTGTAAAATAGAAAGCCACCCCTTCAAGGCGCACATGAGCGAGCCTGTAAAGAAGCTCTTTGACACGCTGGGAAGGCACTCGGGCTTTGGCATGAGAATGATATTCGCCAACCTCTGGTGCTTCTCGTGGCTGCTTGATATCATCTGCAAAAAGAGCGGCGGCGAGCTTAACGCCCTTATGAGAACTACCGTGGCGTTCACGCAGATGAAAGGAAGCTCAGCGCCCAACGTCATACCGCCCGAGGCGGAGATGGTGTCGAATATACGGCTCAACCCCCACGACACAATGGATAGCGCGCTTGAATACTTGAAAAAGACGGTGGGTGACAAGAATATCGACATAGCCCCCATATACGGCATGAATCCAAGCCCCATATCGAGAACAGACTGCGAGGGCTGGGAGCGCGTGTCGAGCGCCGTAGCGTCCACGTGGAAAGGCGCTTTGGTCTCGCCCTACCTCATGGTGCAGTGCTCGGACAGCCGACATTACGGACGCATCTCCGACCGTGTTTACCGCTTCTCGGCGATGGATTTAACCAAAGAGGAACGCGGCATGATACACGGCAACAACGAGCGCATACGCGTAGAGTGCGCCTGCCGCGCGGTTGAGTTCTATATCCGATTGATGCGTTTGTCGTGAGGTTAGTTAGTTTTTGTCGGGGTTGTCGCATTTTTGAAAAAAAGCTCCGCAAAAAACTTTTGGCGCGGGGGTAATCTTTATTTTGGTTTGCGCCTCTGTCCATAGTTTGCGATAACTGCTTGGGATGTTTAGCACATAGCCGTTACAATAGCTGCCGCAAGCGTTTGGGACCCTTCCCAAATCGCTCCACAGGTTAGTTTTAACCCATACAAATTATGCCCACAAGGCAAACAAAAAGCTGTTTCGTCAGAAACAGCTTTTTTCAATAATCACCTATTATTTAATCGTTTTCATCCAGCCGTCGGCAAGGCGGGGCCATTCGGCTACACGGTCGTCTATCATGTTGGGGCTCGCCGCGGTAATCTCGTTACCAAGTGCCATTCCGTGAGGTCCGCACGGGAACACGTGCGCCTCAAAGGACACGCCCGCCTCGGAAAGCGCGGTAGCCATTTTGAGCGTGTTCTGCACGTTTACGCCGCCATCGCTTGCTGTATGCCACAGGAATGCGGGAACGGTGTTCTCTCCCAAGTCGTTTTCAAGCGAAATAAGTCTTACCTGCGCCTCGGTGGGTGTGTCAGTACCAAAAGCGTTATGGAAAGTACCCTTATGGGTCTTATCAAACCAGCAAAGCACGGGGTAGCAAAGTATCATACCCTTGGGCTTATTCGTGCCGAAGGGAGCGTTTATAGCATTCGCAACCTCGGGAATGTGCCAACGTGTACCAAGCGAGCCTGCAAGATGACCGCCTGCCGAGAAGCCAAGCACGAATATGCGCTCGGGGTCAACCTTGTATTTTTCGGCGTTCTCTCTGATATGCACCATAGCAAGAGAAGCCTCGATAAGCGGACGTGGGAACACCGCATTCGGCTTTACCGAATAATCAAGCACGAAACAAGCATATCCAAGGGAGTTGAAGGCGATAGCGATATTCTCGCCCTCGCGGTCGGAGCAAACGCCCGAATATCCGCCGCCTGGGATAATGAGGATAGCATCGCTCTTTGCCTTACGTGTGCAAGGAAGGAATGTAGTAAGCGAAGCTCTTTCGTCCTCGCCGCAAAGTTTAATTGTTTCAACATTCATGTAGTTCATAATATCCTCCTAAAACAGCTCTATCAGCTCTTTTTTTGATTTCGTAAAATTGTGTACGCCCTTTTCGGTTATTGCTACCATATCCTCGATACGGCAACCGTACTTCCCTTCTATATAAATTCCGGGCTCGACCGTCACCACGTTGCCGACTTCAAGCGTGCCGTCGGCTTTTGAGGAAAGGCGAGGTTCTTCGTGGATATATCTGCCCACACCGTGACCGAGACTATGCCCAAAGCACCCCTCGTAGCCCGCGGAATTTATGATGTCACGCGCTATCCTATCAGCCTCCGAGCAGGAAAATCCCGCCGTCAGAGCGTCAAGCGCCGCCTCCTGAGCCGAAAGCACGGTGTTATAAAGTCGCTTCATCTCGGCGTCAGCCTTTCCGACAACCACGGTGCGAGTCATATCCGAGCAGTAGCCGTCAACCATAGCGCCAAAGTCCATAGTGAGAAATCCCTTTTCAAGCCTCACGTTTCTCGGCACTCCGTGCGGCAGAGCCGATGCGCTTCCCGACACCGCGATAACGTCAAACGCCATAGCCTCCGCACCCTTTCGGCGCATGAAAAATTCAAGCTCAAGCGCCACCTCGCGCTCGGTCATGTCGGGCTTTACAAAGCCAAGAATGTGCTCAAACGCCGCATCGGTTATCGCTTGCGCGCGCGCTATTTTTTCAAGCTCGTCGCCGCTTTTCACCGCGCGCATGGACGACAGCAACTTTTCAGCGCCCGACACAAGCTCGGCGCGCTCGCCAACCTTTTCTGTAATTTTCTCAAACATGGCAAGCGAGATATCGTCTGCCTCGATTGCGATTTTCCTCACGCCCGCGTCAAGCAAAAGGTCGAGGGCGCTTCCAAGCGTCGCGCCCGATGCAAGTATTGTCTCCACGCCGCCGTTCACGGCGTTTTTTACCGCCTCGTAGTAGCGGAAATCCACCACGGCGAAGCACTTGTCGGGAGTTACCGCCACGTATCCGTCGTGAAAATCAGCGCCCGTGATATAGCTTTGGTTTATAGGCGACGAAAGCAAAAGCCCGTCAAAGCCCTCGTTTTTCATCAGCTCTCTCAATTTTGAAAGTATCATAGGCGTATCACTCTATTTCCTTACCAGATTTTTCATATAAAGAGCATCTTCTGCCATAGTGCCGTCCGACTCGCAGATTATTCGGGGCGCAAGGTTTTCCTTGATTATAGCCTCGGCAAGCGGCTCAAAAGCGGGACCAAACTCCTCGTCCGCAAACGTAAGGTGCTTTTTCTCACCCGCCGAGGTATACATTATCTTTGAAAAGTGGCAATGCATGGTACGCGCGATGTCGTCGCCAAGCCCGTTTGCCACAAGGTCAAAGGTGCGGCGGTAGCTGTCAACGTCGGTATAATAACCGCCGATATTGCGGGCGTTAAGGTGTCCGAAATCCACCACGGGATAGTAATGGCGGTCTGTCTTACAAAGCTCGATGACCTCCTCGAGCGTACCCAGCTGATTTATCTTTCCCATTGTTTCAAGCCCAAGATGAATAGGCGTATCGCCCACTTCCTCGATGATTTTTTCGAGTGTATCCTTAGCAAGCGCCATAGCCTCGGCGCGGGTTATCTTCGCCGCGCTTCCGCTATGGATAACTATGGTATCAGCCCCGAGCAATTCAGCCGCCCAAAGGCTTTTTTTGATATAGTCCACGCTCTTGAGTCTCTTTTCGGGGTCAACACCCGAAAGCGAGATAAAATAAGGCGTGTGGAGCGACATGAGGACGCCGTGCTTTTTGGCTTCCTCACCCACCTTACGCAGGCTCGCCTCACCGGCGGTAAGTCCGTTGCCTGCCTCATACTCGTAGGCATCAAGTCCTCGTGCCTTGACCCACGCAGGGGCTTCGGCGGTAGATTTATGTCCCTCGGCGTAAAAGGACTCGCTGTTTCCGCCGGGACCGAATGTTGCAAAGCTCATATTTTCTCCTTAGCCGCAGGGCTTGTTAGTTTTACTCCGTTACGGCTCCACGTCACCGTGGAGCTTTTTGTATTTTTTGATAAAGGGCTTCTCAAGCAAGCGCTTGGTTCTGAAAAACAGTGTTTTCTTATCTCTTATGGGCGGCACGATTATGGCTCTCGCGCCCATTTTCTTTGCCCCCCACACGTCGGTGAATATCTGGTCGCCCAGCGCCGCCGTGCGCTCTGTCACCGCGCCTATGGAGTCGGCGTATTTGCGGAGTCTCCTCGGCGACGGCTTATGGCAGTCGGCAAACGCGGGAAGCCCCAGCTTGCTGTTAAAAAGCTCAACGCGGTCGGCGTGGTTGTTGGAGACCAAGACCGACTTTATTCCGTTTTCGCACATTGTCTCAAACCATTTCACCACGCGTTCGTTTGGAAGCGGCTCTTCGTACGGGGCGAGAGTGTTGTCGATGTCGATAAGCAAAAACTCAATGCCCTGCTCCTTTAAAAATTCGGGTGTTATATCGTCAAATTTCCCGAACATGAAATCGGGCATAAAGTTATCAAACATGGCGCTTCTCCTTTTTGTTCTCATTTAAGGTAACCTACAAAAACTCGCGCAAGGCGAGCGGCAAGTTTTTTAGAGGTTACCTTAAATATTTTAACAAATAACAGTGCTTATTTCAAGTCTTTTCTAAAAAAATAAAATTTTTTCTAAAAATTTTCGCCCAACCTATTGACAAGACGAAAGGTTTGTGGTATTATATTAAGGCAGTTTTGATACATGCGGGTGTAGTTCAATGGTAGAATTCCAGCCTTCCAAGCTGGTCGCGTGGGTTCGATTCCCATCACCCGCTCCATTTGCAGGTCGGCTTTACGGCCGACCTGTTTTAAGTGCCTTTAGCTCAGCTGGATAGAGCAATTGCCTTCTAAGCAATAGGTCGGGGGTTCGAGTCCCTCAAGGCACGCCATTTACGGTGGGTATAGCTCAGTTGGTTAGAGCGTCAGGTTGTGGCCCTGAAGGCCGTGGGTTCGAATCCCATTACTCACCCCATAACACAAAGGCAACGTCAGTTGCCTTTTTCTATACCCCTCGCCGGGGTGGCGTCGCGCGCGGCGAAATTTTGTACGCAACACACTGCGACTCGTAACCCAAGTCGCGCGCTAAACACGCGCTCCTTTGCTTTTGGTGCATGTTCATCGATTTAAAACCAACTTGTGGAGCGTTTGGGGAGGGGGACCCCAACGATTGCGGGTGCTATTGTGACGGTTACCTACTAAACTTCACAAGCAGTTGTCACAAACGAAAGACGGAGGCACTGACCCAAATTAATAACCCCTAAAGAAAAGTTTTTGGGCGACTTTTTACAAAAAGTCGCAAAAAACGTCTAAAAACTAACTAATACAAAAGGACAAATGCTATGTTAAAAAAGGTAATGATAAAAATAACCTCGCGGTGCGAGGAGCTTGGGGACTCGATTTTCGAGCGTTTTTTCAATTCGGACGACAGCTTTGAGGACGGCGACTTCGACGACGTAGACTACGCTCTCGAGGCGGCGCTTGAAGCGGTTGCCGATATAAGCTTTGAGGACAGCGGAGACGAACTGCCCCCCGAGGACGACGGAATTATCGAAATCTTCACCGAGGGACGCTTCCGTGACACCGCGGACCGCGTCGCTATATCCTACGACGAGACCGAAATAACCGGCATGGAAGGCGCTCGCACCACCATAAGTTTCAACAAAAGCAACCCCGAGCTTGTAACAATGACACGCACGGGAAACGTGAACACCGCGCTGGTTTTCGAGCCTAAAAAGCGCCACATCTGCACGTACAACACCCCATACATGCCCTTTGAGCTTTGCGTGCGCACGTTGTCGCTTGACAACCGCCTTGAATGCGACGGCGAATTCTCTATCGAGTACATAATTGAGATACGCGGCGCTACCGCCGAGCGCAATTCGCTTTTCCTCAAAATTTTTGAAGCATAAAAACAGCAAGAATCCCGTCTTATCAGACGGGATTCTTTTTTGTTTAATTACTCAGCGCCGATTTCTTTTACGGGGAATACAGGCATGTAAGTTTTTGTAAGGTACTCAAGAAGAAGCGCGTTCGTAGCAAATGTCAGCTCGTTGCCGTCTTCGTCAACAAGGAGAGATTTGTCGTTGAACTCGATATGGTACTTTCCGCAATCCTCACATGTGTACTTGGTCCACATCTTTGTCGCGTCGAGAGTAGCAACGTAGTTGTGAGCCGCAGGAACTTTCATTCCACAGTCAGCACACTCATATGTAGCACCGTCTACGCAAGACTGATCGTGAACACACTGGTCGGTCAACTTCACAAGCTTGATGTTTGTAAAGTCGAAGTTACCGTAGTTACCGTCGGTAAATCTGATCTCGTATTTCTCACCACCGGTAGGCAACGTAACCGTGCCCTTTCCGCAATACTTTCCGTTTACGTAGAACAGTATCTCTCCGTTAGTAGGATCAATTGCGAACGCATATCTCAATGTCTCGCCCGCAACAAGCTCACGCTCAAGCGTTGAACCGCTATCGTAGGGAGAATCAAGAACTACCTTTTCATTTCTGTAGTACGCGCGGAGAAGATTAATATACTTAACTTCATTGGAGGATACGGTGCCGTCACCGTTGCTATCGTACAGTCTTCTGATTGCCAGAATGGACGCGCCGCTACTGCCCTTACCCTGAATAGCTCCGGCATTTACACTGTCGGGAGTAATATCAACAAAGAACCAGTAAGGTGTTCCCGCAGTGGAAACAACGCCTTCGGAAACCTTGACAGTACGCTGACTTGTTACACCAAGAAGCTCTGTAACGATCTTACCGTTGTTAAGCGAAGCATTCTGAAGCTCGTTAGCGCAGTCGTATGTATGTGTTACAGACTCGCTGTCGGCGCTGCAGATAGAGCATACAAACTCATGCTTAAGCGAGCCGTCCTCACCGTAGGTGATATTACCGTGGTTATCGCTTGTGGGCATGTGAATCTTGGGAAGCGAAATATCTGCGTCGGGAACAACGGGAGCAGCAATCTCCGCGCCTTCAGCGAGAGAAACAAGCTTGATGTTTGTAAACTTAAGAGCCGTGTCGCCGCCAAGAAGAATATTGAAATTGGAGTTAATTCCAAAGTCATACTTACCCGAGCCGATGAACGCGCCGTTTACGTATACGTAGTACTCGCCGCTCTTGGGCTCTACTCTCACGGAAACTACGTCGTAGTCTTTAAGAGAAGCAACAACGGCTGTCTCAACGCCGCCAACCTTGTATACTACACTGTCAGTGCCGACAGTCTCAACAAGGCTTGTGCCGCCAATTGAGTAAACGAGTGCCGAGCTGCTGCCGTAATGAACCTTTGCGCTGATCCAATAAGGCTTATAGCCCATTGCGATATCCGTGCTGCTTATAGCGGTCTTTTCGGAAACGCTCATATCGATAATAGCATCGAGATGAATTTCATCGATACCCTCTACGATCTCCTCACCGCAGTAACAGCTATAACGGTGTGTAAGAGTTGCGTCGCCGTAAGCGAGAACGTCATATCCGCCGTCCATGTAAGGAACGTACTTGGGAGTGTGCTCGTGAGCAGCGCCCGCAACGAATTCAAGGTTGGAAACATTGTATGTTCCCCATGCGCCGTCAAGGAAACGGAAGTAATACTTATCCGTTCCCGCGGAAAGAACTCTGCCCTTCTGTGTAGTTACGTATTCGCCGTTAAGATAAACCTGGAATACGCCGTTAGCGGGGGTTACACGGATAGCAAAGTCATAGGTTTCACCCTCGTAGATAGTTGTAACGAGCTGAGCGTTGCTGGAGTTTCCGGTTCTCAGAACCGCTCTGTCGTCATAGTAGCCGCCCGTGGGCTTAGCTACGGGGAACAATCTCAGAAGATGTCCGTGGTTAGGAACCGAATTAGCCGTACCGAAGAAGGTTACACCGCCCGTAGTGACCGCTCTGCCTTTTTGAGCAACAAGCGCGTCACCGTCGATAATCTCTTCTGCCTCAACGGTAAATCTTACCCAATAAGGCTCGTTACCAAGAGTGCTTTCAGCGCTCATGATGTCGCCTGTGGAGTGGAGCTGTTTGTCAGAAGACACTGTAAACTCGGTTGTTGAAATGCCTTTGCCTTCGCCCTTGGATGCAAGTGAGGGATCGAAAATGTCGTTGTCGCGGTAAATCGTGTAGCGTTCGCCGCAGGTATTGCAGATGTATATCTCTCTGATAGGCTCGCCGGTCTTAAGGATAACACCCACAGACTGATAGAACTGATTATGAGCGCAAGGAACGTAGGAAACATCCTCAACAAACTCAAGAGAAATCTTGTTAGCGGGAGCCGCGCCCGTGACAACAGACTTAATGTTATAGTATCTGATGTTTTCAAGCTCGGGAGCGCCGAAATGCTCTCTCTTGTTAGCAGCCTGAATACCGATTTGGTCAACGGTACCTGTGCTGCAACCAACGTACTTGCCGTCAACGAACGCGCAGAGCTTGCCGCTTTCGGTATCGTATCTGAGAGCCACGTTGTATGTGGTGATCTTGTACATGGGCATTCTTACGGAAAGCTTTGTTCCGTCGCCCAGCATAAGGTCGCCGTTGCTATTGATAAGAAGATATGCTGTGCCGTTGTAGCTTATAAGCGGTACGTATCCGTTAAACTTGCCGAATGTGCCGGTTCTGACGTTTACGTCAACAGAGATCCAGTATGCCGAAGCATTGATTCCCTCAACCGCGTTCTTACCTACCTCGCCCTCAGCCTCGTAGATGTGAGGTGTGGAGTCGTAGTAGGAAGCGACTACCTCATCAGATGCGGAGGTGCCGCACACAGCACAATTGTAGAACACCTTGAAGCTATTAACGTCGAAATACTCAATTACAGTCTTGGAGTTAACAGCAATAGTGTGTCCGTCCCGGCAGACGTACGCGCCGATAGCATAGTTAGTGCCGACAGCAAGCTCAGCAAGCTTGATGTCTGTAAGGCTGAGTGTTGCAACCTCGTCGTTACCAAGCACAAGCTCATACGCCTGAGTGCCGTCAATCTCGACCCGGCGTGTAGCGCAATATTTTCCATCAATGTAGTAACAAATACTGTACTTTCCGTCAACCTCGATAACACTCATTGTAATGTTAGCCTCGGTTTTGCCGATTCTTCCCAAACTATGTCCGGCAACATCCTTGACAAGGCCTTCAACGCCAAGGTTAAGGATATCTACGCTCTCGCCCTCAGCGGAAACAAGTGCCGCGAAGGGATAATTGCCTTTGTAGGACGAAGCGTCCTCAAGTGTAACGTACATGGAGATCCAGCAAGGAGTCTCGCTGTTAATGAGCTCGGAAACAGTCGTAATAGAAGAAATCTCTCCGCCGTATACAGGAGCAACTGTGGAAATTGTATCGTCCGTGGGATCATCGTAAAGATTTGTCTTTATACCCTCTTTGATAAATTTATCACAGACAGAGCAAGTGTATGTGAGCTGAACAGTGGTCTTATCTGCGTTAAATACAAGCGATGTATTTTCGGGCAGGTTGGCATGAACGTGACCGTCATCACCACTCGTGAAGCTAAGGTCGCTGTCAACCGCAAGAGCAACCAATGCCATACGGTCAAAGTGATAGTTGCCCGAGTTGCCGCCTGCCACCTTGATGTCAGCCGCAAGAGTATCTACAGTACCCTTGCCGATGCAAACTCTTTCATAATATACGTAGTAAGTAGATGTGGAAACATCAAAATTAATAGCGAAAGGCATGTATGTACGGTTAGTAAGAACCGCCTCGGTGTCAGCGCCGCCAACCTTAATGTTGCCAACGTTGTCTATCGATACAAGGTCAGTGTCGCCTACGGAGATAAGCGCGTGAGGCTTGCTGCTTGCGGGATAGGTGTTCACCTTAACGTTTGTAAGCAACCAGAAATCCTTTTCTGCCGTGCTCATATCGTACTCGGACACAGGAAGCATAACCGTTTCCTCTGTCACACTGTACTTGGGAATGATAGCGTCCTTAAGCACCTCGTCGATACCCGCGGTCACTGTCGCGCGGCAATAGCAGGTGTAGAAATAATCAAGAGAAGTATCTGTCATTACTACTCTCTTTTCCGTAGGTGCAGTCCATTTGTCATTATGCACGTGATCGGCAACAGCCTTAGCGAAAGCGAAGTTGGAAATGTTGAAATCGCCGTAGTTTCCGTCAAGGAAACGGAGCATGTAGGTATCATCAGCCACTCCAAACTTGTCAATGTTCGAGGCGGACCTCTGTGTTCCTACGTTCTTGCCGTCAATATAAACGGTATGGTAGTATTCGGACACACCCGGCTCAATGTAGATAGCCACATTGTAGGTCTGACCCGCCATAAGCACCGCGTTCGCCCAGCCGGCAACGCCTGTTGCGGGAGCCCTTGCAGATGAAAGCGTTATACCGTAACGGTCCTGATAGAAGCCGCCGCCGGGCTTATCTATCGCGTAACCACGGAGAAGCTGAATGAATATACTCGACCTCTTGGCTCTGAGAGCAAAGAAGGAGGTTCCGCCGTTATTTTTGCCCGAAACGGTACTCATCTGCTCCGAATTTGCATTAAACTTAAGGTCGAAGGAAATCCAGAAGGGATCAGCCTTATTACCGATAGAATCCATGTCGGTAACGATATAGCTGGGATTGTTGAAGGTATCGCCCTCGCCGTCCTCGGTGTTACCGATATAGCTACCCGTAGCGTCGAGTGACATGTATCTTTCTGTCGAAGTCTGATTATAGTCCTGATCAACGGTAAGAGTTTCGCCCTGAGGCACATAAATGATCTCACCGCACTTTGTACAATCGTACTTCTTAGCAAGACCGTAAACGTTCTGAATATGCTTGTCAGAGCCGTACTCCGCGCCCTTTACGACTACGAAGCCCACAACTCCTTCATGATAACAGGGCTTAAATGTTTCATCCTCGATTTTGTTAAACTCAACCAACTTGGGAGCGTCGGTCTTGCCCAGTATAACCGCCTTGGGGTATCTGAAGCGCACGTCCGTGCCCGCTGCGTCACCCAAGGTAACAATGCTGCCAAGTGCCGAAAGGTCAACGTTTTCGACATTCTTTACGAGCGTATTGTCAACGTAGACCTTTACAGCGGCATTTTCAGCCGAGTAAGCAACGTTTACCATTATCTCGTAGGTCTTGCCGACCTCGGGAGCAAGCTCACCCGCGGTAAGCACGCTGTAATCGCCAACAGATATAACGTTAGCCGCCTCGGCGAGAGCCTCGGCAGTCGCTATATAATAATTGGTAGTAAACCAGTAGTCGCCTGTTGTGGGAAGGTCTTTTATTTCAGCCTTTCCGTAGTATACGCTATCAAGCTTTACATACTCGGAGACCGATCCCGCAGAAGCGGTTTCGCCGCAGTAGCAGGTATAAGTCAGATCAAGCGTATTATATCCGTTTGTTATAGTATATCCGTCACTCCACTCATCACTGTGAACGTGAGGAGCATACTCGGTGTCAACAGAGTTTACAAACGAGAAGTTGGAGAGGTTGAATGCTCCATATTTGCCGTCCTTAAGTCTGAGAACCTTCTCGGGGAAGCTCGACAAGGATCTCGCGTTCTCCGCCATAAGCTCTCCATTGACGTAGATCTTAGTAGTGTCAGTAGAGGCATGAGGTGAATGGATAGCGATGCGGTATGTCTCGCCTTCGGTAATAATAGCAAGCTTATTACGGATATTACTGCCGTATTTATGCCCGAGAAGAAGATATTCGGTATTATAGACGCCGTCACTGGAAATATTGCAATCTGTGCCCTGTGTTCCAAGCTGGGACAACTCATAATCCAGTGTAGTGAGGTCACCGTCGGTATCACCGATGGTGTAGAGGCGAAGGAAGCTATCGAAGGTTCCCCACGCGTTAAGAAGGTTTCCGTTACCTCCTTTAGCCGCTACCGCCGAGGTATCCAGAGACACGACCTCAAGGTCGAATACTACCCAATATCCGTCTGTAAGAGTCACAGAGGTGTCAAGATAAATATCGCTGGTATTATGATCGGTGTCAACGCTCCAAATCGCGTCATCCTCGAAATAAGTATTCTTGGACGCATACAGATTTGCGCCCTGCTTTTCGTACAGACGCTCACCGCACCTATCACATATGTAGGAGAAGGTAAGGTCGTTAATACCCTTGGCGGCGTTGGTAACATTCTGATACCAAGCATAGGTATCGGGTCTCGCAGCATGACCCACGCAAGGCATAGCCTCGGTCTCGGCAACAGACTTAACAGTTACAGCATCACCCGCAGTACCGAGCTTAACTGCCTTTATATTAAGGAGACGAAGCGCGTTGTACGCATCAAGCTGAACAGTAGAGTCGCCAACCGACACGTTCTTCGCCGTGCCGACAAGCTGACCGTCGATATATACGGCGCAGTCGTAGTAGCCCGCGGTCTCGGTAGGAATTATATTAAGCGCAAGCGCATAGCTATTCTTAGCCACGAGCGCGTCGCTAACGGCAACTCCGTCCGCCATAACCAGCTTGCCCTCGGTATCCAGCTTAAGAACAGGGCTTCCGCCGACTGTGATAAGCGTTGTATCGCTTTTGGGAGCGGCAAAGCCGTCTCTTGTATTGATATCGGCGGCGATCCAGTAATCGGACGAGCCGTTTACAATACCATTAGCATCGTTAATTGTAAGTGTATCCGTTGTATACTTATCAACGACAACGTCCTTTATCTCGTTAGCGATAGTGCTTGTAACGAAATAATTTTCGAACGCGATACCGCTGTCCATGCACACCTTCTTAACATTGAAGCTGTCGGGAGTGTTTGTAATAACGGTATTAACGGTAGACCAAAGACCCGTATGGGTGTTTGCGGTTCCGTCGTGCTTCTCGGCACAACCTGTGATAGTGACCTTAATATTATCAATATCGCAGATAGGAGACTGGTCGAAGATTCTCAAACCGAAAGTCTTACCGGCGGTCGATGTTCCGGTATCAAGACTGTAGGACACGGCACTGCCGAAAGCCCTACCGTTTATGTAAGGCTGAACCGACATGGTGGTCGCGCCTCTGGTAAATCTGAGCTCGATATTAAACGGAACACCCATGGTATAAGTGACAACGTCAGGCGAGGTCATATAGCTACTCTTTATGGCAGCGCCACACGTAATCTTCTGCTCATCGGTACCCGAGCCAAGGGAAGAATAAGCATCAGCATCCTTCACCTTGATAGAGTCTGTCTGACCGTTGGGATAAAGATAACCCTTACCCTTCATGTTCTCGGCAACACCGTTGGAATCTAACACCATATATCCGTCGCTATCGACAATATAGGTAGGGATATTAGCCGACGTAGCCTTGATAGTCCACCTATAACCGACAAAGCTAAGCACCGAAATACCTCTGTAATAAGAACTGAGGCTATTACCATTGTCGTATGTCTGAGGAATGTTACCCGCGTTAGTGTTGTCGTCATCATTGTCGTGGATAGTCATATCCATAGACAAGCTGAACTTGGAAGGTCCGGTTGTGGAGTAAAGAAGATCCAAAATATCCTTGTTCTTGGCATACTCATCGGCATTATATGTACCGTCGGAGCCCTTGGCGTCCACGAAAACAGCCTGTTCAAGCACATTTTCCTGTTCAAGCTCATTTATATGGAGAGCATAGCCGTCGCTTGGATTGCCGTCAAGCGTCACATTGGAGTGGTGCGTGGTGAGATTAGTGTCTGTTATAAGCATACCGGCGGAGCTGTAAATATAGTCAGCAGCGGCGGTAGTGCCGTCATAGTCATCAAAGGTAACGCCCTTAAGCAGATTCTTCGCGCCGCTGACAGTTGTTGCCTCAGCCGCCGAACCGTTTACCGCGAACGCGCCTACGATCATGGTAAGCACGAGCGCGAGCAGCATCACCTTTCTCAGAATCTTAAAATTCTTCATTTAGTTTCCCCTTTCTCAAAATCAGCCCTGCGGGAAAAGCTGAGGGCCGGCGTTTTCGTTGCCGTTAAAGACAGTCTCATCGGTAGCGGTCTTTCCGCACATGCAGACAAACTTTCCGCTTCCTTCATCGGCAGTATAATAGTGTCCGTCGGTCGCGTTCGCGCCGACAGTGATCTCGTAGTCACAGCCGCCGCAGGCGAACACCTCGTAGCCGTACAAGTAAGTGTTACCCGCAGTGGTGTCATCAGGCACAACCACAGAGGATCGAAGATCGTGCGCCTCGGTAAACTCCGCAACGCCCGCCATGTGTCCGCATCCACCGCAGCAGACCACGATTGCCTTATGGTGTGTGAGAGTCACTATTTCTCTCTCGACCTCGGAATAGTCATGTCCCGCTATCTCGAGCACCTTAGCATCCTTTCTGTCACCGCATATAGAGCAGACCATAGCCTCCTCGCCCTCTGCCGTGCAGGAGGGATATACGGTTATCTGGAGCGTGTAAAAGTGAGCACAATCGGTCTCAGAAGGCTCAGTCTCAACCGGCTCAGTCTCAACCGGATCGGTCTCAACCGGCTTTGTTTCCGGAGGATCTGTCTCGATAGGATCGTATTTGGGGTCGGTCTCCTCAGAGCCGGGGTCCACAGGATCGGTCTCGGGAGGCGTTGTAACCTCGGGAGGATCGATCTCAGGGGGATCAGTTACTGTCGGGTCAACCACGGTAGGCTCCGTGGTGTCGTCACCCTGCGCGGTAGTATCGTCTACACCGCGCCTACACGCCGCGAGAGAAAAAATCATCGCGAGCGCGAGAAGCATCACAAGAAGTGATTTTACTTCAAAGTTTTTCATGTAAACCTCTTTTCTCCGACTGACCAGATAACCCAAATCGAGGCGCAAACAGTCGGCATTTGCGCTCCGTCAAAAAAACGTCGCCGCTAATAGCCCATTCATGCGGCAACGTGGAGGGTGCTCGGATGTATTCTACCATATAATAGGCAAATTTTCAAGTGAGTTTGTCAAGTTTTCAGTTTTTGCACAACAAAATCAGCGTTTTGCACAACCAAGACGCCCTGTTTTAGGCGTTTTTGACACACACACAAGCGTGTACGTAGATTTTTTACGGAAATTTTTCCAGCAAATCAAAAAGAAAAGTAGCAAAAAGCGCAAAGTGCGGCACAACATCCGCAAAAGAATATTCGCACCATTTTCCATGTTCCGTTTACGCATATTACAAAAAATCGCCGGATTCGGTAAATTGTCGTTTATCTTTTCGCCCTCTCCTTGCTCGCACAAAGAAAGGACAAAAAGATAAATATTAATTCATCACATACAACGCAAAAAGAAGCTGATTTTCAAAAATCAGCTCCTCATTCATACAACAGCACTATTTTACCTGTGATCAGAGTTTGTTTCATATCTATCACCCGTTGATTGGACGAACCTCTGAAACGCAGAGAAATGTCTTTGAGCGAATTGACAAATCGACCGTCAACCAGCACATCTATAAGCGAAAGCATTTCGTCGGTGTATTCGGTGCGCGGATAAGCGCCCTCCCTAAGCAGCTCGCCGTCAAGCGTAAAGCCGGTAAAGCACCACACATTCTTATGCGGGCACTCCTTGCGGACACGGTGCAAAAAGCGTGTCAGCTCAGGCTGATTTTTAGGCTCGAAGGGCTCGCCCCCAAGCAGTGTCAGACCGTTTACGTAATAGGGCTTCAGCGACTCGATTATCTCATCCGCGGTCTCATCGGTAAAGGGCTGACCGTAGTTAAAATCCCACGTCTCGGGCTGAAAGCAATGCTCGCAGTGATTGGTACACCCCGAAACGAAGAGGGTGGTTCTCACACCCTCTCCGTTGGCGATATCGTATTTCTTTATATTACAGTAATTCATTACAGATGAAGCACGCGCTCCTTTATCTCCTGCGTTCTGCCCTGATTCCAATACTGAGTACCGATATATCCGCAGGTACGTCTTGCCACGTTCATCTTGGCTTGGTCGGTGTTACCGCACTTGGGACACTTCCAGACCAGCTTGCCGTCCTCCTCGACTATCTCTATCTCGCCGTCAAAGCCGCACTCCTGGCAATAGTCAGACTTGGTATTAAGCTCGGCGTACATGATGTTATCGTAGATAAACTTCATGACCTGAAGCACCGCCTCAAGGTTCTGTTGCATGTCGGGAACTTCAACGTAGCTGATAGCTCCGCCGGGCGAGAGCGCCTGGAACTTGGACTCGAACTCGAGCTTTGTAAAGGCGTCAACCTCCTCGGTAACGTGAATATGATAGCTGTTGGTGATATAGCCCTTATCGGTGATACCGGGGACTATGCCAAAGCGCTTCTGCAAGCACTTAGCGAATTTATAAGTGGTGGACTCAAGGGGTGTGCCGTAAAGGCTGAAGTCGATGTTATGGTCGGTCTTCCATCTCTTGCAGGCATCGTTCATATATTGCATTACGCTAAGCGCAAATGGGGTTGCCGAGGGGTCGGTATGCGACTTGCCGGTCATATATTTCACGCACTCGTAAAGACCCGCGTAGCCCAGCGAAATGGTAGAATATCCACCGTAGAGGAGCTTATCGATAGTCTCGCCCTTTTCAAGTCTCGCCAGCGCGCCGTGCTGCCAAAGGATAGGAGCTACGTCAGAGGTGGTGCCCTTAAGTCTCTCGTGACGGCACATAAGCGCTCTGTGGCAGAGCTCAAGGCGCTCGTCAAAGACCTTCCAGAACTTTTCGATATTTCCGCCCGAGGAAAGCGCCACGTCAACAAGATTTATAGTTACAACGCCCTGATTGAAGCGTCCGTAATACTTGGGCTTTCCGTTTTCGTCAACGTAAGGAGTAAGGAAGCTACGGCAGCCCATGCAGGTGTAGCAATGACCGTCGCCGTTCTTGTCAACCTTAAGCTCCAGCATCTTCTTCTCGGAGATATAGTCGGGCACCATGCGCTTTGCGGTGCACTTTGCCGCCAGCTTGGTGAGGTAGTAATAGGGCGAATCCTCGTGAATATTCTGCTCCTCAAGCACGTAAATGAGCTTGGGGAACGCGGGAGTTACGTAGATACCCGCCTCGTTCTTAACGCCCACGCAGCGCTGATTGAGAGTTTCCTCTATAATAATGGCAAGGTCTTTCTTCTCCTGCTCGTCCTTAGCCTCTCCAAGATACATGAAAACGGTAACAAAGGGAGCTTGTCCGTTAGTCGTAAGCAGAGTGACCACCTGATACTGAATAGTCTGAACGCCGCGCTTTATTTCCTCACGCAGTCTGTTCTCGACCATTTTGTCGAAATGCTCCTCGGAAATATCGGTGCCCGCCTCCAAAAGCTCGGCGCGGAGCTGTTTTCTGAACTTCTCGCGGCTGACCTGCACGAAGGGCGCAAGGTGCGTAAGCGATATGCTCTGTCCGCCGTACTGGTTACTTGCCACCTGCGCGATTATCTGGGTAGCGATGTTACAAGCGGTGGAAAAGCTATGGGGGCGCTCTATCATCGTGCCCGAAATGACCGTGCCGTTCTGAAGCATATCCTCAAGGTTTACAAGGTCGCAGTTGTGCATATGCTGAGCGTAATAGTCGGTGTCGTGGAAGTGGATAATTCCCTCCTCGTGCGCCTTTACTATTTCCTCGGGAAGCAATATTCTGCTTGTGATGTCACGGCTGACCTCGCCTGCCATGTAATCACGCTGAACGCTGTTTACAGTGGGGTTCTTGTTGGCGTTCTCCTGCTTCGCCTCCTCGTTACAGCACTCTATAAGACTGAGTATCTTGTCGTCGGTGGTGTTGGAGCGGCGAACAAGATTACGGGTGTATCTATAGGTAATATATTTCTTAGCCACCTCATACGCGCCGTGCGCCATGATCTGGCTCTCCACCATATCCTGTATCTCCTCCACCTCGGGGGCGCGGTTTGTGCGTATACAGCTAAGCTCCACCGCCTCGGCGATGCGCTTTATCTGCATGGGTGTCATTCTCGCGTCTTCTTCAACCGCTTCGTTGGCTTTCGTAATGGCGGTGATTATCTTCGATATATCAAACGCGACCTCCGAGCCGTTTCTCTTAATGACCTTCATTTCTTCCTCCTTTTATATTACGTAATCATGTAATGTTCCGCGGCCCGATCAAAAGCCGCGCAAGCCTGTTTTTTGCACTCAAATAGCCGCGTGGTTGGCGCGGCATGCATTAAATATTATACTACATATTCCGATTTTGTCAATACCCCAACACAAGATATATTACGCCATTTTTCACCATCCACCCTCAAAAAAGCCTTTAAAACAAAGGCTTTCGCGGTCGAAAAATATTATTTTTTACAAAATGACGATTTTTAGTGCCTTTTTTTGTGCAGAATGGCAAAATTCAATATTTTGGGTGAAACCGTGTTGACAAACACTGTATATTGTGTTATAATTTTTCTTGCTAAGCACTTTTTGTAGGTACAAACACAATATAAACACAACATGATGAAAGGAAAACGACTATGTACAAGGTAGCAAAAAGAGACGGTCAAACCGTAGATTTCGAGTTAAGCAAGATAAGTACGGCTATCATAAAGGCATTTGAGGCTCAGCAGAAGCAGTATCACCCCACTGTGATAGACATGCTTGCCCTCAAGGTATCGGCAGATTTCGAGCCCAAGATCAAGGAAGGAATGGTTGCCGTTGAGGATATTCAGGACTCTGTTGAGTCGGTGCTCGTTCAGGCAGGCTACGCCGACGTGGCAAAGGCATACATTCTCTACCGCCGTCAGCGCGAGAAGATGAGAAACATGAAATCCACAATTCTCGACTACAAGGAGATCGTGGACAATTACGTAAAGGACAACGACTGGAGAGTTAAGGAAAACTCCACCGTAACCTACTCGGTAGGCGGTCTTATTCTTTCCAACTCGGGCGCGGTAACCGCAAACTACTGGCTCTCCGAGATATACGACGACGAGATCGCGAACGCGCACAAGAACGCCGACATTCACATTCACGACCTTTCCATGCTCACGGGTTATTGCGCGGGCTGGTCGCTCAAGCAGCTTATAAAGGAAGGTCTCGGCGGCGTTACAGGCAAGATCACCTCTGCCCCCGCAAAGCACCTTGCCACACTCTGCAACCAGATGGTAAACTTCCTCGGCATCATGCAGAACGAGTGGGCGGGCGCGCAGGCGTTCTCCTCCTTTGACACGTATCTCGCTCCCTTCGTAAAGGTTGACAACCTCAATTACGACCAGGTAAAGAAGTGCATCGAGTCCTTCATTTACGGCGTAAACACCCCCTCGCGTTGGGGTACGCAGGCTCCCTTCTCCAACATCACACTCGACTGGGTATGCCCCGCCGACCTCGCTGAGCAGTACGCTATTATCGGCGGCAAGGAAATGGACTTCAAGTACGGCGACTGCCAGAAGGAAATGGATATGATAAACAAGGCGTTTATCGAGACAATGATCGAGGGCGACGCAAACGGACGCGGATTCCAGTATCCCATCCCCACTTATTCTATCACAAGCAACTTCGACTGGTCTGAGACCGAGAACAACAAGCTCCTCTTTGAGATGACCGCAAAGTACGGAACACCCTACTTCTCCAATTACATCAACTCCGACATGGAGCCCTCCGACGTAAGAAGTATGTGCTGCCGTCTCCGTCTTGACCTCCGCGAGCTCCGCAAAAAGTCGGGCGGTTTCTTCGGCTCCGGCGAGAGCACAGGCTCTGTGGGAGTCGTTACGATCAACATGCCCCGTATAGCATATCTTGCTGATGATGAAGCTGATTTCATGCGCAGACTCGACCATCTTATGGACATTTCTGCTCGCTCTCTCAAGATAAAGAGAACAGTTATCACCAAGCTTCTTGACGAGGGACTCTACCCCTACACCAAGCGTTACCTCGGCACGTTCAACAACCACTTCTCCACCATCGGTCTCGTTGGTATGAACGAGGCGGGTCTCAACGCAAAATGGATAAAGAAGGATATGACAAACGCCGAGACGCAGGAATTCACCAAGCGCGTTCTCAACCACATGCGCGAGAGACTTTCCGACTATCAGGAAATGTACGGCGACCTCTACAACCTTGAGGCAACTCCCGCAGAGTCCACATCTTTCAGACTCGCAAAGCACGACCTCAAGCACTACCCCGACATGGTAACAGCCGCAAAGGACGGGGACAGCTCTCCTTACTACACCAACAGCTCTCACCTTCCCGTTGGCTACACAGACGACATCTTCGCCGCACTCGACATTCAGGACGAGCTCCAGACACTCTACACATCGGGCACTGTTTTCCATGCTTTTCTCGGAGAAAAGCTGCCTGACTGGAAGTCAGCCGCCAACCTTGTACGTAAGATCGCGGAAAACTACAAGCTTCCTTATTATACTATGTCTCCCACATACTCTGTATGTAAGACCCACGGCTACCTGGCGCGTGAGCACTTCGGGTGCCCCATTTGCGGAGCTTCCGCCGGGGTATACAGCCGTATCACAGGCTACTACCGCCCCGTAAACAACTGGAACGACGGAAAGAGCCAGGAGTACAAGGACAGACTCGTCTACAACATCGACCATGCGGCGATCACACAGAATATTCTTAAGAAAAAAGCGGCAGACGCGGCAGAGTGCCCCATAACCCCCACAAGAGTTATGCTCTTCGCCACAAAGACCTGCCCCAAGTGCAAAATAGCCGCTTCGATGCTTGAAAAAGAGGGCATCGAGTTCGAAAAGCTCTACGTTGAGGACAACGAGGATCTGGCGCGCGGATACGGACTCAAGCAGGCACCCACGCTCGTCGTAGAGAGTGCTCAAGGCGCAGCTAAATTCGTTGAGATCGCAGGCGTAAAAGACTTTATCGCAACTCAGGTAAAAGCATAAGTAATACGAAAGGAACGGAGAGCCGAAAGGCTCTCCGTACAATCTAATATGTACGATATTATAGTAATTGGTGCGGGACCCGCAGGTCTTACCGCCGCTATCTATGCGAGAAGAGCGGAAAAAAGTGTTCTGGTCATCGAAAAATCCAGCTTCGGCGGTCAGATGACTCACTCACCCAAAATCGAGAACTATCCCGCTTTTTCACAGGTAAGCGGTCTGGAGCTTGCCGACAAAATGGTCGAGCAGGCGCTGGAGCTTGGCGCGGATATTGAGATGGACGAGGTAGTCGAGGTTCGCGACATGGGTAGCTTCAAAAAGGTTATCTGCGATGGCGGCGAGTACGACGGAAAGACCCTCATAATCGCCGTAGGCGTAAAGCACAGACAGCTTGGACTTGAACGCGAAAACGAGCTTTGCGGCAACGGAGTCTCTTATTGCGCGGTCTGCGACGGCGCTTTCTATAAGGGAAAAACAGTTGGCGTTGTGGGCGGAGGAAACTCGGCGCTCCAAGAAGCCATACTCCTTGCCGAGACCTCGAAAAAAGTCTACGTTATACAGAACCTTGACACCCTCACGGGCGAAACAAAGCTTCAGAACAAGCTGGCAGCTCTCCCCAACGTTGAGATAATCACGGGCGCGACGGTTGAAAAGCTGATCGGCGCAGACGAGCTTACCGCGGTGACTGTAAAAACCGCGGCGGGCGAGCAGAACATAGAGCTTGACGGACTTTTCGTCGCCATAGGTCTGTTGCCCAAGAACGACATCTTCGCAAAGCTGGCGGCGCTCAACATGGGCGGATACTTCGACTCGGACGAGTCCTGCAAGACGTCCACCGACGGCGTGTTCGTGGCGGGCGACTGCCGACAGAAGGCTATCCGACAGATAACCACCGCCACCGCCGACGGCGCGGTTGCCGCACTCGCGGCCTGCAGATATCTGGAAAGCCTGTAAACGTTATATATATGTGTAATATGTTAAGGAGCTGAGCCTTTGACAACTCAGCTCCTTTTCTGTTTGGCAAGGCGCCCCCATTTTACGCAAATTTGCACAATTTTCTTTTATCTTTTTGCTGTATTTTGTTGACTTTTAACTTATTATGTGGTAAAATGGTGAGGAGAATAGCGGAACACAGCTTCCGGCGTTCTTGTAAAAATAAAATAACGGAGGCATCCCATGGAAAAGAATCTAATCTACGACATCCACGACAAACCGAAATTCGGCAAACTTATCGTGTTTGCCATCCAGCAATTACTTGCTATCATGGCAGCGACCATAGCGGTTCCCGCCATAGTCGGAAACGGCATGACCGCATCCGCGGCGCTCTTCGGAGCAGGTGTAGGAACACTTGTATATCAGCTCTTCACCAAATTCCGCAGCCCTGTATTCCTTGGCTCGTCATTCGCATTTATAGGCTCTATGTGCGCGGCATTTGCGGGCGCAACCTCAATGCAGCTGGGCTATCTCGGTCTCGTTATCGGCGCGCTGTTGGCGGGTCTGGTATACGTGGTTATCGCTATCGTAGTTAAATTCGCAGGCGTAAAGTGGATAAACAAGCTCATGCCCGCGGCAGTTATAGGCCCCACAGTCGCTCTTATCGGTCTTTCGCTTGCCGGTGCGGCTATCAATGACGTTTTCTCTTACGGTCCTCAGGACGGAAACGGCGCGTTCATTATGAGCGGCAATCTCTGGGTATCCTTTATATGCGCTATGGTCACCTTTGTAGTGGTTATTCTTTGCTCCACTTACGGTAAGAAAATGACCAAGCTCATTCCTTTCATTATAGGCGTGCTTTCCGGCTACGCCGTAGCGCTTGTGTTCACGGTTATCGGTTACGCCGCAGGAGTTGATGCGCTTAAGATCATCGACTTTGCCCCCTTCAAGGCTCTCGTGGCTGACGGTGTTAATCTCAGCACATTCATTTCGGTTCCCGAATTCACCTTTGTAAAGGCATTCAAGGGCATCGCTGATTTCGACGCAAGCTACCTCGCAAGCGTTGCGGTAGCTTACATTCCCGTTGCTTTCGTGGTTTTCGCGGAGCACATCGCAGACCACAAGAATCTCTCGTCTATCATCGGAACTGACCTTACGGAAGAGCCCGGTCTTCACAGAACTCTCCTCGGAGACGGTATAGGTTCTGTTGCAGGCGCGTTCTTTGGCGGATGCCCCAACACTACATACGGCGAATCGGTTGGCTGTGTTGCCATTACCCGCAACGCATCGGTAGCCACTATCACCACAACAGCTATCATGTCTATCCTTATTTCCTTTATCTCTCCCTTTGTAGCTTTTCTTGATTCCATCCCCGGTTGCGTAATGGGCGGTGTTTGTATCACCCTCTACGGCTTCATAGCGGTTTCGGGTCTTAAGATGATACAGAAGGTTGACCTTGAGGACCACGCAAACCTCTTTACCGTATCCGTTATTCTTATCTCGGGTATAGGCGGCACGGCTATGGCTATCGGAAAGGTGACTATCACCGCAATAGCTTGCGCTCTTATACTTGGTATAATTGTAAACATCATACTTCACAGAAACAAAAAGGCCTGAGAACAGGCAAGGAGAACTAAAATGAAAAATTACGATAACGTGGTCATCTTTGACCATCCGCTTATCAAACACAAAATAGCCATCCTCCGCGACGAACGCACCAGCACAAAGGAGTTCCGCGAGCTGGTGGAGGAAATAACCACGCTTATGACCTACGAGTGTCTTAAGGACGGAGTACCCACCATAGAGGTCGAGGTAAAAACTCCTCTTGAGACCTGCAAACAGCAGGTGGTAAAGGACAACGCGGTGGCAATAGTTCCCATTCTCCGCGCGGGTCTGGGAATGGTAAACGGCATACACGTGCTTTTCCCATTGGCTAAGGTTGGTCACATAGGCATGTACCGTGACGAGGAGACGCTTCAGCCCCAGTCCTACTACTGCAAGCTCCCGGAAGGCATAGAGGACAAGTTCGTGCTGGTGGTAGACCCAATGCTCGCCACAGGCGGAAGCGCGTGTGACGCCATAGAGCTCCTTAAGAAGCGCGGTTGCAAGAACATCAGATTCATGGCGATCATCGGCGCGCCCGAGGGCGTATCCCGAGTAGCCGAGGCACACCCCGACGTTAAGATATACGTCTCGACGCTTGACAGATGTCTTAACGAAAACGGCTACATTCTCCCCGGTCTCGGAGACGCAGGCGACAGACTGTTCGGCACAAAATAGGCGGCAAAGGCGCTCGCGTTTAGCGAGCGCCTTTATTTACGTGTGCTATTTTGTTTTTTGTCAGCCTCCGCAAGAAGGAAATTTAACTCTTTACAAATCCAAATTTTTGTGATAAAATATAAAAAAGGAAAATATCCCGAAAGGTTTTCACGGAGGTTTTATGAATACTCAAAAGCAAAACAAGCTGGTGTCCGCGGCGCTCACTATCGCGCTGGGCGTACTCTTTATCATTCTTAAGGGACAGGTGGTAAGCATCGCCATGACGGTTATCGGCGTAGCGCTTATGGTTCTCGCCGTGCTCGACCTTGCCCACAACCTGGTAACCACCGCCGTAGTCAAAGCAGTCGTAGGCGTGCTGGTGCTGGTGTTCGGCTGGGCTTTTGTAAGCGTTGCGCTGTACATAATGGGCGCGCTTCTGCTTATCTACGGAATACTTCAAGTAATAAGCACATTTAAAGCGGCTTTCTTCGGCAAAAATATTCTTCTAACAATTCTTTCTCTTGTAGAACCGGCAATCTGCGTATTTGCAGGCATCTGCCTTTTCTTCAACCAGGGCGGAGCTATCGCGTGGGTGTTCATCGTCTCGGGCGTATTCCTCATTATCGACGGAATCCTCGCATTGGCGCAGTGCCTCGCATCCAAATAATTTGCAAAAACTATAACAAAAGGGCTGAATTCTTGAAAATTCAGCCCTTTTTCTTTGTAAATATTCGATAATTACTCCTTATCGTCAAGGAAGACAACTACCTTGCGGTTGTTCTCCGAGCCGATAGAGTTTGTGGAAACGCCCTTGATATTCTGAACCTCGGAGTGAATTATTCTTCTCTCATAGGGGTTCATGGGCTCGAGCATAACGCTCTTTTTGTACTTGATAACCTTGTTTGCCATTCTGCGCGCAAGGTCGCGAAGTGTCTGCTCGCGCTTAGCGCGGTAGCCCTCGATATCAACGATGATCTTAACGAATTCGCGCTTCACGCCCTCTTCCTTCTGGTTAGCGGCGAGGTTTACAAGGTACTGGAGCGAATCCATAGTTTCACCGTGGTGACCGATGAGCATGCCGACGTCCTTACCGTCGATGTTTATCTGCTTGTCGGCGTTGTCCGCATCAACGAGAGTAATGTTCGCTTCGATATTCATGTCGGCGAGAATAGTCTTGATGAAGTCAACCGCTATTTCAACGCCGCCCTTTGTGTAACTCGCAAGGATCTTCGCGTCGCACGCGCCGATGCCAAGGAAGCCTTTCTTCTCTTTTTCAAGAACTGTATACTCAAGAGCCTCGACAGAGGGAGCTTCAAGCTCCTCGGCAGCCTTCTTAAGGGCAAGCTCCAGAGTTTTTGCGGATACTGTAATTTCCTTTTTCACAACAAAATCTCCAATATAATTATAAATTAGTCGTTGTTTTCTTTTTGAGTTTCTGCGTCGGCGGTCTCTGCGGACTCGGCGACGTTTTCGGTTTTCTCGGACTCCATTTCCTCAGCAACTTTGTCGATACCTTCATCTTTTTTCACGGGAGCCGCATCGATAAGCGAAGCAATTCCTTCCTTGGGAGCTTCCTCGGCAGACTTTTTCTTCTGCTTGGGCTGCTCTACGGGAGTTTCGTAGTCCTCGTCGTCAATGTGGTGAAGCGAGCGGGGCTTTACACCGGTGGTGTTCACGTAGGTGCGCCTTTCGCCCTTGGATTTAGCCTTCATTTCCTTTTCAGCCGCCTTGTAGTCCTCCTCGGTGAATCTGGGAAGGGGAAGAACCTTGCTCATTACAAACTGCTTAAGAGTTGAAAGCAAGCTCTTGAATATCCAGTAAACGCCGATAGCGCCGGGAACGACAAAGGTGATATAAACGCTCATCAAGGGCATGGAGATGTCCATTATGTTGTTGGAACAGCCCTGCTGTGCATCGTTTGCCGCCATCTGGGGCTGGAATGTCAGCTTTCTGTTGAGCTTCATGCTTCCGAAATACACACCGAAGGTGATAACGGGGATAAGCCAGTTCCAATCGGGCTTGGAGAGCGAGGGAACGAGCGCGAGGTTAAGACCGAGGAAGTTGAAGTCGGGCAGACCGATGCTGACTGCGCTTGCAAGCTCTGTGTAAATAGCTTCTCCGCTTATAGCCAGGTCGGTGAACGCGAAGGTCTTAAGACCCTCGAACGCCGCAAGTCCGTGCTCGGTAATAACGTTGATAAGTTCGATAGTTCCTCTGGAGTTGGCGGCGATAGCCTCGCCGAGACCTCCTGCCTCAGCCGTCGCGTTTACAAACTGTGTGAGACCGAGAACAGCCTCCTCGCTCATACCTACCACGTATGCAAGAGGATTGATAACGATTTGATAGAGTATAAGAATAATAGGAAGCTGAATGAGAAGGGGGAGACAGCCCGACATGGGGTTGAAGCCCTCTTTCTGGTAAAGCTCCTGTATCTCCTGAGATACCTTTTGCTGTGTTGCCTGGTCGTTTCTGCCCGCGTATTTTTTGCGGATAGCCATTTCCTTGGGACGGAGCTTTGCCTGCTTGATCGAGTTCTTTTGCTGTTTGATTCCGAAAGGAAGCATAAGAAGCTCAATGATGATCGCAAAGATAAAAAGGGCGATGACGTAGCTACCCATAGCTCCGTCGATCAGTCCGAGGAATTTACCTATTGCTCTGTAGATAGCATCTAACATCTCTTAAATGCTCGTGTCGTCATTGACACGATTTTCCTCTCTTTGTATTTGTTTATCATTGTTTTTGGGAGTTAAGTCAGCACCTTTTACCCTGTGTCTCCGCTTGTCGGGTACGGGATCATAGCCTCCGGGTACAAATGGATTGCACCGAAGCACGCGCCATACCGTGAGAGCGAAGCCCACAAAAAAGCCACGTTTCATAAATGCGTCTATCGCATAGGCGGAACATGAAGGGGTGAACCTGCATGTCGGGTTTCCTTTAAGGGGCGACAAAAACTTCTGATAAAAGCGGACAAGCCATATGCACAAATATTTCATGAGTTGTTTTGGGCGGTGTTACCGAGCATATCCAGCTTTTTCATTGCGTGCTCAAGCTCAGCGCGGATATCGAGCGAGCTTTTGCCCGCTATAGCGGGTCTTGCGGCGATAACTACCAGCTTTCCGGTCCTCAGCGTATGAGTCTCGCGAAGCATGCGAAGCCCCGCGCGTATCACGCGCTTAGCTCGGTTGCGCTCCACCGCGCCTCCGATCTTTTTAGTAACCGAAATGCCTATTCTGTTTGTGTATATTTTCTGCGGGTGCGCGAGCATGCGTTTTTTTGCGGCGTAATCGGTGAGAATATGCACCGAAATATAACGCCCTACGAATCGCTCGCCCCGTGTAAACGTCTTATTATAAAGATGATGTTCTTTTATGGCTATGTCTTTCATTGCTTTACAACTCTTCCGTAAATTTGTGTGTTGATTTGATTTTTTGTAAAATAGTGTTTGGGGTTTGTTTTGATAAATAAACGCGAGAAAAAACCGCGATGGTCTGAAAACTCCCGAAGCGGAATTTTAGTCAGAGTCATCGGCGGTTTTAACCAAATAAGCCGTTGGCTTAAATTAATAGGTCAGTCTCTTTCTGCCTTTAGCGCGTCTTCTCTTGAGAACGTTTCTTCCGTCGGAAGTCTTCATTCTCTTTCTGAAGCCATGCTCCTTCTTTCTCTGACGCTTTTTGGGTTGGTAAGTTCTGAGCATTATATGCACCTCCTTGATGTTTATCGGAAGCGTGTTGCTTTACAGCCTTTTTACGCTTTTACACAATGACACCGCTTATTATAACCTATATGAAGCGTTTTGTCAAGAGTTTTTTTGAATTTTTGTTAAAATTTATTTCGTCGCCTATTAATATTAATGCGTATCGTCCTCGTACTTGGGGGAGATTTTGTAAAAATCGAGAATAGGAATAAGCACCAGCGCGGTAAGTCCCGCGTTGAAACCTCCGTTGTAAAGCACGAAGCCGCCGTGCATGCCCGCGGTAGAGGTGCATATTATAGCGCTGACAAAGCCTGCCAGCACGCCTATCTTGAAGCCGTATTTACCCGCGAAGGGGCAGAGTCCCGTGGCGAAGGCAAGTCCGTTTATGTAGCTCTGCGTGGACAGTGACCAAGGGATATCAAATCCGCACAGGGCGCAAATAACGCAGGTAAGCGCGGACAGCAAAACGTACCCCAACACTATCGGAAAGACGTTTCTTGGGTGCTGACCGTCCGAGGCAAAGGTCAGCGCCGCAAAGGTCACACCCACAGTCGCGCCGGTAAAGCCTACGCCCTTGGGCAGAAAGTCCAGAAACTCGGGAAGCACGAATATTATATTGAAGTAGACCAATATGCAAAATCCGTAGACTGCCAGATTCACAAGGCAGAGCGGCATGCCGAACTTATCGGTGAAGTCTGTGCCGTAGCCTGTGCTCCTTAACAGCGCGCCATAGCCCTTGAAGCTTCTGCCGCCGGCGAAAAATCCCATGAGCAGTGTGACCCCGAGGAACAGAGCGAAAAAGATATTCATAAATCCTCTGTACGCATAGGGCAGACCGTAGTATTCGGGGTTATCTATCACCATGTGAACAGGCTGTTCGACTCCCAGCGTACGGTACATGAAGGCATAGATAAATATGCCGAGAATACCTATGGCAAGCCCCGCCTTGTACATGTTGTAGCCGCGGTGCATTGCCGTAGTGCCGGGCAGAAGCGCGGGCACAACAAAGCCCATCGCCAGACCGAATATCAGCGAAAGTATGATTCCGACGGCGCTTATCTGCGTTACCGACGCGTCAAAGCTGCCTATGGAGTATCTGAACAGAACCTCGCTGACAAAGGGCGAAAGCGCGGTGGAGAAAAACGACACGTGCACGTTCTCTTTAAAGGGCTTTTTCATCACTCCGCAGTAGACGAGGACGCCGAAAAAGGGCGGCCACATATTAAGAAAATTAAGTCCGTAGAAGCAGTGCGCGATAACAAGCATGTAGCCTGCCAGCGTGGTGGCGTTTGCCTTGGTGCGGCTTATTGCAATGATAAGATTACAGAGCAGACCGCAGACCGCGGCGTTGAAAAAGGCGCTTCCAAGTCCGCCCAGCGCAAAATAGTCGGTGACAAGCTCGGAGGGCGAGGTGAGTATTCTCGCAAGATTGCTCCAGAAATCGCTTTCGCCCGTGTAGAGGACGGCAAGGGGGGTCGCCGCGAGAAAGGCAAGGCTTATGAACAAAGCGTATATTTTTATAAGTCGGTCGGTGTCGGGGTGCGGAGCGCACTGCGCCGCGGCTATCGGGGCTTCCTCGCGGGTTTGCGCGGCAAGCTCCTCTATGGTGGGATATTGTGTTTCTGTTTTCATAAATTATCCGCCTGTTTTGAAAAAGTAAACTGATATACGGATATTTTACACCTTTTTTGAGCGTTTGTCCATAGGTAAACGCCAATTTTTTTAATTCTTTGATAAAAGTGCGGGCTTGCGGGTGGCAAGGCGCGGGATTTTTTCAAAACCTCTTGAAATGTCGATTTAAATATGGTATACTTAAATAAATATACCAAGTAGAACGCGTCATAAAGGAGAGCCTATGCTGGACCTGAGAATCATTCGAATCTCGGAGAACGTGGGCGGCGCGCTGTCTCTGCCGCTCTCGGTCACAGACTATATAAACCAAAAAAAGGGCATTCCCCGTCTTGAACGGGCGACGGGCATGCTCCTCTTAAGCGATGCCTTGAACAAGCGCGGAATAAAGGATTTCCGCATCGACACGCTTCCCTCGGGCAAGCCTGTTTTGCGCGGCTCGCCCCTGCATTTCAGCGTTTCGCACTCGGGCGGACTCTGCGCTATGGCGCTTTCCGACAAGCCCGTAGGCATTGACCTTCAGGAAACAGTCGCCTTTGACAGAGTAGACCTTGACAGATTCGCGGCGAGGTTTCTCGCCTCCGACGAGTACAAGGCCTTTTGCGAAGAACCGACGCCCGAACAGCTGTGCAGGATATGGACACGCAAGGAAGCCCTTGCCAAGCTCCTTGGCAGACCGCTTTCCTCATCGCTCCGCGGACTCTCGTCGCTGTCCTTTGACGGCGTTACTTTTGAGACAAGGCGCGCGGCTCTTGAAAAGCTGTTCTTTCTGACGGTGGCGCGGCGTGACTGAAAACGCAAAAGGAGATATAAGCTCCTGTCCGTGAGCCGATTTTCCCAAAAAGGAACAAAAAAGACACATAAACTAACTATCCCAAGGAGCGCATATGAGAAGCACGTCATACAACACTGCCGGAAAAAAGGCGTTAATTGAATACATGGCGCAAAACGCCGACCGCCAATTCACGGTTGACGAGCTTTTCGGGGCGCTCTGCGCCTCGGGCGCTTCGGTGGGCAAAAGCTCGCTCTACAGACTGCTTGAAAGGCTGGTAAACGACGGCGTTGTCCGCAAATTCAAGGAAAGCGAGCTGGCGTCATCGGTGTTTCAATACATCGGCAGCGACGAGGAATGTTGCCGCCACCTGCACCTCAAGTGCGCCGACTGCGGCAAGCTGGTGCACCTCGAGTGCCCTAACAGCATCGAGCTTCTGCGCCATATTTACGAGGAGCACGGCTTCTCGATAGACAGCAAAAAATCAGTCCTTTACGGCAAGTGCAAGGGCTGCCAAAATTTTAATACCACGGAGTAAACCATGTTCACCATTCCACCCAAGGTCGCCGCTATACACGACCTTTCCTGCTTCGGCAGATGCGCGCTGACGGTAATCATTCCCACCCTCTCGGCTATGGGAGTCCAGACCGTTCCCGTGCCCACCGCCCTGCTTTCAACTCACACGGGCGGCTTTACCGATATGCTATTCGTTGACCTCAGCGGCGAAATGGACGGTATCTCCGACCACTTCCGCAGTCTGGGGCTGAAATTCGATTCGGTTTACAGCGGCTTTCTCGGAAGCGAGGCGCAGATAGAGCGAGTCGCCAAGTTTATAGACGAATTCGCCAACAAGGGCGCTCCTATTCTCGTTGACCCCGTAATGGGCGACGACGGCACGCTCTATTCCACCTACACAAAAGAAATGGGCGAGGGCATGCGCCACCTTGTGCACAAGGCAGACATCATCACGCCCAACTACACCGAGGCATGCTTCCTCACGGGCACTCCCTATATTCCGCTTGACGGCATGGACGAGAGACGAGTCGAAAATCTTGCCGATGAGCTTATCCAAAAGCTCTTGGATATGGGCGCGAAAAAAATAGCCGTTACGGGCTTTGAAGCCTGCGGCTCGGTGCTCACCTTCGGCACGGATGGGAACGGTATATTCACAAACAAGAAGGCTCGCCTTTCGGCAAGCTACCCCGGCACGGGCGACATCTTCGCCTCGACCCTCTTGGGCAGGGTGCTGGCGGGGGACAGCTTCGAGAAGGCTGCACATAAAGCCTGCGACTTTACCGCCGCGGTCATCGACTACACCATGAAATTTCCAACTCCGCACCGCGAGGGCGTAATGCTCGAGCCGTGCTTGAAATTGCTTTGGGATTAAAGGGAGATGGAGACAGAGTATTACTCAAACGAGTTTGAGGAAGATATTATCCTCTCGCCCATTATCGACACCGAAAAGATAGAGCAGGGCTATATCCGCTTCACCTACGAGAAGCCCTCGGAGGACGGCACTTTCGTGACCGCCGAGGCGATAGTCATTCTTTTGCCTAAAAAGAGGTCAAATAAAAACGCGTAAACCAAGGCGACGGCGTTTAGCCTTCGCCTTGGTTTTTGATTTTTTGTGGAGCGTTTGGGGAGGGGGACCCCAACGCTTGCGGGAGCTATTGTTATGGCTACGCACTAAATATCCCAAGCGGTTGTCGCAAACTATGGGCGTAGGCACAAACTTCAACAAATATTACCCCGAGACAAAAGTTTTTTGCGGAGCTTTTCCCCCAAAAAGCGCCCCCCAAGCCAAAACTAACTCTTCTTTTTTACAAAAAACAAGAAAATTATTTGATTTCGGCATTTACAAATTGATTTTTTTATGATATAATGTATACTGTATCAGTACGTGATAAAATTTTAACACTATCAGAAAGGAACAAAAATCATGGCAAAGAAAATTTTGGTAGAGACATCCGCAAGACACATCCATGTTTGCGATGCTACTCTGGCGATCCTTTTCGGTGAGGGCGCTACCCTTACAAACAAGAAGGATCTTTCCCAGCCCGGTCAGTTCGCTTGCGAGGAAAAGGTTGAGGTCGTAGGTCCCAAGGGTTCTCTTAAGATGAGCATCCTCGGTCCCACAAGACCCGCAGATCAGGTTGAGGTATCCTACACAGACGCTCGCGCGCTCGGCATCACTCCCCCCGTTCGTGAGAGCGGCGACGTTGCGGGCACTCCCGGCGTTAAGCTCGTAGGTCCTTGCGGCGAGGTTGAAATAAACGAGGGCGTTATGGTCGCTAAGAGACACATTCACATGACTCCCGAGGATGCCGCTGAGATAGGCGTTGAGGACAAGCAGATCGTTAAGGTTCAGCTTGACACAGCTCGTCCCCTTATCTTCGACGACGTTGTTGTACGCGTAAGCCCCAAGTTCGCTCTCGCAATGCACATCGACACAGACGAGTGCAACGCCGCAGGCGCATTCGGTCAGGTTTACGGCGAAATCGTAAAGTAATGTGAAGAAGGTAAAGATACTCTTTCAGGGCGACAGCATCACCGATGCGGGACGTGACAAGAGAAATTATCACAACATGGGTAACGGTTACCCCAAATTTGCGTCTCAGCTTATCGCGGGGGCGCACCCCGACACCGAGTTTGATTTTTACAACTTCGGTATCAGCGGAAACCGTACAGGTCAGGTCTTTGACAGGCTTTACAAGGATGCTATTGAGTTTCAGCCCGACATTTTCTCTATCCTCATCGGTATCAACGATATTTGGCACCGCTACGGCAACGACCGAATTGCTACCACCGACGCTCAGATAGAGACAAACTACCGCGCAATTCTTGAACGTATCAAGAGGGAGACGAACGCAAAGATAATCATGCTTTCGCCCTATCTTCTTGACTGCGAGGACAAGGAGCATATGCGCGAGGACCTCAAGACGGTACTCCCCATCGTAAGAAAGCTTGCGGAGGAGTTCGCCGACGTCTATATTCCTCTTGACGAGCGCTTCTCGGAGGCTATCAAGACACAGCCCGAACCCAAATTCTACTCGGCTGACGGAGTTCATCCCAACCAGAACGGAGCCGCCTTTATTGGCAAGCTCTACGCAGAGGCAATCGAGCCGCTGCTTAAGTAAGTTTAAAATTTAATTACATAAGGAGAACATTAACATGAGCAATGTAAGTGAAACCCCTTACGCAATGAGCACAGAAGTGCAGCACATGTGCGTAGTAAAAAAGGGTCCTCACCACGGACCCGCTCCCATTCCCGAAGAGGGCAAATGGATCGAAGCAAAGCAGATCACCGATATTTCGGCATACACCCACGGTGTGGGATGGTGTGCTCCTCAGCAGGGTGCCTGCAAGCTTTCTCTTAACGTAAAGAACGGTATCATCGAGGAAGCTCTCGTTGAGACGATCGGATGCTCGGGTATGACTCACTCGGCAGCTATGGCGGCTGAGATCCTTCCCGGCAAGACACTTCTTGAGGCTCTTAATACAGACCTTGTTTGTGACGCTATCAACACAGCTATGCGTGAGCTTTTCCTTCAGATCGTTTACGGACGCAGCCAGTCGGCGTTCTCCGAGGGCGGTCTCGTTATCGGCGCGGGTATGGAAGACCTCGGTAAGGGCGAGCGCTCCATGGTTGGTACTATGTACGGTACTAAGGAAAAGGGCGTAAGATACCTTGAGATGACAGAGGGCTACTGCACAAGAATGGCTCTTGATGAGAACAACGAGGTTATCGGCTACGAGTTCGTATCTCTCGGCAAGATGACCGACTTCATCAAGAAGGGCATGGAGCCCAACGAAGCTTACGAGAAGTCCAAGGGTACATACGGTAGATTTGCTGATGCCGCTAAGTACATCGACCCCCGTAAGGACTAATCAAGGAGGTAATGTATAATGGCTAAATTTGAAGGTTACGAGAGACGCGAGGCGAAGATCCTTGCCGCTCTTAAGGAATACGGTATCAATTCTATCGACGAGTGCAAGGAGATCTGCGACGCTTACGGCGTAGACCCCTACAAGATCGTCGAGGAAACACAGCCCATCTGCTTCGAGAACGCAAAGTGGGCATACACGGTAGGCTCCGCTATCGCTATCAAGAAGGGCTGCAAGAAGGCTGCTGACGCCGCTGCGGCTATCGGTATCGGACTTCAGGCTTTCTGTATCCCCGGCTCTGTTGCCGAGAACAGAAAGGTTGGTCTCGGTCACGGAAATCTCGGTAAGATGCTTCTTTCCGAGGAGACAGAGTGCTTCTGCTTCCTCGCAGGTCACGAGTCCTTCGCGGCTGCAGAGGGCGCTATCAAGATCGCTCTTAACGCAAACAAGGTTAGAGTTAAGCCCCTTCGCGTTATCCTTAACGGTCTCGGCAAGGACGCGGCTTATATCATCTCCAGAATCAACGGCTTCACATACGTAGAGACAAAGTTTGACCCCTACACCGAGGAGGTTGCGGTTCTCTCCGAGAAGGCGTTCTCCACAGGTGACAGAGCTAAGGTTAAGTGCTACGGCTCTGACAGCGTTCCCGAAGGCGTTGCTATCATGAGACTTGAGAACGTTGGCGTTTCCATCACAGGTAACTCCACTAACCCCACTCGCTTCCAGCACCCCGTTGCAGGCACTTACAAGAAGTGGTGTAACGAGAACGGCGTAAATTACTTCCCTGTTGCTTCTGGCGGCGGTACAGGACGTACACTTCACCCCGATAACATGGCAGCAGGCCCCGCTTCCTACGGTATGACAGATACAATGGGACGTATGCACGGCGACGCTCAGTTCGCAGGCTCGTCCTCTGTTCCCGCTCACGTAGAGATGATGGGACTTATCGGCGCAGGTAACAACCCCATGGTTGGTATGACCGTTGCGTGCGCAGTTGCTATCGAAGAGGCAAGCAAATAATTAGCTTTTTGGCTGATTTAATCTAAAAAAACAATTAGACACATCATTTTGGAGAAATCCATTGTGATGTGTCTAACTTTTTTTAGGAGAAAAATGTGTGTGCGAAAGCCGGATTTATTGAACAGAACTTCCGTCACACCGTAGGGCGAACATGGCACCAAAAGCAATTGTGCACCCAAAGCAAATGAGTGTGTGTTTAGCACACGACTGATGGCAACGGCCGTGTTGTTCGCACACATATGGAACGCTGACCTATTGGCTCTCCGCGAGGAGCGGTGTTTAGCCGTCGCTACTTTTGAACCGCAACCACACGCCCCGCATCACGAATGAGGGCGGGGTGCTCTCGCTCGCCCAAGGAAATGTAAAAGGTGTCGCCGTCCTTACAGAATGAGCCGGCGGTGGCGTAGGCGAAAAAGCCGAACCGCTTTTCAAATTCGCCCTTCTTTTCCTCAAACACCATTATCTCATAGTAATTTTCGCTCACAGGCTTCCAGCCAAGCACGAATATACTGCCGTCGGCTTCTATAATATCCGATACTTTTATATCTTTGCCAAGTGCTATTCCCGAAAATCCTGTCAGGTCGTGGGTAACGAGCAACGTGCGGTTCATCACAAAATACGCTACGCTGTCGGTGGTCACTATATCCGACATATCCTCAGCGGGAAGCGAGCCGAAGGCATACTCAAACACCTCTCCGTCGTAGCGGTAGAGGTCCATATAATAGCTCTTTGCGCCGTCCTCGCCTGCTTTATCAAAGGTGAAAAAGGCGTAAAGCTCGCCACGGTATTCAAAAAGATTGTACACGCGTAACGTTTCGTACAAAGATGTATCAAGAGGCTCGCCGTCCTTGTAAAACTCAACCGACGCATAGCTCTCTCCGTCAAAGCGAGCGACGGGATAGTCGCCCGAGTTCACTCCAAGCCCGAAAAAGCCTTCACCCTCAAACTCCACGTAATCAAAGCAGTGTATGCCCGAGGGCAGAACTCGCAAAGTCTCCCAATTGCCGTCTCGGAGAAGGTAATAGTTCCCCAGCGACCAATCCTCCTTGGGGTCTGTGCCGAGTATGGCAAGCTCACCGTCCACAAGCGCAAAGCGCTTTATCTGCTCGTCGGGAATCGCCTCGACCGACTTTTCCCACACGCCACGCTCAAGGTCGTAGGACATGACGTACACAGGGCCCGTATTTGCGCCGTAGTCTCCGCCGCCTACGTAAAGCTTGCCGTCAAACACCGTCATATCCTCCGAAAGGCGCGAGTTGACCTGCTCCTTGTCGTAGATATCGAGGTAAGGCACGCCAAGGTCGGTTGGCTTTACTATTTTGTTTTTCGCAAGTACAAGCCCCACCGCTCCCACCGCGATGGCGGCAAGGCAGAGGACACATACCAATATTACGGTTATTGTTTTTTTCATTTAATCAACCTTTGAAAGATATTCGACCTGCTCTTTTGTCAGCGCGTCGATGCGGATTCCAAGCGTCTCCAGCTTCATTGCCGCCACTTCCTCGTCTATCTCACGCGGAACGGCATAGAGCTTTTTCTCAAGCTTTCCCTTGTTCTTGGCAAGATATTCAAGCCCCTTTGCCTGAATAGCAAAGGACATGTCCATTATCTCCGCGGGATGTCCGTTGCCCGCCGCAAGATTTACAAGTCTGCCCTCGGCAAGAAGGTTGATAACTCTGCCGTCCGCCATGGTGTATCCCACGATGTTGGGCTTGCGCTCCTCGATATTTACAGAAAGAGCCTCAAGCTCGTTTTTGTTTATCTCAACGTCAAAGTGACCGCTGTTGGCAAGCAGAACGCCGTCCTTCATCACCTCAAAGTGGCGCTTTACGATAACGTCGTTAGTGCCCGTAAGGGTGATGAAAAGGTCACCCAGAGGCGCCGCCTCGTCCATAGTCATGACTCTGTAGCCGTCCATTACCGCCTCGATAGCCTTTACCGAGTCGATCTCTGTGACGATAACATTCGCGCCCATGCCCTTTAAGCGCATAGCGACTCCGCGTCCGCACCAGCCGTAGCCCGCGACCACCGCGGTCTTGCCAGCTATCATGAGGTTGGTGGAGTTCATAATTCCGTCAAGCGTGGACTGACCCGTGCCGTAGCGGTTGTCGAAAAGATGCTTGCAGTCGGCGTCGTTGACGTCTATCATGGTATAATCCAGCTTACCCTGCGCCTCGCGGGCCTTGAGACGGTGAATACCCGTGGTGGTCTCCTCGCAGCCGCCGATAAGGCGCGCACCCAGCGCTCTCTCTGTGCCGTGTATAAGCTGAGTGAAATCTCCGCCGTCGTCTATCATAAGATCGGGCACGCAGGAAAGCGTGTCGATAAGATGCTTTTTGTAGCCCTCATCGTCAACGCCGTGGCGCGCATGGACGTCAATGCCCACAGCGGCAAGCGCCGCCGCCACGTCGTCCTGCGTGGAAAGCGGATTACAGCCCGTAGCGTGCACCTCGGCACCGCCCGCGCGCAGAGTTTCGGCAAGGCACGCGGTCTTTGCTTCAAGGTGTATTGACATGCAGATCTTCATGCCCGCAAAGGGCTTTTCGCGCTCGAAGTCGGCGCGGATCTTCGCCAGCAGGGGCATATATGATTTTACCCATTCGATTTTTTTGCGTCCCGAGGGCGCGAGATTTATGTCTTTGATGTCGCTCATTTTGAGTTCCTCCCTGTTTTTATACGAATAAATTATACGAGACCATTATAGCATATTTTGGGCGCTTTTTCCATAGTTTTACGAAAAAATATTTCCATCTCCGACCTAAAAGCTCCGCAGAACCAAAAGGCCGTCCGCAAAGCGGACGACCAATTGGAATAATTCTATCAAAAGGAGTAAGACAATTAGCTATTTTACGCGATGTTCTCAGAAGCTACAACAGTTGCGTTCTCATACGCAGCCTGTGTCTTTGCAGTGAAAGCATCGATCTGGCTTGCAACGCCGTACATGGAAAGTACGTAGTCACCGATTACGATAAGTGTGTACTTTTCGGGGAATCCGCACGCCCACTGATTGTTAAGGACAGCGTCCTTAAGAGCAGCCGCGAATGCGTCAACGTTAGCAGAGTCAGCAATGTGGAAGCAGCCTGCAGTGAAGTTTCTGGAAGCCATGGGGTTCATAGCCATACCGATCTCACCGTCGATCATAGCGAGAAGTTCCTCGGAAAGAACGAAGATACTCATCGCTGTAAGACGAGCGTCCTCAACGTCGGTAGGAAGCGCACCGGGAGTGTCCCAGCTCATGTTGTCACCGTAACCGCTGGCTACAGAGAAGTAAAGCTCTTCTCTCTCAGCAGCAGTGATGGACTCCCAAACTGTGTTGATTATCTCAAGAGCGTTTTCGGCAACAGGAGTTGCGTCTGTAACTTGGTCGTCGTTGCCTGTTGTCTCGGCAGGAGCGCCGCATGCTACAAGCGCAACAAGCATGAGTGTTGCAAGAATAAGTGCAAGAATCTTTTTCATTTTATATGTTTCCTTTCTGTTCGGAGCTATTCATACTCCGTGTTTTATCGCCGTTTATCGGCGCCTTACATACACAACACGCATGAATATACCCGCAGGTCACAAATTTTTTTGAAAAAATAAAAATTTTTTTGTTTTTTTATAAAAACTTGAAAAATCGGCGAGGAGTAGTATACTGTAAGCGCAAAACAACCTATTAATATCGGGAGGCAAACATGAAAAACATTGACAATTTGCAAAGTCCACACTTTGCGGCGTTCGCCCCGTGGATTTTGACCGCAACGGCAAATGGGACGACCTGCGTGAATTTACTATTGTTGCGTGGGTCTGTGCGCCAAACAATAATTTATCATACGCCATACGAACCGTGTACACAAAGCAAAGGCGACGGTGTTCAGCCGTCGCCTTATTTTACGAGTGATGTTTTTTGTTACCACACCCCAAGCAAAGGAGCGCGTGTTCAGCGCGCGACCGGTGGCAACGACCGTGTTGTTCGCACACATATGGAACGCTGACCAACTGCCTCTCCGGCAGGGACGCCGATCAGAGGGTTTCGTGGAAGGTTCTGCTGATTACCTCACGCTGCTGCTCACGGGAGAGCTTGTGGAATTTTACGGCGTAACCCGAAACTCTGATAGTGAGGTTGGGATATGCCTCGGGGTTCTCATAAGCCTTCATAAGCGTCTCGCGGTTGAGCACGTTGACGTTGATGTGGTGCGCGTTCTTGGCGAAATAGCCGTCAAGAATTGAAACGAGATTGTTTACACGCTCCTCCTCGTCTCTGCCGAGCGCGTCGGGGGTAATAGAGAAGGTGTTGGAAATGCCGTCGCGGCAGTCATTGTAGTCAAGCTTAGCCACAGAGTTGAGCGAAGCCAACGCTCCGTTCTCCTCGCGGTTGTGCATGGGATTTGCTCCTGGGGCGAACGCCTTGCCTGCCTCTCTGCCGTCGGGAGTAGCGCCTGTGTGCTTTCCGTAGGTCACGTTTGAGGTTATGGTGAGCACCGAGAGCGTGTGCTCGGCGTTCCTGTAAGTGGGAGTCTTGCGAAGCTCGGTGATGACCTTGTGAGTCATTTCCTTTGCGATAAGGTCAACTCTGTCGTCGTCGTTACCGAACTTGGGGAACTCGCCAACGGTATCAAAGCTTACGATATATCCGTCAACGTTCTTTACGGGTCTGACCTCCGCAAACTTGATTGCGCTAAGCGAGTCGGCAACAACCGAAAGTCCCGCGATACCAAACGCCATAAAGCGGTGAACGTCGGTGTCGTGAAGCGCCATCTGAGTCTTTTCGTAAGCGTATTTGTCGTGCATGCAGTGAATAATGTTCATGGTGTTTACGTACAGACGGCTGAGCCACTTGACGTAAATGTCGTAACGCTCCATAACCGCGTCGTAGTCCAGTTTTTGGGCGTCCATAACGGGCATCTGAGGTCCGATCTCCATGCCGCTTGTGGTATCGTAACCGCCGTTGATGGCGATAAGCAGGAGCTTTGCGAGGTTGCAACGCGCGCCGAAGAACTGCATCTGCTTGCCTACCTTCATCGCCGAAACACAGCAAGCTATTGCGTAGTCGTCTCCGTAGAGAGGACGCATGATGTCGTCGTTTTCGTACTGGATAGAGTCTGTGTCAGCCGAGACCTTGGCGCAGAATTTCTTGAAATTCTCGGGCAGAGCCTTTGACCAAAGGATAGTAAGGTTGGGCTCGGGAGACGATCCAAGCGTGTAAAGCGTGTTGAGCACGCGGAAGCTGTTCTTCGTAACCAGAGTTCTTCCGTCCTCGCCAACGCCGCCGACCGCCTCGGTTATCCACATGGGGTCGCCGCCGAAAAGCTCGTTATATTCGGGGGTGCGGAGGTGGCGTGCCATGCGGAGCTTCATAACGAAGTCGTCCATAAGCTCCTGAGCGCCCTCCTCGGTGAGTATGCCGTTGGCGATGTCGCGCTCGATGTAAATATCAATAAAGGTGCTTACACGGCCGAGTGACATTGCCGCGCCGTTCTGCTCCTTGATAGACGCGAGATATGCGAAATACGTCCACTGAATAGCCTCGCGAGCGTTTGCCGCGGGTGCGCTGATGTCGTAGCCGTATATCTCAGCCATAGCCTTCATCTGTCCGAGGAATGCTATCTGCTGGAAAAGCTCCTCGGTAAGCTTTACCGTGTCGGCGTTGAAGTTGCCCTCTCCCAGCGCCGCCTTGTCCTTGTGCTTTTCCTCAATGAGCTTGTCCACGCCGTAAAGCGCAACGCGGCGGTAGTCGCCTATGATACGTCCGCGGCCGTAAGCATCGGGGAGACCCGTAATGACGTGGCACTTACGCGCGCGTCTCATCTCCTCGGTGTAGGCGCGGAAAACGCCGTCGTTGTGTGTGGTTCTGAACTTGAATTCTTCTTCTATTTTGGAGCTGAGCTTGTAACCGTAAGCCTCGCAAGCCTGACGAGCCATTCTGATACCGCCAAAGGGGTTGACTCCGCGCATAAGAGGACGGCTGGTCTGCAAGCCGACGATAAGCTCGTTTTCCTTGTCAAGATATCCCGCGCCATAGCTTGTCAGCGAGGATACCGTCATAGTGTCGATATCGATTACACCGCCAAACTGAGCCTCAAGCGCAAAGAGCGCGTTCAGCTTTTCCATCAGCTTTTCGGTTCTTGGCGTAGCACCCGCGAGGAAGCTCGCATCGCCTGTATATTCCTTGTAGTTTTTCTGAATGAAGTCGCGGACGTTTATCTCGTCCTGCCATGCTCCCCCCACAAAACCTTTCCAATTGTTGTGTTCCATAATATATACCTCCTTATACGATAGCATATGATAGCCGACGCACACAAAAAGGGCAAGTCAGCTTTGCAACTGATCTGCCCAGACGGTCGGCTGTTATAGCTTCACATTCCACCGCGGTATTCCGCGTTATCCGTCAGTCATGCAAAGCGCTTATCTTTTACGTTACTATTATACACGATTCGTCGCATTTTGTCAAGTGGATTTTTCAAGTTAATTTTTTAACTTGAATTTTTGGTGCTTCGATGACAGAAAATAAAAACATTGAGATTTCTTTGTTGGTTTTGACAGTTTTTTTCACGGTACATCCAAAAATCAGTTAACCTCTTGATTTTTTGGCTGAAATCTGTTATCATAATAATCAGAAATCATATAACGAGGTAAAGATATGAAAAGAATTTTGGAAAAAGCCGGCTTTATCTGCGATATGGACGGCGTTATATATCACGGAAATAAAATTCTCGACGGCGTTAAGGAATTTGTCAACTGGATGATCGAGAACAATAAGAAGTTCGTTTTTCTTACCAACAGCCCCGAGAGAACGCCCCACGAGCTGAGCATGAAGCTGGAGCGCATGGGACTTTCTGTGTCGGCTGACCATTTTTATACCAGCGCTATGGCTACCGCCGAGTTTTTGCACAGTCAGGCGCCGGGCTGCACCGCGTACGTTATCGGCGAGGCGGCACTTTCCAAGGCTCTTTACGACCAGAAGATATATATGAACGATATCAACCCCGACTACGTGGTTATCGGCGAGACCCGCACGTATTGTTTTGAGAAGCTGGAAAAGGCGATAGAGCTTGTAAACAAGGGCGCAAAGCTTATCGGCGCTAACCCCGACACGGTGGGAGTGACCGAAAAAGGAATAATGCCCGCCACGGGCTCGCTTGTGGCTCCCATTGAGATAGCTACGGGCAAGAAAGCGTATTTCGTGGGTAAGCCCAATCCGCTTATGCTTCGCCACGGTCTGCGAAAGCTGGGCTGTCACAGTGAGGACATTGCTTTTATCGGAGACAGAATGGACACAGACATTATCGCCGGCATCGAGTCCAACGTTGATACCGTCCTTGTGCTCAGCGGAGTCACCGCGCGCGAGGACATCAACAACTTCCCCTACCGCCCCAAATATATACTGAACGGCGTGGGAGACATCATTAAGGAAAATAATTGAGTTAAGAAGGCGCTTGCTAAACACGAGCGCCTTTACTTTTTGTGCATGGGTTGTACGGTAAATTATTGTTTTTAGCATTAGATAGTTTCTTATCGGGGTGTCGCTTTTTTGAAAAAAAGCTCCGCAAAAAACTTTTGGCTCGGGGTAAGTTTTTGTTTGGGTTTGTGCCTCTGTCCATAGTTTGCGACAACTGCTTGGG
>JAZRDN010000055.1:0-6097 GCA_045660295.1 Eubacteriales bacterium
CCCTACAACGTGTGTGCGAAGATAGTGCTAAAAATATTGTTTATTTTGCACCCAAGGCAAAGGAGTGCGTGTTTAGCGCACGACTTGGTATACGACCGTTATGTTTGCACCGCACACAGAACGCTGACCAACTGGCGGCGGGGCCTTCGCCGCCCAAAGTAAAGGCGACGGTGTTTAGCCGTCGCCTTGGTTTACGTGTGATATTCTAAATATTTTTGCCGCACGTGGTACGCTGACCTATTGGCTCCCCGCTAGGGGCGCCTCCGCGACTAGCGCTGGATACGACCCGAGCCGTCGCCGCCTGCCAGCTTCTCAACCTCTGCGAGAGTAACCATGTTGTAGTCGCCCTCGATAGAGTGCTTGAGTGCCGAAGCCGCAACCGCGAACTCAACCGCAGCCTGCGCGGTCTTGCCCGAAAGAAGCGAGTAGATAAGTCCGCCGCCGAAGGAGTCGCCGCCGCCTACGCGGTCGATGATATGAAGGTCGTACTTCTTGGAGAAGCAGTACTCGTCGTTCTTTACGTCGTAGAGCATTGCGGACCAGCCGTTGTCAAACGCGCTGTGGCTCTCACGGAGAGTGATTGCAACGTACTCAAAGCCGAACTTGTCAGCAAGCTGCTTTGCAACAGACTTGTAACCGTCGTGGTTGAGCTTGCCGCCGTAAATGTCGGTAGCCTCTGCCTCGATGCCGAATACGTCCTTTGCGTCCTCCTCGTTGGAGATGCAAACGTCAACGTACTTGCAAAGCTCGGTCATAGCCTCTCTTGCCTGCTCTCTTGTCCAGAGTTTTCCGCGGTAGTTAAGGTCACAGGAGATCTTAACGCCCTTTTCCTTAGCCTTAGCGCACGCGATCTTGCATATCTCAACTACGTTTGCGCCGAGAGCGGGAGTAATACCTGTGAAGTGGAACCAGTCAGCACCCTCAAAGATAGCGTCCCAGTCGAAATCCTCGGGAGTAGCCTTTGCGATAGCAGAGTTAGCGCGGTCGTAAATGCAGACAGAGCCTCTCTGGGAAGCGCCCTTCTCGTTGAAGTAGATACCTACTCTGTCACCGCCGCGGGTGATGAGAGAGGTGTCAACGCCGTAACGGCGAAGGCTGTTAACAGCCGCCTGACCGATGGCGTGTGTGGGGAGCTTGGTAACGTAAGCCGCGTCCATGCCGTAGTTGGCAAGAGAAACAGCTACGTTAGCCTCACCGCCGCCGAATGTGAACTCAACGTGGTCGCACTGAACGAATCTTTCATAGTTGTAGGGCTGAAGGCGGAGCATAAGCTCGCCGAAGGTAACGATTTTTTTCATAATAATTTTCCTTTCACTTATTTATTGATAGTCAATTAGAATCCTTATACATACCGCTCTCGGCTTTGACACTGTCGGCGGTGTAGGGATAGCCGAATATTGTCTCAAACAGCGACTCGGCAAACAACACATGCATCTCACGGGTAGGATGATTGATGTAATTGCTAAGCATCATGGTCGTATCCTTTCCCTCTGCCGCCATCGCCTTCCACTTGGCATAACAGTCACACACGGGAATCCCTCGCTCCGCCGCCATTTTGCGCGCCGCATCCATATATTCATCCATCTTGCCGCCGTTCTGTTTGTCCGCCGTTTTTTGGGCGTAACTCCTGTGCTGCACAGCAGTGTTCTCATGTAGGTAGGTGTTGAGCATATTGGGAGTCATGTAAACGCACTCAAAGCCGTGGGCGAGGCACTTGTCGAACAGACCGCCGAGATTGGCGTGCCATTTGTCCATGGTGGTGTTGATGTCGTTGAGACCGAAGCAAATAATAACGAGATCCGGGTTGTGCGGAAGCACGTCGCGCTCGAAATTGTCTCGCGCGTAATCGGAACACTTACCGCCCACCGCCGTATTGATGATGTTGACGGGAATTGTTTGCCACTTTTTGTTGATCATCAGACGCAGACGGTTGTGATACACCGTGTCGTAGTCCATCTCGGCGTTGAGGGCACCGTGAGAAACGCTGTCACCACAAATCACCACGTTAACGGGGCCTCTCTCGGCGTACTGCTTGCCGTCATACTTGACAAGCTCACGAATCTTGAATTCCATTACTTTACAAGATGATATGCAAATCCGTTTATCTCGTCCGCAAGGTAGATAAACTTCATAGCGCCCTTGTCGTCGTAGGTTGCTGTGGAGTAGTCGAACTTAACGCCTCTGCGCTCAAGGTGGTAAACCGCGCGGTCAACGTTGGTGGTCTCGATAGCGATATGACCGTGTGTGCCGGGACCCTTGTCGTTCATAACCTCAAGCTCGGGGCTTACGAAGATAGACTTGGAAGTAACCTTTGAGCCGAAGGAGAAGTAGTCGCCGAGAACCTTAGCCGTACCCTCGGAGGTGTTTCCGCAGGGGTTGATGCCGACATGGCGGAACTTGAGGCCGAGCATTGTGTCAACAGCCTCGCGAACGAGAGTCTTGATACCCTCAAAGTCGCCTGCCGCGATCATCTCGGGCTTAACCATCCAGCTACCGCCGCAGCAGATGATCTTGGGGAACGCAAGGTAATCGTTTACGTTCTTGGGATTTACTCCGCCTGTGGGCATAAATGTTACGCCACCGTAGGGAGCCGACATAGCCTTGATCATTTCGATACCGCCCGACTGCTCAGCGGGGAAGAACTTAACTGTCTTAAGACCAAGCTCAAGAGCCGCCTCGATGCCTGAGGGATTGTTGATACCGGGAACAATGGGGCAACCCTTTTCCTGGCAGTACTTAACGATCTCGGGGTTGAAGCCGGGGCTTACGATGAACTTTGCGCCCGCCTCAATAGCGTCGTCAACCTGAGCCTTGGTAAGAACGGTACCCGCGCCCACGATCATGTCGGGGTATTCCTTGGCGATGATGGCGATAGCGTCCTTGGCAGCCGCGGTTCTGAAGGTAACCTCAGCGCAGGGAAGACCGCCCTCGATAAGCGCCTTCGCAAGAGGAGCCGCGTCCTTCGCGTCATCGATCTTGATAACGGGAACGATACCGATAAGAGATAATTCCTTTAAAATATCCATTTTTTTGACCTCCAAAAAATCAAATTTTTACATCTATCATTATACACCTATTGTTTTTTAATGTCAAGAGGTTTCATGTTATTTACGTTGATTTTGCAATCTTTTGCGACCTTTCCGCAGGTAAAAGCCTAAGTAAAATGGGCTGAACCATTAGCGATTCAGCCCATTTGTGATAACACTGTTTGATTATTTACTTAACTACAACCGTTGTCACGCCGAGAACCTTGCCCAGCTTCTCAAGCGTAGAAGCGTATTTGCCTGTTCCGAGCGCGAAGTGGTGGGTGGGTCCTGCCATGCACCATTTCTTCATAAAGGTGGGTGTGTCGGGCAGGAAGGACGCGCGGGTGTTGGTGTTTCCCGTGGGGGGGATAGGTCCGTCATTGGAAACGCCCTCGCCTATTATGAAGCGGAATGTTCCGTCGGCGTTCTGGTTGATTCCCAGCATGGTGAAGTCGCCTTCCTTGAGCTTGAACTCGACAGACGCGCCGCTTCCTTCCTTGCCGTGGTATTTCTTGAGAGAACGAACCACGGGCTTGCCCTCAGCAAGCTGAATGTGGTGAGGTCCGTCGTGACCGACGAGAATGCAATCTCCGTCAAAGTCAAAGGGATGTATCTCGGCAAAGCTGCCGCCGATGCCTATGCTGTCCATAATGTACATAGCAAGGCAGGTCTTGATGTCGTACTCGCCGCACATGGGGATTCCGCGCGCGATAAGCATCGAGTTTCCGAGAATGAGCGAGCCTGCCAGCATACGGTTCTCACTGCCCTCGGCGCCGTTGTAGAAGTATGCCAGACCGTCGAGCTTATGCTTTACTCTGAAGTGCTCCAGAGCAACCGAGGCTCTTGCCGCACGGTAGAGGTCCTCGTCGGTAAGCTTCATGGTAAGCGGGTCGCTCTTAGGCTCGGGCATATCGAACTCCTCGCGGATGACCTGCTTTTCCTTTTCTATCTCCTCATCGGTGACGTTTTTGTATTCACAGAGAAGGTCGTCTATCTCAAGCAACGGAACATGGATTCCGAACGCCGAGAAGAAGGCTGTGGGGTCGGTGTGCATATCGTACATCGCCTCGAGGACGTGACCCATGAGTCCTATTCTCGCGCCCTTCATAGCACGGAGCGCTTTTGCGATAGTGCACCACTCGGCGATCTCGCGCTTGGCCTTTTCGTCGTTGTAGAGCGTGCCGATGATAACGTCATGGATAGGCTTGTTCATTCTGTGCGCCACGCCGCAGAACTCGGGCACGGAGCAGATGTTGTCGTTTTCAAGCTGCATAAAGGTGTTTGCCTTTTCGTAGTCCATAGCGCTTCTGGGCTGGAGCGCCACGAGAACCATGGGCGCGGAGCAGTGGCGAAGCACGGGGGCAAAGACCGACGAGGTGGCGTAGGTAATCATATTGCAGAAAATGAGGTCGACGTTCTCGGCGTTGAAGCGCTCAGCCGCCTTGAAGCCGGCGTCGCTCTCGTCAACGATGCCGAGGTCGATTATCTCAACGTTGTTCTCGCCGATGATGGAGAGGAGGTCTTTGTGATATTTTTCCATATTTTCCTTAAGTCCGGGAAACTGCGCCCAGTACGTGCCGTGGGCTACGGCAAAGACGCCGATCTTCGGAACTTTTGCGGGTATTCTTTGAAGCATGATTTTTCTCCTTTTTAGTTTTATTACACTTTAATTATACATTTTTATAAACATTTGAAAAGGTATACTATAAACATAAAATTGGAAAAAATAAACCTCTTTTCTATTGACCAACCCCTAATTTGGTGGTATAATGTAATAAAAAGCTATCAAAAACAAATTTAAGGAGAGCGGATATGAGAATAGACGACATTACGCCCTTTGTCAGGTATATTCATTACATTGAGCCGAGATATATGTACGACAGCCGCACTAGGCTTGGTTATGACCACCGCATCTTTTTTTGCGAAAGCGGCTACATTCACATAACCGTTGAGGGCGAGACGTACACGCTTGAAAAAAATTCTTTGCTCTACGTGCCGTCGGGCTGCTCCTACATACTCGGCGTGCCCGAGGACGAGGGAAAGCTGATAGGCGTAAATTTTGATTTTGGGTATGGGTTTTCACATTTGAGTGTTCCGATCGTTCCCGGAAGCTCGCGTGCGAAATACGACGAGTCGAGACAGCATGAGAACGGTGGTTTTTTAGAAGCGACACACTTTGAGAGACCCTTCGCGCTTCACGGGCAGAGCGAGCTTGGAAATATAATTTATCACATATTTGACGAGTTCACCACCGCAAGGATATATCATTCCCAGAGCGAATCCGCGCTGTTAAAGCAGCTTATTATTCTGGTTGTGAGAATATTGACGCTGGGCACTGACAAGGTGCCTCAAAAGACGGTAAACATAGTTATATCCTACATTCAGGAGCATTATATGGAGGAGCTTTCAAACGCGGCGATAGGGCAGGCGCTTAATTTTCACCCCAACTATCTTAACCGCCTTATGATAAAGAACACGGGGCGTTCACTGCATCAATATCTGCTTTATTTCAGACTGACAAAGGCGCTCGACCGCCTGCAATCTACCATGCTCACCATGGCGCAGATAGCCGAGCAGTGCGGATTTTCCGACACAGGGCATTTTACCAAGGCGTTCAAGAAGCAGTTCGGGGTCTCGCCAAAGGGAATGAGGGGAAAGATAATATGACCCATATCGGGGAGCCATCACGCTCCAAAAGTTTTTGCCCGCCTTTTTTAAAAGGCGGCGCAGTCAAGGGCGCGTAGCCCTTGTCGCCGCGCGCATGCGGCGAAATAATCCTTTGGCGTTTCTTTTTGTGAACTTTTTCTTTGCGCCTCTGGCTTCAAAGAAAAAGTGGATAAAAAGGTTTATGCCCTATAAAATTGTTGTACACTAAACATGTAAAAAAGTTAGTTTTAAGCCCGTTGTTCTTTCTTTGGCACAAAAGGCGCAAAGAAAGAACCAAATGAAACACGAATAGCTGGCGCTATTCGACATAAATAATGGTTTTATGCCTTAACGGCATAAATTTGCTTTCGCAAACCCCATTATTTATTGCCGCTTGGGGCGTTTCGCTCGTTGCGACGAGCGAG
>JAZRDN010000056.1:0-13042 GCA_045660295.1 Eubacteriales bacterium
TCAAGTGTCATATGCTTGTTTCGCTTTTCGTAGTTCATAGTCTGGAACCTCCTTTTCCCAGACTAAATTCTACCACAAAATCTTTCCCACACTAAATTCCACTTCAAATTCCACTGTGGAATTTACTTTGGGAATTCACTATTTATAAAGAATTTATCTGAAAATTGCGTAACCTACTTGATTTTTATTGAATATTGTGGTATCATAAGTTATTATTATTTCTATTCGAAAATGAGGTTCAGTTATGGAAAAGATGAAAGTCGGAGTTGTGGGCGCGACAGGTATGGTTGGTCAGCGTTTCCTTACACTCCTTGAAAATCACCCCTACTTTGAGGTGGTGGCACTTGCCGCTTCCGCACGTTCCGCGGGAAAGAGCTATAAAGAGGCTGTGGGCGAAAGATGGAAGATGACAACGCCCATGCCCGAAAAATTTGCCGATATGGTGGTTTATGACGCGCAGAATATTGAGGAGATGAAGAAGTGTAGCTTCGTTTTCTGTGCTGTTGATATGAAGAAGGACGAGATCAGAGCGCTTGAGGAAGCATACGCAAAGGCTGAGATTCCCGTGGTTTCCAATAACTCGGCACACCGTTGGACTCCCGACGTGCCTATGGTTATCCCCGAAATCAACGACGCTCACCTTGAGGTAATTGAAGCGCAGAGAAAGAGACTCGGCACAAAGCGCGGCTTTATCGCGGTAAAGCCCAACTGCTCTATCCAGTCTTACGTTCCCGCTATCACTCCCTTGCTTAAGTATAAGCCTTCTGTCATTCTCGCTACGACATATCAGGCGATCTCGGGTGCGGGTAAGACCTTCCGCGAGTGGCCCGAAATGATAGATAACGTTATTCCTTATATCGGCGGCGAGGAAGAGAAGAGCGAGCAGGAGCCTCTTAAGATATGGGGCCACGTTGAGAACGGCGAAGTCGTAAAGGCTGACGCTCCCCTCATTACGACCCAGTGTATCCGCGTTCCCGTAAGCGACGGCCATACCGCGGCTGTGTTCGTAAAGTTTGAGAATAAGCCCACAAAGGAAGAAATTATCAAGGCGTGGGCAGAGTATCAGGGTAAGGCACAGGAGCTTGATCTCCCCAGCGCGCCCAAGCAGTTTGTTACATATTTTGAGGAAGATAACCGCCCGCAGGCAAAGCTTGACCGCGATATTTACGGCGGTATGGGTATTACCCTTGGCAGACTTCGTGAGGACACGGTTTTCGACTATAAGTTTGTCGGACTTTCACATAATACTCTCCGCGGCGCGGCAGGCGGCGCTGTGCTCATTGCGGAGCTTCTCTACAAGCTTGGTTACTTTAACTAAATAATTTACGGGTTGCCGTTGGCAACCCGCCACGCGGGCGTGGCGGAATTGGCAGACGCGCCAGACTTAGGATCTGGTGTTTTACACGTGCAGGTTCAAGTCCTGTCGCCCGCACCAAAAAGGAAAGAGAGTGCAACGCACTCTCTTTCCTTTTTGACACGAGATTATATATTGAACCGTCGTCTCCGTAGGAGACGAAAGGCTTGCGCTTTGCCATATTTCCGATACCGCATAATTTACCGCAAGCCAGGTTCGTAAGTCCTGTCGCCCGCACCAAAAGGAACTGACCCGTGGGTCAGTTCCTTTTGTGATTAAATTTTTAAGCGTAGGTTACTACCTCTACCTCGGGGGCGTCGGTGCGAGCTACCGAGGTAGCCTTGAGGACAGGGCCCTTGTTTTGGTAAAGGGAGTGCTTTTTAAGCTCTATCTTGGCGGTTATCATTACCCAAGACTCGGTCTCAAAGAATGCGGCGCCGTTGTATTCGCATACAAGACCCGAGAAGGCGGTGTCATCGATACAACAGGTCATTATCTTTCGTCCGACCACCATTTCACTTGTGCGGAGCTTGGGGTTTTTAACTACCATTCCCTTGAATTTTACGGTCTTTCCGTTGTATTGCTCGAGATTTTCGCCCATGTCTCTGTACCAAAGGGCGAAGTCGGTGTCGGCTATCTCAATTATCGGAGCGTTTACGTCAAAGGGCAGGGGATCTATTATCTCATCGCGCTCGATAGTTCCGTCGGGGTGGTCGTAAACGATGTCAGCACCGCGTGATACCGCGCGCACCAGCTTGTGAAGCGGCATTATATCCGAGCCGTTGGGAACTCGGTTGAAGATAGCCAGATCACAGCTTTGGAGCTTGTCTACCACCAAGGTACGCATGTTGGCGTTGTAGGTGAGAATTGTTGAGGAGTCGAAAAACGCGAATTCCTGAACTACGCCCCAGTCGGCGGGGAGATTGCGGTAGATGTTGTCAAGCATCCACATTCCGTTGTATTCCACCAGCACCTGATCGATGTTGCGCCCCTCGGCGAAGGACGCAAGCAGGGCGGGGGAGATGTCCTCCTCGTCCTCTATCTTTGCCATGAAAACATTTTCAGAGGCGAACATTGAGGGATCGTATTCCTCCTCGCCCTCCTCGCAAACGATGATAAGAGTGGATTTACCCGCCATGAAATCGGGATTTTGAAGTGACTCGTTTACAAATTTAGTTTTGCCCGCGTCGAGAAATCCCGTGAAAATGTATACGGGAGTGGGTCTTTTCTGAAACATAGCTCCTCCTTATTTAACGCCGAAAAGCTCAGCAAGCTCCTCGTTGTCGAGCTTTGATCCGATCACGCAGATCCTTCCGATAACGTCGGGCGTACCGATGCGCACGTTTGCTTCCTCGGGAACGTAGTCAAAGTGTATCCACTTTCCGTCCTCACCCGCAACTATCCCCTTGGCGCGGAGAACGATTCCGTATTTGCTCTTTTCAAGCGAGTCGAGAATTGATTTTATGCCGTCAAGCGTAAACTTTTTGGCGGTTTCCTTGCCCCAGTTGGAGAAAACGTCGTCTGCGTGATGATGTCCGTGGTGGTCGTGGTCATGGTGGCAGGAGCAGTTGGGGTCGTCACATTCGTGCTCATGATGATGTTCGTGTTCGTGGCAGTGACACTCCTCACCGTGCTCGTGGTGATGCTCATGCTCATGCTCGTGGTGATGCTCGTGGCAGTGACATTCCTCACCGTGCTCGTGGTGATGCTCGTGCTCGTGCTTATGGTGATGCTCGTGGCAGTGACATTCCTCACCGTGCTCGTGGTGATGCTCGTGCTCGTGCTCATGATGATGCTCGTGGCAGTGACACTCCTCGCCGTGCTCATGGTGATGCTCGTGCGCCTCCTCCTCAAGCTCATGAAGCTCGTCCGCAAGTGTGCGGGCGTTTTCCATAGCCGAGAGTATCAGCTTGCCGTCAAGCTCGTCCCACGGGGTGGTGATGATAGCCGCTTCGCCGTTCTTTTCGCGGAGAAGTGCCAATGCGGTCGCCAGCTTTTCATCGCTTATTCCGCTTGTGCGGCTTAAGATTATAGCGCCAGCGTGTTCTATCTGGTCGTTGTAAAATTCACCGAAATTCTTCATGTATATCTTGCACTTGGAAGCGTCGGCAACGGCAACCGCGCTGTTAAGCGTCACTTCGCTTGTGCATACGTCCTCTACCGCCTTGATAACGTCGGAGAGCTTGCCTACGCCCGATGGTTCGATAAGAATTCTGTCGGGAGCAAAGTCAGCGATCACTTTTTTCAGCGCCTTTCCGAAGTCGCCGACCAGACTGCAGCAGATGCAACCGCTGTTCATTTCGGTTATCTCTACGCCCGCGTCTTTAAGAAATCCGCCGTCGATGCCTATTTCGCCGAATTCGTTCTCAATAAGAACGGCCTTCTCGCCCGCGTATGCTTCGACAAGCAGTTTTTTTATGAGAGTTGTTTTTCCCGCACCCAAGAAGCCCGAGAATACGTCGATTTTTGTCATTTTATTGTTTCCTTTCGTGTTTGATTTTTCACCTTATATATTGTACCACTATTTGGCTTAAATTTCAACACTCTTTTCCGATTTTTCTAAAAAATGGGGAGACTGTCCCGTGGGACAGTCTCCTTTTTACTTGTTATCGGTTTACCATTCCTCTACCCAGTCGGGAATGTCGTGAATTCCCATGAATTCCATGATATCCTCAAGAGGAATGTCCTTGTCGGGATATGCCTCGAGAGTGAAGGTGTCAACCGAGAAGATAGCTACGACCTGCATGGAAGCGGGCTTGAGAAGCCAATCTATACCGGGTGTTTCATAAGCCTTGGGAGGAAGATTTTCCTCAACACCTGCCGCGAGGGCGTCCGCAAGGTACTCGACCTTCTGTACGTAAGTCATCGAAGGATTGTTCTGAACCTCATTGAGATAACTGTAGAGACCGCTTCTGATAAGTCCGTATATCCAAGAGTAATCCTCGGAGGTCACGTCGAATCTGGAGGAGAGCATACCAAGAGCCGTAGACTTGATAAGGTTGAAGAGCTCTACGTCCTTGCTGAGCTGCTCACCCTTGTCAGCAATGCTTCCACCGTTGATAAGAGAACCGATAAGACCTGTGTTGGTCGTATCCTTACCTTCTTCCTTGGGGTCGGTTTCGGTCTCGGGGGCTACTGTGGTCTCGGGAGCTACTGTGGTCTCGGGAGCCACTGTTGTTTCGGGAGCCACTGTTGTTTCGGGAGCTACATTGGTTTCCGTTGCGTTTGTGGTGTCGTCGCCGGGCTTGGGAGGCTCGGGTTTATCTTCGCCGGGCTTGGGAGGCTCGGGCTTATCCTCACCGGGCTTGGGGGGCTCGGGTTTATCCTCACCGGGCTTGGGAGGCTCGGGCTTATCCTCACCGGGCTTGGGGGGCTCGGGCTTATCCTCGCCGGGCTTGGGAGGCTCGGGCTTATCTTCACCGGGGATGGGGGCTTCGGGCTTATCGCCGTTATTCTTCTTTTCTTCCTTCTCGCGGAGTTCCTTTGTTCTGGAAGGCTCTACGGGAGGTTCGCCGAACCAAAGCTGAATGGTTTCGGTAAGTTCTTTGTCAGAGGACTCGGCAATCTCGGTAAAGATACCGGAAAGCTGGGGAACTATAGAGCCTATGGTCTCGGCGTGAGCCGTTACGGAAGAAAGAGCCTTTGTTACAGACTCGCTATCCATCTGGGCAACTGCCTTGGACGCTTCTTTTACCACTGTGGATATGAACTGAGAGTGCTCAGTGTTAGCACCGACAGCCGCAACCACGTTAAGATAAGCCGAAACGCTGTCGTTGGGGTTATCCTCGATAGAAGCCTTGAAGGAAGCTATACCGTCGCCCGCAGCGGCGATAACGTTTGAAAGCTCTCTCTGAGCCGACTGCTCGGAGCCTACTATTTTATAATCGTTGGAGAGCACCGTGAATACAACAAGCGCGTTACGAAGCTTCTTAACGCTTATGTCGTTCTTGCGCTGACCGTAGTGATTGCCGTTGTTGTCGTCCTTTTTGAGCTGTCCGTTGGGATTTGCGTATACCACTGTTGTGTCGTCTGTCTCCTCCTGTGAGAAGAACGCCTCATCAATAAGCTCAAGGGTCTCAACAGGTGTGTTTGCAAGCACCGATGCGGCAAATGTTACAGGCGCGAAAAGCGCGAATATCATAACTACCGACGAAACGAGACCTACGGCAGCACCCAGCCACTTGCTTGTCTTGGGCGCGAGCTCTTTTTTGAAGAGTCCTACTATCTTTGTGGATATCAGCTTGAAGCAGATGAGAGTTATAAGCTGAACGAGACCAAAGAAGATAGCGAAAATAATGGGTGTGAGCAGTGCGGTTGCAAGGCTCTGAACAATAACCTCAAGCTGAGGGTTAGCCTTGACCACCTCGTTTACCGTGTCGTTGTAGAAGGTTCTTGCGAACTCTAAAAGCGTAGCGGCTACCGAGTCGGATATCGACTGGGCGATAAAGAACGACGCAACCGCGATTATGGCGAGATACGCAAGTCTTACGGATGCTCTGCCAAAGCCTCTCTTGTATCCGATGAAGGCACCGAGAACAAGTATTGCGGCTGTGAGCGCGTAGATGAGTGTGATAATGGCTGTCATGTTACTCTCCTTAAAATAGAATTTTAGTCAGTCTTGTTTCTGCGGAAAATGTTTACTATACTTCCGCATTTCCATTATAATACTTTATTTCTGTTTTGTCAACGACTTTTTAATTATTACTTAAATAATGTAGCAATGTGCAAACTTCACACAGTTTTCAGCGGCTTTTTCGGTGGATATGCCAAAAGCCCTCCCGTTTTCGGGAGGGCTTGATAGAACCGGTGAATTTGAGTCTCAGAACGAGAGCTTTATCTTGTCTATGCACTTCTGGCAGATACGCTTGCTGTTGAAGTACGTAACTCCGTCGCCGTCTCCGCAGAAAAGACAGCAGGGCTGATATTTCTGGAGGATAATGCGGTCTCCGTCAGTGAAAATTTCCACAGCATCCTTTACGTTAATGTCCATCATTTTTCTAATCTCGATGGGGAGCACGATTCTTCCCAATTCGTCTACCTTGCGAACTACACCTGTTGATTTCATATTTTTTTCTCCTTTTTCAGATTTATTTTGAGCTTTTATGTTGGTAAATACATTATAACACTTCCAAATATTGTCTGTCAAGGGGTGAAAATGTAAATTTATAAAATTTTTTAAAATAAATTACCCCTGTGTGTCGATGACTGTCGAAAAAGGCTGAAAAACGTTCCTCAAAAAAGTTTAATAGGCTAAATGCAGGGCAATAATGTAGTGAAAAAACAAAAGGACGGATGAAAGATGTTAAAGGGATACCAGAGAAGGCTGATAATGATAAGAACCAAGGACAGCAGTATTTTTGAAAGCGCTTTCTTTATATTGCGAGGCTCGTCCTGTAACGCGGGAACAGACGGAGACATAGTCTCGGAGGCAAACCGTATACTTGAGGAGAGCAACTCTCCACGCAAAAAGAGAGTCAGCTTCAAGCTGAAGTATATTTTCATAGCCGCGGGAATAGGTTTTATTTTGGGCGCGGCGTTGCTTGGCGGAGTGTGGATAGTCGTGGCGGTGTGAGCACCCTCTTGACAAAATTCGAATTTTGTACTATAATGTAACGTGTGATAGGAACTTTTGACGGAGTTGTCCGTCTTGATATACGATACGAAATACAGTGACTTTGTCTCAAAAGCGTGGGTTGGGAGCGGTACTGCCTGTGCGGGAGACTCGGTTTTTTGTACCTTTTTGACACCCGATACGTCATAAGGTCTTTTCGTGTTGCGACAGTATCGGAGAAAGAGAGAATATATGGCAAAAAAAGAAAAAAACGAACAGATAAAAGAAAAAACGGCAAAAGCGCCCGTAAAGAAAAAGCCGACTCAGAAAAAGGCACCCGCCAAAAAGAACGTGACGGGCAAATCGGAAAGAACCAACAAGAGCAACAAGAGTAATAAGAAAAATCAGGACATAATGCTTGACGTGGTCAGCAAATTCAAGGAAACACTTAAAATTCCCGAACCGACGCAGAGCAAAAAATCAAAGACCGAAAAGCCAAAGAGCCAGCACGCGAAAAAGCAGGGAAATTTCAAGAAGCAGGGCGCGCCGAAGGTTAATATGCCTGCGGGAAAGATAAAAATAATCTCTCTTGGCGGACTTAACGAGGTTGGAAAAAACATTACCGTTATCGAGTACGAGAACGATATAATTATAGTGGATTGCGGTCTGGGCTTCCCCGATGAGGATATGCCGGGCGTGGACTTGGTCATTCCCGATATCTCGTATCTCGAGGCGAACAGCGACAAGATAAGAGGTATATTGCTCACCCACGGACACGAGGATCATATCGGCGCTATACCCTATCTGCTTCGCACGATAAATCCCCCTATCTATGGAACAAAGCTTACACTTGGTATCATAAAGAACAAGCTCTCCGAGCATCAGCTTCCGCATACACCCACGCTCAATTGCGTTCGGGCGGGTGACACCGTAAGGCTGGGGGCGTTCAAGGCGGAGTTTATTCACGTCAACCACTCTATCGCCGATGCCTGCGCGCTTGCTATAAGCACGCCCTTGGGTACGGTAATTCATACGGGAGACTTTAAGCTCGACGTAACCCCCATAGACGGCGAGATAATGAATATCGCAAGGCTGGGCGAGCTTGGAAACGAGGGCGTTCTCGCGCTCCTTTGCGAGTCCACAAACGCCGAGAGACCCGGCAATACCCCCTCTGAGAAAAAGGTTGGACGCTCGCTTGAGTATATTTTCAACACTCACGAGGATAAACGAATAGTTATCGCTACCTTCTCCTCAAACGTTCACAGAGTTCAGCAGATAATCGACACCAGCGTGCGCCACGGCAGAAAGGTTGCGGTGACGGGAAGAAGTATGCTTAATATCGTGGGCGCGGCTGTGGAGCTCGGATACATGACAGTCCCCGAAAACGTGCTTATAGATATTTCCGAGATCAAGCGCTTCAAGCCCGAGGAGCTTACGCTTATTACCACGGGAAGTCAGGGCGAGCCTATGTCGGCTCTTTACCGCATGGCTTTTGGTGAGCACGCGCAGGTGGTTCTGGGAACAAGCGACCTTGTTGTACTTTCGTCAAGCGCTATTCCCGGCAACGAAAAGCTGGTGGGACGAATTATCAACGAGCTTTCCAAAAACGGCGTAAAGGTGCTTCACGATTCTGTGGTCGAGGTGCACGTGTCGGGACACGCCTGCCAGGAGGAGCTTAAGCTCATGCAGGCGCTTACAAAGCCGAAATATTTTATTCCCATTCACGGCGAATACAGGCATCTCGCCGCTAACCGCGAGCTTGCGCTTGATATGGGTATGAGCCCCGATAATATCTTTATTTCGGATATTGGCAAGGTGCTTGAGATAGACGCCAAGGGCGCGCGATTTAACGGCACCGTTCAGGCGGGCAACGTGCTTGTGGACGGCTACGGAGTAGGCGACGTGGGCAACATCGTGCTCCGTGACAGAAAGCATCTTTCTCAGGACGGACTCATCATCGTGGTCGCTACTATAGATGCCGAGGCGCGACTTCTCATGTCCGGACCCGACGTGGTTTCAAGAGGCTTCGTTTACGTCCGAGAGTCCGAATCTCTTATGGAGAACGTGCGCCGGCGCGCGGCCGACATTATAGAGGCGGAGCTTGACCGCGGACCGAGAGTTGACCGTATCCAGCTCAAAACAAAGGTGAAGGACGACTTGGCTAAATACGTTTATCAGCAGACTAAGCGTAAGCCGATGATACTTCCTGTGATCATGAATTTGTAATAAAAGCACGGCAAACCTGATTTTGCCAAGAAAATTTGCAATTCATTCATAATTTCTTCAAAAGCTCATCACTTTAAGCATATATAATGATAAGGTGTGACATGAAGCGGAGATAGCCGTCTGCGGCTTGTCTCCGCAAAACAAAAAATAAAAAACAAAGGTGGACCCGAAAATGGGAAAAGGAAACAGAACAAGAAATAACAGCTATCAGGAAGCATACAACATGTCCGGCGCTTCCTCCGCTAAGGCAGTAAAGGCAAGCGGCAAGAAAACGGACAAGACTACACTCTGGGTGACTATCGTTATAGCGGTGCTGGTTATCGGTGCTATCGCTCTTTCGTTCTTCGCTTCGTCGGGTGTGGTTGCTAGAAACACAGTACTTATCAGCTCTGACAATTATGATGTTGACGCGAACATGATCACATATTACGAAAATCAGGTTCTTTCAAACGTGTTCAACCAGTATTTCTCTTACTACTACCAGTATTTCTACTCGGGTGATTACCAGAGCGCGTATAACGCCGCTCAGCAGGCAATAGCGGGACAGACTCTCAAGAGCTATTACAGCTCCGCGATAGAGAATCTTAAGGAAATACTCGTTCTTTGCGAGGCGGCAAAGGCTGAGGGAATGACCCTCGAGGCAGAGGACGTCGAAACGGTTGACGCTACCATGGAGCAGTATGAGGGTGTTATCGCTCAGACCTTCGGCACGGGCGTTAAGGAGTCCGATATCCGCAAGTCTGTTGAGCTCCAGGTGCTTGCTACAAAGTATTACAACGCATACACGGAAAAGGAAAGCGATGCGGTAACAGCAGAGGATATCAGCGCCTTTATCGAGGAGAATAAGGCTAACTTCTATGTGGTTGATTACCTTTCGGCTGAGCTTTCGGTGCTTTCCGATGATTACACAGACGACAAAGAGGGCTTCGCTGCGGCAAAGGCTCTTGTTGACGCGTACGTAGCAAAGCTCGAGGCTGCGACTACCGTTGAGGAGTTCAAGACAGCTCTTATCGAATATACAGTAAAGACCGAGTTTGATGAGCTCGCGGCTACAGAGATAGACTCTGCTGTAATGCCCGACCAGGCGACTCTCAACACCTATGAGCAGGAGCTTATGAACGATATCGTTGCTCTGCTTGTAAACGGCGTATCGCTTGACCTTGCGGGCGGCGAAGAGGGAAGCGTTGAGGCGGCTCTCAATACTATTACAACAACACTTGTTACAAAATGTCAGTCCGCTATCGAGAGCGCTGCCGCAGAGCAGGCTTACACCGAGGAGCACGATCATGAGGGCGAGGAGGCAGACCACGAGGAGCCTACCGCTGAGGCACTTTGGTTCTCCGCTTCCGACAGAAAGGTCGGCGACACTTATAAGACTTCTTCCTCCGACGATACTGAATATACCTACACCGTATACATGGTTACAGAGGCGCTTCACGTTATCGACGATATGACCAAGAACGTAGGTCACATTCTTATCGAGGCGCGTGAGGGAACGGCTACCGAGGAGGAGACCGCTGCCGCGAAGGCAAAGGCTGAGGAAGTACTCGCTAAGTACCTTGAGGGTGACAAGACCGAGGAGTCCTTTGAGACTATCGGCTTGGAGAACACAGACGATAGCAACGTGTTCTACGATAACGTTCTTGAGGGTCAGATGGTAGAGGAGTTCGAGGATTGGCTCTTTGACGAGACTCGCGTTGTGGGCGATACCGGTATCGTTCAGACCGAGTTCGGCTTCCACGTAATGCTTTACCGCGGCGAGGAGTTGCTTTCCGACGTTAACGCTACGACCGGTATCGTAAACGAGAAGTACTCGGCGTTCCTTGAGGCAAACCAGAGCAAGGTTACCGTAAACGAAAAGGCTGCCGAAAAGTACAGCGCATAATTAGGCAAGAGGAACAAATTCGAACCCGCCCTGAAGCCTGAATTTTCAGCACTTTCGGCACTTGCCTCGCTTGCAAAGTCCGTACTTGGCGGCACTCGGCAAGCACCAAAATCATCTTAAAATTAAGGCTTGAGGGTCTTTGGGTTTTAGAAGAGCAAATGTTTAGGATAGGCAAGACAAATTTTCGAAGCAATATGCGGATATTGCGAGGAAATTTATCGAAGTATATACAAATATTTGCCTTATAAAACCGAGTTCGGATTTGTCCCTCTTGCCTAGCCGCAAGGGAATCGAACGCATAAGCCCTGCGGTAACAAATTTTCGCGTCTTTTGACGTAGCGTGGCTTGAAAAGTCCGCACTTTCCTGCGCCACGCCCCAACAAAATCCATCAAAAATTTATTTGCCGCAGGGTGCTGCGCAGTTTTAAAAGAATAAATTTTTCGCAAGACAAGTCGAATTTTTTGAAGAATATACAATATTTAAGAAAAATTTGGCGCAGTATTGCAAGAAATTTATCTTTTAAAACCTTGTGTGTTCGACTCCCTTGCGGCTAACAAAGGAGTCAAATCATGAATTTTTTTGAAATGGTCTTTACAGGACAGAATCTGGCACTGATCGGTGCCGCTCTTGCCGTTATTCTGGCCGGCTTCGGCTCTGCCCGCGGCGTTGGCATGGTGGGCGAGGCCGCCGCAGGTCTGCTCACCGAGGATCCCTCCAAATCGGGCAAGGCGCTGATCCTTCAGGCGCTCCCCGGCACCCAGGGCATCTACGGCCTGATCATCTCTTTTCTGATCATCTTCAAGATCGGTCTGCTGGGCACCCCTGCCGCACTGACCGTCTCTCAGGGCATCTACTTCCTGATGGCCGCGCTTCCCATCGCCATCGTGGGCTACTATTCTGCCATCAAGCAGGCCAAGGTCGCCGTTTCGGGCATCAATCTGATCGCCAAGCGCCCCGACGAGGTGGGCAAGGCCATCACCTCTGCGGCACTGGTAGAGACCTACGCCATTTTCGCGGTGCTCATCTCCATGCTGCTGGTGCTGTTCGCCAAGGTCTGATTCGGATAGGGCTCTGCCATGACGGGACTTGAAAAAATTACCGAACGAATCCTGACCGATGCCAAGGAGCGCGCGCGAGGCATTCTGGAGACCGCCCAGGAGGAATGCCGCCGAATGGCGGAGGAATACGCCCAACGCGCCGAGCAGATCCGTGAGGACATTGCCGAGCGCGCCGAGCGGGAGGGCGAGGAGCTGGTCTCCCGTGCCCGAAGCGCCGTGGCCATAACCAGAAGGGATATTTTGCTTTCCGCCAAAGCACAGGTGCTGAACGAGGTCTTTGAAACAGCCAAGGCCCAGCTCTGCTCTACTGACTACGGAAAATATCGGGAGCTTTTGGTGGCATTGCTTTCTTGCGCTTTGCTTGAACAATCCGAAAACGAGAAAAAAAGTCTCGAAATGGGGGACGAGATCACCGAATTCGAGGTCTTTGAGGTCTTTTTCAACGAAAAGGATCGCTCTCAATTCGGAGCTTACGTATTGGAGCACGCCCGCAAAAGCATAGAGCGCCGCATCGGTAGCGAGCGTGCTTCCAAGCTCCGCCTTTCAGACGTACCCGCCGATATTGACGGCGGACTCATCCTGCGCTACGGCAATACCGAGACCAACTGCTCGATCTCTGCGCTGCTTTGTGAAATGCGGCGCGAGCTGGAGGGCAAGATCTCTGCCGTTTTATTTGATTAAAAAAGGAGGTCGCGGATATGCGCTACGATCCAACAGAATACCTGTACGCCTCGGCGCGCATCCGCGCCCTTGAGACACAGCTCATCGGTGGGCAACAGCTGAACCGACTTTTGTCCATGTCATCCGACAGGGCGATCCTTGACGAGCTTTCGGCAGCAACTGCCGAACCCGCCGCTGACCGCGGTGAAGCCATGCTTGAGGAGCGCTTGCGGGCCGCCCTTGACGCCGTGTGCAGACCGGTGCCCGCCCCCGCGCTGGTGCGCTTTGTGCAATATCCCTACGATTG
>JAZRDN010000057.1:0-54167 GCA_045660295.1 Eubacteriales bacterium
TGCGACGATAAATTTTAGTATCTTTCGTCGCGCTTAGTCTTGTGGAGTTTGTACTCCACTGCGACTAATCACACCAAAATCTATCAAAAATTTATTCGCCGAAGGGTGCGAAGCAGTTTTGGAGGAAAAATAGCGAGGGGAGGCAACGAAAAAACACGAAGCAATATAAGATATTGCAAGTGTTTTTTCGGAAGCATACACCGTTATTTTTTCTACCAAAACCTTATGTGTTCGACTCCCTTACGGCTAAAGTTACTTGTGATTTTATAACAGCGGGAGACCGTAAGATCTCCCGCTGATAATTATTTGAGAGGAAATACATATGTTTGACAAAATAATAGACGGCTTTGTCAAAACCTTTATAGCGGAAAACAGATATAAAATGTTTCTTAACGGCTTTTGGAATACTATCCAAATTGCCTTTGTAGCTACTATTATAGGTGTTGCTATCGGAGCTGTTGTGGCTATTATCCGTGTGTTCAACAAGCAAACTGGAAAGCTTCGCTTGCTGAGCAAAATATGTGAGATATATACTACGGTTATACGCGGAACGCCTGTGGTCGTGCAGCTATTGATAACCTACAACATTATTTTTGCTTGGTCTACACGCGCGGTGCTTATAGGTATGATCGGATTTGGTCTTAATTCGGGCGCTTATGTTGCCGAGATCATGCGTGGCGGTATTAACGCGGTAGATATCGGACAGACAGAGGCGGGACGCTCGCTTGGTCTTTCTTCTGTAACGACGATGAAGAGTATAGTTTTACCTCAAGCGATCAAAAACGTTTTGCCTTCTATCGGTAATGAGTTTATTTCTCTTTTGAAAGAGACCTCTATCATCGGTTTCCTTGGCGTTATCGACTTGACAAAGGCGGCGGAACGTGTCATTTCACGTACGATGAACGTTTATTTCCCCTATATTTCCATCGCGCTTGTTTACCTTGCTGTGGTATACGGATTGAACTACCTGTTCAAGAAGCTTGAAAGGAGGTTGGCTAAGAGTGACAGATAATAATACTATTATTAACGTTAAGAATCTGTATAAGACCTTTGACGGTCAGAAAATGATTCTTCAGGGTATTAATTATGAGATCAAAAAGGGCGAAAAGCTTGTAATTATCGGTCCGTCCGGCGGCGGTAAGTCTACGTTTCTCAGATGCCTTAACCTGCTTGAAAAGCCGACCTATGGCGAAATATGGGTTAAGGACAGATTAATTACGCCTGTTGACCCCTATCTTCATTTTGACGTTATAGAGGCATCTATTACTTATGGCAAGATGTTCAAGAAATACCGTGCCGAAAACCCCGAAGCAACTGATGAGGAGCTTCGCGACAAGATTATTGCCGAGATCAAGAAGGATGATCTTCTTGACGAGAAGCACGAGGGACGTGCGTATAAGGCGTTGATGAAGGAAATCTATGAGAATAATTATATTCAGATAGACCTCGCTCGCCAGAAGATGGGTATGGTTTTCCAGCATTTCAATCTGTTCCCGCACATGACCGTTAAGGAGAACATTACGTTTGCGCCCGTCAAGCTTAAGCTTAAAACCCCCGAGGAAGCCTCCAAGAGGGCAGACGAGCTTTTGGAGCGTGTAGGACTTGCCGAAAAGGCGGATGCGTATCCGAGCCAGCTTTCGGGCGGACAGAAGCAGAGAATAGCTATCGTTCGCGCTTTGGCTATGGATCCCGAGGTAATGCTCTTTGACGAGCCCACAAGCGCGCTTGACCCCGAAATGGTTGGTGAGGTTCTTGACCTTATCATGCAGCTTGCCGCTGATGGAATGACCATGGTCGTTGTTACACACGAAATGGGATTTGCAAAAGAGGTTGCCGACCGTGTGCTCTTTATGAGTGACGGTATCATCGAGGAGGAGGCTCCGCCTGAAGAATTCTTTGGCGCACCTAAGAGCCAGAGATTGGTGCAGTTTCTTAAAAGCGTTCTTTAATTTTAGCAAAAACAGGTGTTGAGTTGCTAAATTCATAAAATGTTAACAAAAATACTATAATTAATTCTTGACAAAAGACTCGAAAAGTGGTAAATTATTATCGTGGTTAGCACTTAAACGCAATGAGTGCTAAACGGTGTGATTTGCAACTTCGAGTCTTTTATTTTTATTTGAAACGGAGGTGTACGTGTGGCTGATATTGAATTGAGTGAAAGAAAAAAGCAGATACTAAAGGCAATAGTTGAGGCTCATATAGCCGAAGGCGAGCCTGTCGGCTCAAAATATATCGTTGAAAATCGGCAGTTGACCTGTTCGTCTGCTACCATAAGAAACGAGATGTCTGAGCTTGAGGAATTGGGATACCTTGAAAAGCCCCATACCTCCGCCGGCAGAGTGCCAAGCGAGCTTGGTTATCGCTTCTACGTTGACTCGCTCGTCCAGCATTATGCTATGACTGCGAACGAGATCGCGGAAATAAACAATATTCTCAAGTCAAAAATGACCGAGCTTGACCAGATATTGGAAAACGCCACACGGCTTGCTTCCAATATAACCAACTATACCGGTTTTGCCGTTAAACCCAAATTTGCTTCTCACAGTATTTCAAAGTTTGAGGCGATTTCAATTGACGATTATAATCTTTTGTTGGTCATGATAACCTCGGGCGGTGTGGTGAAAACCAAAAAGCTTCGTATTCCCGAATTGCTTACCGAAGAACTTATTTCCAAAATAAACGGCGCGCTTAACCGCCACTTGACGGGACTGGGTAGCAGCGATATAACGCTTCCTATACTCATGAGCATTGAAGATGAGCTCGGCGGCGACGCAAGAGCTATCGGACCTATCATCAAGGTTATCTACGATACCATGAATGAGGTCGAGGACGGTGAGCTGAGAATCAGCGGTCTTAACAGGCTTTTGCAGTATCCCGAGTTTTCGGATTCACAGAAATTCGGACAGCTGCTTACGGCAATCGAGAGCAAGGACGAGATACTCAATCTTGTTTCGCAGGGGAACGCGGACGGCGATGTGAACGTAATCATCGGCTCGGAAAGCGCTGTAAACGTTATGAACAATTCTTCTGTTATATATAAACCGATAAAAAAGGACGGACGCACGGTCGGAGCGATAGGTGTCATAGGACCGCTTCGCATGGACTACGCAAAGGTGCTTGCTACGGTGGAGGAATTGAGTCACAATATTTCCAATATAATTGATACTGATACCAAACGTTTGACACAAGGAGATAAAAATGCAGGAAACCAAGATAAATGAAGAAGTTACCGAAGAAACCGAAAAGGTTGAGGTGACCGAAGAAAAAAACGAAAAATCCGAAAAGGGCGACAAAAAGAAGATCAAGGCGCTTGAAGCCGAGCTTGCCGAGGTAAACAAAAAAGCCGAGGAGCTTAACGAAAAATATATGCGTATGCTTGCTGAGTACGACAACTTCAGAAAACGCTCGGCAAAGGAACGCGAGAGCGTGTATGCGGATGCTTATACCGATGCGCTTACGTCAATTCTCCCCGTGCTTGATAATCTTGAGCGAGCTGAGGGCTGTACCGATGCTGAGGGACTTTCGAAGGGGCTTGAGCTTACACTTAAGAGCTTCCGCGAGACACTTGAAAAAATGGGCGTTAAAGAAATTGAGTCGATGGGAAAGCCCTTTGACCCGAACGTTCATAACGCGGTGTTTCACGTAGACGACGATAGCTTTGGAGAAAATGAAATTGTGGAGGTCCTCATGAAGGGCTACACAAAGGGCGACAAGGTTATTCGTTATTCAATGGTCAAGGTAGCCAACTAAAGGCTTTTAATAAAATTATAAACATATTATTTTAGGAGGAAATTTTATCATGGGAAAAATTATAGGAATAGATTTGGGTACTACCAACTCTTGTGTAGCAGTATTTGAGGGCGGTGAGCCCATCGTTATCCCCAATCCCGAGGGCGCTCGTACAACACCCTCTGTTGTAGCTTTCACAAAGACAGGCGAGAGAATGATCGGTCAGATCGCAAAGCGCCAGGCTATTACAAACCCCGACAGAACGATCAGCAGTATCAAGCGTGAAATGGGTCTTAACCACAAGACTTCCATTGACGGTAAGGACTATACCCCTCAGGAGATCTCCGCAATGATTCTCCAGAAACTTAAGGCTGATGCCGAGGCATATCTCGGAACAACTGTTACCGAGGCGGTTATTACCGTTCCCGCTTACTTCTCGGATGCGCAGAGACAGGCAACCAAGGACGCAGGTAAGATCGCAGGTCTTGACGTAAAGAGAATTATCAACGAGCCCACCGCTGCAGCTCTTGCTTACGGTATGGATAAGGAAGCAGACCAGAAGATATTGGTATTCGACCTTGGCGGCGGTACATTCGATGTTTCGCTTCTTGAGATTTCCGACGGAGTATTTGAGGTTCTTGCTACCGCAGGTAACAACCGTCTTGGCGGTGACGACTTTGACCAGAGAGTTATCGACTGGATGGCTGATCAGTTCAAGAGAGAGAACGGTATCGACCTCAGAAACGATAAGATGGTTCTCCAGAGACTTAAGGAAGCGGCAGAAAAGGCAAAGATAGAGCTTTCGGGTATGTCCAGCACAAACATCAATCTTCCTTTCATTACCGCTACAGCAAACGGACCTCTCCACTTTGACGCAACTCTTACAAGAGCAGAGTTTGACAGAATAACCGCAGACCTCGTTGACGCTACAATGAAGCCCACAAAGCAGGTTATTTCCGATGCGGGCGTAAACGTTTCGCAGATAGATAAGGTCCTCCTTGTAGGCGGTTCTACAAGAATTCCCGCGGTACAGGAAGCTGTAAAGAAGTTTATCGGTAAAGATCCCTTTAAGGGTATCAATCCCGATGAGTGCGTTGCTCTCGGCGCGGCTATTCAGGGCGGTGTTCTTGGCGGCGACGTAAAGGATCTTCTCCTTCTTGACGTAACCCCCCTTTCTCTCGGTATCGAGACTCTCGGCGGAGTGTTCACAAGAATTATCGACAGAAATACAACCATTCCCGTAAAGAAGAGCCAGATCTTCTCCACTGCGGCTGATAGCCAGACCTCTGTTGAGATCCACGTTCTTCAGGGTGAGCGTGAAATGGCGGCTAATAATACAACCCTCGGACGTTTCAGTCTTGACGGTATTCCCGCCGCTCCTCGCGGAGTTCCTCAGATCGAGGTAACCTTCGATATCGACGCAAACGGTATCGTTAACGTAACCGCTCAGGATAAGGGTACGGGTAAGGAAACTCACATTACTATCACATCCTCCACAAATATGTCTCAAGAGGATATCGATAAGGCTATCAAGGATGCCGAGAAGTACGCTGAGGAGGATAAAAAGCAGAAGGAAGCGGTCGATACAAAGAACCACGCTGAGTCTCTTATTTTCCAGAGCGAAAAGACTCTCGGTGAGATTGGCGATAAGATTCCCGAGGATGATAAGGCTGACGTAAAGGCGGCTATCGAAAAGCTTCGCTCGACGCTTAACGGCGGCGATACAGAGGCTATCAAGGCTGATACCGAGGCTCTTGAAAAGGCATTCTATGCACTTTCCGAAAAGCTTTATAAGCAGAGCGGAGCGCAGGGCGCAGGTCCCGACATGGGCAATATGGGCGGAGACGGACAGAACGGCGACTCCACGTATTACAATGCCGATTACGAGGATAAGACAGGTAACTGATTCAGTTAATATTAGCGGGAAAGGTGAGTTTTCGCCTTTCCCGCAGAGTTGTATCATAAAAGGCAGAAAGGACAAGTCTGATGGCAGATAAGAGAGACTATTATGAGGTGCTCGGCATTAGCAAAGGCGCTGATGACGCGTCAATAAAAAAGGCTTACCGCTCGCTTGCCAAAAAATATCACCCCGATATGAATCCGGGTGACGCGGAGGCGGAAAAGAAGTTTAAAGAAATAAACGAAGCCTACGCCGTGCTTTCCGACCCCGAAAAGAAGCAACAGTACGACCAGTTCGGTCACGCAGCCTTTGAGCAGGGCGGTCCGGGCGCGGGTGGCGGTTTTGGCGGCTTTGATTTTGGCGGCTTCGGCGGCTTTGGCGATATTTTCGGTGATATATTCGGCGGCGGTTTCGGTGGTGGGGGAGCGAGAAGAAACGGACCTCAGCGCGGTGATGATATCGGTGCTACCGTTACGGTTACATTTGAGGAAGCGGCGTTCGGCGTAAAGAAGGACGTAACATATAACAGAATCCAGCGTTGCGGCGATTGCGGCGGAAGCGGTGCGGAAAAGGGAACACAGCCCGAGACTTGTAGCGCCTGCGGCGGTACGGGTCAAAGACGAGTGGTTCAGCGCATGGCGGGAATGCAGTTCCAATCCACGGTAACCTGTGAGTCTTGCCGCGGAACGGGTAAATTCGTAAAAGATCCCTGTACCAATTGCCGTGGAACAGGATACGTCAAGGTTTCCAAAAAACTCGGCGTTTCGATTCCCGCGGGTATAGACGACGGTGAGAGAATCGCGCTTCGCGGTGAGGGCTGCGACGGTAAGAACGGCGGACCTACGGGTGACCTTATTATTACAGTAAGAGTGAGAAATCATAACGTTTTCGAGCGTGACAGATACAATATTTACTGTGAAGTACCTATTACTGTTGCCGAGGCAACTCTCGGCGCTGAAATTACCATTCCTACGCTTGAGGGTAATATCCAGTATACTATCCCCGAGGGAACACAGCCCGGAACACAGTTTACAATAAGACAAAAGGGTATTCCGTATGTAAATACTCCCAATAGACGCGGTGATCTCATTTTCACCGTTAATGTTGAAATCCCCAAGAGTCTTAACGAAAAACAGAAAGAGCATATGCGCGCCTTTGCCGATAGCTGTGGCGAAAGCAATTACGGCAAAAAGACGGGTTTTTTCAAAAAGCTTTTTGATAAAAAATAACGGAGAATGACTATGATAGATAAGGATTATGTTTGCGGAGCTTCCTCCGACGTAAAGGAATGGCATCAGGTAAAGGGAACTGTAAAGCTTTGCTACCTCGATGACCTTACGGCTATCATGAGTATGATAAGCAATAACCTCATGATAGAGGATTTCAGCGATATCGACCTTAAGACCTGCTACGGCGATCTTATTGACGAGTCTATACTTAACGCCGATAAAACCGTAGCCTCGGTTTCCGTGTTTCTTCCTGTTGAGCAGAATTTCAATGAAGCTATCAGCTTTATAAAGGAAAGATGTGAAAAAGAGGGCTTTGAGGTGGCGGTCGAGGTTGTCGGAGTCAACGAGGAGGACTGGGCAAACTCCTGGAAGGCATACTATAAGCCTCTTAAGATAGGCGAACGCATCGTTATCGTTCCCGCGTGGGAGGATTACGAAAAACAGCCGGAGGATATTATTGTTACAATGGACCCCGGAATGGCGTTCGGCACGGGAACTCATGAGACCACCCGCCTTGTTATCGGTCTGCTTGAAAAGTACACCAAGCAGGGACAGAGAGTGCTTGACGTTGGTTGCGGAAGCGGAATTCTGGCTATTTGCGCCTCAAAGCTGGGCGCGAAAGAATGCCGTGCTTACGATATCGACGAGGTTGCCGTTCGCGTCGCTCGTGAGAATATCGTTATAAACGATTGTGATAATATTACCTGTGACCAGTCTGACCTGCTTAAGCAGGTGGAGCTTGAGGGCGGACAGTATGACCTCGTGTGCGCTAATATCGTTGCCGATATTATTATCCGTATGCTTCCAGATGTGGGCGGTTACATGAAGAATGATGCCATATTGCTTGCTTCGGGTATTATCAACGAGCGCGCGGATGACGTTATGGAGGCATTCGATAAGTTTGGCTTTGAAATAGTCGAGCATGCTGTCGATAACGGCTGGTGCGCCTTTGCGATAAAGAAAAGATAAAATAAGAATCCGACAATTTGTAAACAATTGTCGGATTTTTTGTTAAGTGCTTGAATGTCTATCTTAGATGTGTTATAATTTATAAGATATATTTGGCAAATAGCGAGGTGGTACTGTGGATAATTTGACAGAGATACAGAAAACGCTGTTTTCACTTGGTGATAGCGGATATAAAGCCTTTCACGCCAAGCTGATTCCCACCGTTCCCGAAGAAAAAATTATAGGTGTCAGAACGCCCGTACTCAGAAAATACGCCAAAGAGCTATTTGTAAGCGCCGATATTTCCGAATTTTTTGAGACTTTACCTCATAGATTTTACGATGAAGATAATCTGCATGCCTTTTTGCTTGAGCAAATAAAGGATTACGGCACTGTGATTTGGCATGTCGACAGATTTTTGCCACACGTTGATAACTGGGCGACTTGTGATATGATGTCTCCGAGATGCTTTGCCCAAAACACCGATAAGCTTTATAAAGATGCTTTCCGTTGGATAGACTCGGGGAAGATATACGCGGTCAGATTTGGCGTGTGTATGCTTATGAAGCATTATCTTGACGGCAATTTTGACATAGCATATTTCGAAAGAACAGCCAATATAAAAAGCGAGGAATATTACGTGAAAATGGCTGTGGCGTGGTATTTTGCCACCGCACTAACCAAAAGGTATGACGACGCGTTGCCTTATATTGAAAAACACCGACTTGATGCGTGGACTCATAATAAGGCGATACAAAAGGCGTGCGAAAGCTATCAAGTACCAGAAGAGCATAAAGAATATTTAAAAACACTAAAAATCAAATAATCGGGTGAAAAATGGAAAATGTAAAAAAACGCGGCTTCTTTTCAAGAAAAGATGTCGATATGACCGAGGGTAATATAGTAAATCACATAATAATGTTTGCCTTTCCGCTTCTTATCGGAAACCTGTTTCAGCAGTTTTATAATACCGTTGATACTTGGGTGGTGGGCAACTACGTTGAAAATGACGCTGCATTTGCAGCGGTTGGCTCAGTAGGACCTATAATCAATATGATAATCGGTCTTTTCGTTGGCTTTTCAAGCGGTGCGGGCGTTATTATTTCCCAGTATTACGGCGCGAAAAAGTATGATAAGGTCGATCAGGCGGTACATACTTCCATGTGCGTAACGCTTATTCTCGGTGTTGTTTTTACTATTCTCGGACTTGTTCTTGTACCCTTTATGCTCGGGATGATGAAAACACCCGACAGCGTTTTCCCCGAAGCCAAAACCTATCTCACGATTTATTTCAGCGGTGTTATCGGGCTTATGATATATAATATAGGCTCGGGAATTTTGCGTGCCGTTGGCGACTCCACGAGACCCTTTATATTCCTCGTGGTGTGCGCGCTTATGAACGTGGTGCTGGACCTTTTGTTCGTTATAAAATTCGGAATGGGCGTTGAGGGCGTTGCTTATGCCACTATCATCTCGCAAGGTGTATCGGCAATTTTGGTTGTAATAACGCTTTTGAGAACGAATAACTGTATCAAGCTTGTTCCAAGCCACTTGAAAATTGATCTTGAAACGCTGGGGAAAATAGTTCGTGTGGGTATTCCCGCCGCAATTCAGCTCTCGCTTACAGCGTTTTCAAATGTTTTCGTTCAGTCTTATATAAACCAGTTCGGACAGGATTGCATGTCGGGCTGGACGGCTTACGCCAAAATAGACCAGTTCATGTTCTTGCCCATGCAGTCGTTGGCTATGGCGGCAACTACCTTTGTGGGTCAGAACCTTGGATACGGCAAGGTCGATAGAGCCAAAAAGGGAATTGCTGTCTCGATGATTGTTTCGGTAATCTCAACAGTTGTTATCATGATTCCCGTGATGATTTTCGCGAAACCGCTCGTGACCTTCTTTGAGGATAAACCCGAGGTTATTGAATACGGCGTAATGCTTCTGCACTACATTTCGCCCTTCTACGTGCTTTGTTGCTTTAACCAGATAATCGCGGGTGCGCTCCGCGGAGCTGGCAACAGTCGTGCGCCTATGATAATCATGCTGACATCGTTTGTGGCGTTCAGACAGGTTTATATGTTTATCATGTCTAACTTTATTTGTAATGAAATTATCCCCATCGCAATGGGATATCCCGCAGGTTGGCTGTTAAGCTCGATACTGTCGTTTGTCTACTTGGCTAAGGTTGACCTTAAAAAGAAAGTTGTTATCTGATTAAGGATATCAATACCGCAATAATGGCGGCAAAAACCGAAAGCACTATCCATCAAGGATAGTGCTTTTTCTTAATTCAGTTTAAACGTAATACTTATCTCCGTGCCGACTCCGGGCGTGCTTTCAAGATGAATTTCGGCGTCGTGGAATATGGCGCCGTGCTTGACTATAGAAAGTCCCAGACCGGTGCCGCCCGTCTGCTTGGAATGGCTCTTGTCAACTCGGTAGAATCGCTCGAATACTCGGCTTTGGTGGTCGTAGGGAATACCTATTCCTGTGTCTTTTACCGTTACCGTTGCCTTTCCGTCGGCGCTTACAAGCTCAATTTTTACGCTTCCGTTTTCTTTGTTGTACTTTATGGCGTTGTCGCAGATATTGTATACCATTTCAAATACTATCTGCTTAACGCCTGTAATTATCGCGCTCTCTCCCACAAGCTCGAGCGATACGTTCTTGTGCTCGGCGGCGTCTGTAAGAACGCTGACAACCTCGTCACATACGTCGTAAAGGTCAAGCTCGTCCTTTTCGTAAGCGTTGCGCGAGTCAAGCTCGGAAATCTTGATGATGTCGTTTACAAGCGTGATAAGTCGTCGTGATTCCTTGTATATGGTAGCGGAAAAATCGGGAATATCGGTCTCCTTTACCATGCCGTTCATCATCAGCTCGGCAAAGCCCGAAATTGAGGTCAGCGGAGTTTTCAGCTCATGCGAAACGTTTGCGGTAAACTCATGACGCATGGTCTCTCGCTGATTTTTCTCGCTTATGTCAAGTATAAGGATTATCGCGCCAACCGTAACGACCTCGTTGTTTACGGGGCTGGCTATTATCTGACAGCAGGTCTCACCGAGAAAGAATTTATCCTCAAAATGGTTGCCCGCCAAAGCCTCGATGACCGCATGGCGTACCGTTTCATTTTCTGTCAGCTCTGATATGCTCTTGTATTCACGTCCCGTGTCTCCGCCAAGCAAGCGAGGAGCGGCAGGATTAAAAGAGAGAATATTTCTGAACGAGTCGATTATTATAAATCCCTCGCTCATGTTTTTTGTTATAGTATCAAACTCTGTCTGCTTGCGCTTCAGATCGGCTATCTGCCGTTTTATCGTTGTGTTTTGCTCGTCCAGCTTTTTTATAAGCGGCTTAAGCTCGTCGTATACCGTTATGTCGGATGGGTTTGAAATGTCAAGACTGTTAAGCGGCTCTGTGATAGCGTGCGAGATTTTTGAGCTTACTATAGCAGAAATAATAAAAATTATCGCGCCTATAAGCAGAATAGGTTGAGTTATTCCCGCTATTATAACCGTCGTCGAGCTTTGTGTGTCGGAAAGTCTGAGAATACTGCCGTCCGAAAGCCTTACGGCGTGATATACGGTTCTTTCGGTCAGCGTTTCGGACGCGCGCGTGCTTTCACCCGTTCCGTTCCTTATCGCCTCCAAAACCTCCTCGCGGTCAAGATGGTTTTTCATAAGGCTTACGTCGGCAACCGTGTTGTCGTATATAACCGTACCGTCAGCCGCTATGTAGGTTATGCGCTTGTCGTGCGCGTCGAGCTTATTGAGGTACTCGAGTCCGTTTTCCTCAATGCCCTCGGAGATGTACGTAATTGAGCTTTTAAGCTCGTTGGTGACTTGCGTGTTGAAGTAGTGAAAGAGCACAGCTATAACAAACAATATGCAGGCAAGCAGGGCAATGACCGAGGTGAGCGCCATAGCTCGGAAGATTCGTTTATTCATCCTGCGGCTCTCCTATTTTGTAACCAACGCCCTTTATCGTCTCGATACAAGCGCCCGCGTCGCCAAGCTTCTGACGCAGATGCCTTACGTGAACGTCAACCGTTCGGCTCTCGCCGTCAAAGGAATATCCCCATATTTTGTTTAAGAGCGTGTCTCTGGATAAAACGTTTCCTCTGTTTTCGAAAAGGACCTTTAAAAGTTCAAATTCTTTAAAGGAAAGGTCAACCTTTTCTCCGTTTACCTTCACAAGATGCTTTTGTGGAGAAAGAGTGAGCGTGCCCCAAGCGTAATCGTCGTTGCTTGCAGGCTGAGGCGCGGCGCGGCGCAAAAGCGCTTTTATCCTCGCGATAAGCTCCATCATGCCAAAGGGCTTGGCAATGTAGTCGTCAGCGCCCAGGTCAAGACCAATGACCTTGTCGTATTCGGCAGATTTAGCCGTCAGCATTATTATGGGCAGCTTTGCGTATTTTCTATGTGCTCGGAGCTTTTTGAGTATAGAAAGCCCGTCCTCCTCGGGTAGCATTATATCAAGAAGGATAAGCGAGGGCGTTTCATTTTCCAAAGAAATATAAAACTCCGACGGTGTGGGAAAGCTTTTTATTTCAAAGCCGCTGCTTGCGAGGGCGTATTCCACCAGCTTGCGGATGTCGCCATCGTCTTCAACGAGATATATCATAAGAACACCTCCTGTTTCTATATTATCATAACATAAATACGCAAATTTTTCAATACTATTATAGGAAAAGAATGTTAATTTTGCGACCCTTTCGGGGTTAACTCTGTGTAAAAATATAGCGTATCTTTAATAGCGAAAACAAAAAGCCCGTAAACTCTGCGTTTACGAGCCTTTATAAATGGTGGAGACAGCAGAACTCGAATCTGCGACCCCTTGCATGTCAAGCAAGTACTCTAACCAACTGAGCTATGCCTCCGTGTTCACAAGCAGTATTATACACGATTTTTTCTTGTTTGTCAAGTGTTTTGATAACAAAAATAAAACAAAATTATATTCGCGAATAAGTCTACCGAAAGCAGATTAAAATTATCGGTTCGGTAATTGACTTTTGGGGAGATTTGTGTTATACTTCAATCAATTAAAACAGAGGAGGACGCTATGAAAAAGCTTTGCCTTAACGAAAATTGGACTCTTTGCGGCGAAAAGGTGGGAAGTGTGGCGGCTACCGTCCCCGGTCACACCAATAAGGCGTTTAACGTCGGGGCGGACGACGGAAGCGCGGTTCCTGATGTCGCAGAGTCCATATACCTTTTTGGTAAGGATATAAAGATACTCCACCTTAACGATAATAATGGATTTACCGACCAGCACCTTCCGCCGTTTATCGGCATGCAGTGTGGAGTGAAATGGACAGAGGTTTTTACCGCGCTTGACGATGTGTGCTACGATGGGTATTATAACTTCGAGCTTGCCCTTAATTATCTTCGCGATAGCATGGAGGATTACGTACATTTCCTCGGAAAGCATCTGCGCAGAGCAGTCAACGGAGAGATTGGATAAATGAAAAATAAAATATGCTCCATAATTTTCGCGGTAGCGGTGTTCTTTTTCATCATAACCGTTTCAATAGGACTTCCTATTTATCTAAGACCCTTTTATTACGCCCATATCGAAGCGTATGAGCTGGTTGAGGACAGCGGCTTTACGTATGAGGAGATACGCGAGGCATACGACGAGGTGCTCGACTACCTTACCATACCGGGCAGAGAATTCGGCACAGGCGTAATGCGTATTTCCGAAAGCGGCGAATCCCATTTTGCCGATTGCAAAGTGCTTTTTGACCTTAACGCTTCGGTTTTGATAGTTTCGGCGATAATAATTATCGCCATGCTTGTGTTCCACAAGCATGGAAAGATAGAAAGACCTGTAATAGCAAAGCGTTCTGCCGAATTTTGGGCGGCGGTGTCGGCGATAATTTTGCCGATTGTTCTCGGTGGTCTCGCTGCGCTTGATTTCAATAGGGCTTTTGTAATATTTCATAAAATATTTTTCCCGGGAAAGGATAACTGGATATTCAGTTACCGCGAGGACGAAATAATAAGAGTTCTTCCGCAAGATTTCTTTATGAATTGTGCTATACTTATAGCATGCGGTGTGCTTGTGATCTCACTTGCTATAATCGCCAAAGAAATTGTTTCAATCAAAATATCAAACAACAAAAACGGGTAGGCATACCCGTTTTTTCGAATTTGCTTCTGTATTCCGACGGCTTTCTTCCCGTAGCGTTTTTGAATGCTCGGTTAAAGTGAGAAATGTTGTTAAAGCCGCATTCCAATGAAATTTCGAGAATCGACTTTGTGGGTTTTTTAAGTAGCTTTTGAAAACGGTACAGAAATACGTTCGGCTCATGTTGGCGTTAAGTGCGATCTCGTCAAGTGAAATGGGGGCGGTTATATTTTCGTCAATAAAGCGGAGCGCTTGAAACAAAGAAGCTTGGCGACATGTGCGAAACCTACGGCGTAGCAATGGCAATACATATGGCTGAAAGCCCCATTGCCTGCATGGCGGCTATCCGTGTAAAAGGGAAGTATCTTTATATTTCAAATCGCGGCGCTGATACCATAACACGCCTTGAGATTGACGGAAAAGAGCTTCGTCTGCTTGAAAACACCGATTGTGGCGGCAAAAATCCCCGTGATTTCCTTATAGTTGATGACCTTGTGTTCAGTACGAATGAGTTTACCAATGACGTAACGGTGCTTAAACTTGTCGCCGGAAAACCCGTTCTTACAGAAACAAAAATCAGTATGCCTAACCCGCTCTGCGTGGTGGTAATATAAAGAAAACTCCGCCTCTTTAGCGTTGTGTTATTCGGAACACAATACTAAGGAGGCGGTTTTTTTATCTCATTTTCTTTCTAATGATATCAAAATAAACGTTCCAGTCACGGCGACTTAAATAGTGTCCGTCTGTGCGTATTTGGTAGCACACATTACCTTCGTCAAATACAGACTCGGGTGTAGGGAGACGGTCGGGGTGAACAAAGCCCGTAAGACCGAGATTTTCCCACGCCTTTGAAGCGGCGGCACAAGCGAGATACTCGGAATCGGGATCAGCCCATTCGTCTTTCTCGGCACTTCCGACGATAAGCGTTCTTGGCGCAATCGTCGCCAGAAGCATGTGCTGGTCAAAGGTCAGCTTGCTTTCGTCAATGTAATTCGTATAGTTCTTGCAGAACCAATAGGGGAATGTCTTGGTGATAAACTCGATATGCTCACCCTGCTTTTCGCGTGTTATAGCCGCGCCGCTACAACCCGAATCGTTGGAAATAACGTACTTGAAGCGTGTGTCAAGCATACCCGTCACAAGCGCGGTTTTTCCAAGGCGCGAGTGACCGATAACAGCCGCGTTTTCAAGGTCGAGACAGTCGAGAGTCTGCGCGTAATCCATAATTCTCATAGCCGCCCAAGCCCACATAACTATCTTTCCCGAGCCGTCGCCGCTTCGCTCGCCGTCGGGGAAAAGGATGCCCGACAGTCCGTCCGTCATATCGTTCTTATCGACCGAAACGTCGTTAAAGTCGAAGTGGAACGCGGCAAAGCCGTTGTTGAGTATTTCCTCTGCGGGATAGTATTTGTTAGGTACACCCGATTCAAAATCTATATGAACAAAGAAGGGATATTTCCCGGGCTTTTTGGGAATCAGTGCGGTGAAAGGGAACGAGAATTCCTTTCCGCATATTTCGGTGTGAGCTATAACAGTGCGGTTACATGCTGTTCCGGCAGCAAATCGTTTGTTTTCACTTGACACCTCAAACTCAAGCTTCGTGGGTTCTGGTAATGGCATGCCGTATTCCTCGCGGCAAAGTGTGTCGATATATCCCTTTCTTACCTGCTCCCAAGACTCGGATGTAAAATCACCGATAGGCTGGGGAACTCTTTCCTTAAGCAAGCTGTTTATCATAACAAGCCTCCTTTAACTAACATATTGGTTTTATTATAACCACAAGCGTGTGTTTTGTCAATGTTTTGAATAAATTTTCTTCTGACAACGTTAAAATTTCTTAAAACTGTTGAAATATTTACAATTATGGTGTAAAATATAAGAGAACGTTTTTATGTATTAGGAGTGCTATGGTACCTGTAATAAGAAAGCTTTCACCGTCGCTGACACTCAAGACGGTGCAAACAGATAAATTCAAGACCGAAAGAATATCGGTTACCTTGGAGGATAAGCCCGACACAAGGCGTACTCCCGTAACACGATTTGTTTTTTCCGTGCTCAAAAGAGGGTGTGCCGAGTATCCTACGAAAATGGCGCTTAATAAAAGGCTTGACGAGCTCTATTCCTCGTCGCTCTTTCCCATGATATCGCGCGGCGGAGACAGTTGTAAATTTGGATTTGCCGCAGAAATGCTTGGAAATGAATATGCGAGTGATGACGTTAATATTTTTGAGGGAACGCTTGATTTGCTGTTCAAGGTATTTTTTGAGCCTTTGCTCGACGAAAATGGAGGTTTTCTTGAAAAATACGTGGAAAGAGAACGCCAAAACATCTGCGATACAATAAAATCGGTTATCAATACTCCCCGTACATATGCCGCCAAAAGGCTTATAGAGATAATGTATGAGGGGGACGATTATTCAATACCGAGCGACGGAACAGTTGAGCTTGTCAACTCAATAACCTCGGAGGAGCTGACGGAAACCTACCGCGATATCATAGAAAACTCCTCTTACGAGGTCTTTTACGTGGGCGCTAAAAGCGCAGACGAGGTTGAAAAGGTTGTTACGGAATATTTCAATAAATATTCATACGGTAAGCCTAAGGAAATAAAAAAGCAAGTCGATTTTTCGGTTGACACCAACAGCGTCAAGCAAGTTGACGAGGAGATGAAGCTGCTGCAGGGCATTCTTATGCTTGGATTTAAAACAGGCGTTAATATTACCTGTGACAAAGATTTTTACGCAATGCTTTTGGCCAACGAGATATTCGGTGGCTCTCCGATCTCAAAGCTCTTTATGAACGTAAGAGAGCGCTTGGGACTTTGCTATTATTGCGGTTCGCGCTATGACTCACATAAGGGTCTTATGTACGTTTCAAGCGGAATTGAAAAGAGCGATCGAAAAAAGGCTGAAAAAGAGATAATCAAGCAGTTTGGAAATCTGCGAAACGGAAAAATTACAGATGCCGAGTTTATAGCGGCAAAGAAGTCAATAATCAATATTTATTCAGAGACGGCAGATTCAGCGTCGGGCATAGAGCGTTTTTATACCGTGAGAGCCGAATACGGCGTTGCGGATACTGTTGAGGACGCTAAGCGTAAGATAAACGAGGTGACGCTTGAGGACGTGGTAAGAGTAGCGCAGAATATAGTGCTTGATACCGTTTATTTCCTTTGCGGAAAGGAGGAAAACGATGACAAAGATTGAGTTCTCGGACAAAAGATTAAAAGAGAAATATTATAAGCTCCGTCACAAAAGCGGACTTGACATATACGTTTTCCCCAAGAAACTGACTTCCTCGTATGCGGTTTTCGGAACTGAATACGGATCGGTGGATAATTGCTTCAGACTTAAGGGAGAGGTAGAATATACCACCGTCCCCGACGGAATAGCTCACTATCTTGAGCACAGAATGTTCACTCAAAAGGACGGAAGCGACATAACCGAGCGCTTTTCGGTGTGCGGTGCCGATTCAAACGCATATACCTCGCTTAATAAGACCGTTTATCTTTGCAACTCAACCGATGATTTTGAAGGCGCCCTTCAAGCGCTTCTTGAATTCGTCACCGAGCCTAATTTTACTGAGGAGCTTGTCGAAAAGGAGCGAGGAATAATAATTCAGGAAATTAAGATGACCGATGATTCCCCCTATTCCCGTGGATATCGCCTGCTTCTTGAAGCGCTGTATAAAACCAACAGTGCTCGCGTTGATATTGCGGGCACGGTCGAAAGCGTGTCGCAAATAACCGCAGATATGCTTAATAAATGCTATAAAACATTTTATAATCCCAACAATATGGCGGTCGTAGTATGCGGTGACATTCCACCCGAAAGAGTTATGGAAATAGCTGATAAAGCGATTCCCGATGATTTTGTCGGCGCGGAGATAGAGCGTTTGTACTCTTACGATGAGCCCGATGAGGTGTATAAAGTCCTTGTCGAGGACTTTATGGAGGTCTCAAAGCCCATATTTACCATAGGCGTAAAGGATAATGTGATCGTTGCCGATAACCGTGAGCGTATGAAAAAGTTTGCTGAAATGGCTGTCCTTTGCGAGCTTGTGTTCTCTCGTTCGGGCGAGCTTTATAACTATCTTTTTGAGAACGGAAAGATAACTCCCGATTTCAGTGCCTCGTATACGACCTCAAAAACTTTTGCGTTTACTCTCATTGCGGGGGAGGCGGATGAGCCTGTCGAGGTTCTTGAATATATTAAAAATCACATTAAAGGCTTTACCTATACAAGTGATGACCTTGACAGATGCAAGCGTGTGCTTTATGCGGAGTTTGTTATGGACTTCGATTCAACCGAGGAAATCGCGAATAATATGATCGATTATATTTTCGAGGGCTTTGACCTGTTCGACTACGGCGAACTTATTGAAAACGTAACAAAAGAGGACGTAGACAGACTTCTTGCGACCATGTTCAAGGACGAATATTTCGCGATGTCGGTTATTTATCCCCTCGAGAAAGAAAGGAAATAAATATGATAGATCAACTTGCAAGAGAGCAGGTTCTCGTGTCTTTTCCCGGTTTGGGAATAGACGAATTTGTTCTTAATAAAATTGCCGTCAGAATCGGCGGTCTTGAGATAAGATGGTACGGTATTCTTATCGCGCTTGGTATGGTGCTTGCCTTTGTTTACGGCTGGTATCGCTCGGAACAAACCAAGATAAAATTTGATGATATTATTGACCTTGGTCTTTTTGCCGTTATTTTTGGCGTTATAGGCGCGAGACTTTATTACGTTATTATGGAACACGAGATGTACAATTCGTTTTACGACGTTATCGCCATATGGAACGGCGGTCTTGCTATTTACGGCGGCGTTATCGGCGGCGCTATTGCGGTGTTCTGCGTGGTAAAATATAAGTCGAGAAAAAATAAGGATATCAATTTTCCGCTTTGCGCCGATATAATTTTCCCGGGAGTCATGATAGCGCAGGCGCTTGGTAGATGGGGGAATTTCTTTAACGGCGAGGCATACGGCGGCGTGGTCTCAGAGGGAAGCCCACTGTATTTCCTCAGAATGGGGCTGTACCCCAACAACATTTCGGGCGTAAGCGGAATGGCGTACGTTCACCCCACGTTTCTTTACGAGTCGCTTTGGAATGTCCTTGGCTTTGTACTGATAAATATTTTCTGGAAAAAGAAGAGGTTTGACGGTGAAGTAGGTCTTTGGTACGTTACATGGTACGGCTTTGGAAGAATGCTTATTGAGGGGCTTCGTACCGACAGCCTTTACGTAGGTCCTATCAGAATTTCCCAGCTTGTGGGATTTGTTTGCTTTATAGTTGGCGCGGCGCTCATAGTATGGAGAAGGATTGTGGTTTATAAAAACGAAAGAACTGCCGTTGTCTCGTCAGCCGATACAACAGAACAAAAGGAGAATGAAAATGGCGAAAATAATTGACGGAAAAGCAATATCAAAACAGATAAGAGAAGAAATCGCTGCCGAAAGAGCCGAGTTTACCGCAAAAAGCGGAATAACGCCCGGTCTCGCGGTTATTATAGTGGGAGAAGATCCCGCGTCTCAGGTCTACGTGCGCAATAAACGCCGCGCCTGTGACGAGGTCGGATTTTACTCCGAGTCATACGAGCTTTCCGCACAGACCACGCAGGAGGAGCTTGAGGCGCTTGTTGACAAGCTCAATAACGATGATAAAATTCACGGAATTCTGGTTCAGCTTCCTTTGCCCAAGCATCTTGATGAAACTCGCGTGCTTCTTAAGATAAATCCCGAAAAGGATGTTGACGCCTTCCACCCGTATAACGTGGGTAAAATAATGATTGGCGATTATAGCTTTTTGCCCTGTACGCCCGCGGGTGTTATGGCTCTTATCGAGCGTAGCGGAATTGACGTTTGCGGTAAAAAGTGCGTGGTTATCGGACGCTCCAATATCGTAGGTAAGCCTATGGCAATGCTCCTTCTTCACTCTCACGGTACTGTGACGATTTGCCATAGCAGAACTCAGAACCTTGCTTCTATCTGTAAGGAAGCAGATATTCTCGTTGCCGCCATAGGTAAGGCGGATTTTGTCGGCGCGGATATGATAAAAGAGGGCGCTGTGGTTATTGACGTCGGCATGAACAGAAAGGCAGACGGCAAGCTTACAGGCGACGTAAATTATGCCGAGGCAGAGCCTCTCGCGTCTTATATCACCCCCGTTCCCGGCGGTGTCGGACCTATGACGATCACAATGCTTATGCAGAATACGCTCACCGCGGCGAAAAATAAAGCGGCACAAAAGTAAGATGTTCAAGATAAAAATTGCGGGAATAAACGTGCTTATGCACAATAAGTATAAATATTCCGAGTACCTCTGTCGTGACTACATTACCGAGGAAGAACACACCGATTTTGAGGTCTCTGCCGATGAAAAGGCTATTTCCGAGGAAATTGCCAATGCTGAGATAGAGATAAACGCGGCATATGCCGAGTCGGTCTGTCTGCATCGCGAAATTGCCGAAAGACTCGCCTCGCACGATGCCTTTTTACTCCACTCGGCGCTTATCGAATGTGACGGCGTGGGCGTAGCTTTTGCGGCACGGAGCGGTGTCGGTAAATCAACACACGTGTCGCTTTGGCAAAAGAATTTCGGTGAGCGAGTCAGAATAATAAACGGCGATAAACCTATCGTTCGTTTTGTTGACGGTGTTCCGTATGCGTTCGGTACACCGTGGATGGGCAAAGAGGGACAGGGCGAAAACTCCTGCTGTAAATTTTCGGCACTTTGCTTTCTTGAAAGAGGGGGCGAAAACCGAATAGCCGAGATTTCAGCGGAGGTCGGCGCAATGGCAATGTTCAGCCAGATATATCTGCCGATGAATGCGGAGAACGCCGCAAAAACGCTTGAGCTTGCCGATAAATTTGCCTCGGCAGTTACATTTTACCGCCTTGCTTGCAACATGGAGGATGAGGCGGCGCAGGTTTCCTATAACGCTATTGTAAAGAAGAGGACATAATAATGAAAATAAAAAACGGATTTGTTTCAAGACAGGTTGCCGGAAGTAATGTTGTTGTTGCCACGGGCGAACAGAGCAAAAATTTCAACGGTGTTATAAAGCTTAACGAGAGCGGCATGATACTTTGGGATATACTTGTTGGCGGAGCTGAGAAAAGCGATCTTGTGGATGCGCTTCTTGCGGAGTACGACATAGACAGAGCAACTGCAGAGGCGGATGTAGATAAATTTGTGGGAGAGCTTCGTGATGCAGGCGCGCTTGACGACTGAGTTTAATCTTGAGGAATACGCTCCGCTTATAAAAGAAGTCGTCGAAAGCGGTGGCGAATTTCGACTTTATCCTCGCGGAATCAGTATGCTTCCTGTGATTAGACAGGGAATTGACTCGGTGGTTCTCGTCACCCCCGAAAAAGAGCTGAAAAAGCGTGATATAATTTTTTATAAACGCCATAGCGGACAGTTCGTGCTACACCGAATAGTCAGAGCTTCAAAGGACGGTACGTACATCCTTTGCGGAGACAATCAAACCGCGCTTGAAAAGGGAATTACAGCCGATATGATAATCGCTTCCGTAACAGCGGTGTACAGAGGTGAAAAAAGAATTGAGAAAAACTCGTTTTCATGTTGTCTTTACGAGCTTTTTTGGTGCATCATGCCATTGAGGAAGATTTTGCTTTTTGCAAAACGTGTTTTCTCAAAAATAAAGCGTACAATATTTAATTCCAAATAAGTAAACGGCAGAGTTGATCTGCCGTTTTTTGCCGAATAATGCTCCAAAACGACCTAACGCTTAAAAGCTATTGAAAAAATTTTTATGTGTTGTATAATGAAAACAGAAGGAGGTGTTTCGATGAAATGTCGGACAGTAATCGATAAAAGCAGAGACGAGGAGGTGATTATATACGTTCACGAAAAATCAAGATTTTCCGAGAATATAGAAGAATACGTTATAAGCTGTTCCACCGAATTGCTTGGTTATCGGGACGGAACGGCGGTAAAGCTCAGTCAAGCCGATGTTTATTGTTTTATAGTTGAGGATAACAAAATTTATGCCTTGACCAAAAATGAAAAGCTAAGGCTCAAGCAGCGTCTTTACGTGCTTGAAGAAAGTCTGAGCAGTGATTTTCTAAAGATCAACCAGTCTTGTATCGCAAATATTAGAAAAATTCAAAAATTTGATGCGTCGCTTTCCGGAACGCTCTCGGTCACATTCAAAAACGGATACAGAGATTATGTTTCAAGACGTCAGTTAAAAATTGTTAAAGAAAGGATAGGTTTTTAATATGAGTAAGCATTTGAAAAATTTTTTACACAGAGGTTTGATGTTCGGCGGCTTTGGTCCAATCGTGGCAGGAATAGTATATTTTTCACTTTCTTATACGGTTGATGGCTTTTCGCTCGGCGGTATGGAAGTGTTTGTCGCAATTTTGTCAACATACCTGCTGGCATTTGTACATGCGGGTGTCAGTGTGTTCAATCAGATAGAGGAGTGGTCTACGGCAAAGTCCTTGCTTTGTCATTTAAGCTCGCTGTACCTCGCTTACGTCCTTTGCTATCTTATAAATTCATGGATCCCGTTTGATTTTAAGGTCTTACTTATTTTTACACTGTCTTTCGTGTTGCTGTATTTCGTGGTTTGGATTTGTGTAGTTATAGGGATAAAGCTGACAGAAAACAAGCTCAACTCAAAATTAAAATAAAATCAAAGCCCCCAAATGGGGCTTTTTGTACAAATTGATATATTTTGCGGGAAATTTGTCGTATTTTTGTGTATATTGTGTATTGAAATTTAATAAAAAAGTGATATAATATTAACATAAACCGTTGAAACCTTTAGAATTCTGTGAAGACTGAAGGTGGAGGGGCTCTGGAGAATCCCTTAAGTGGGTGCCGAAGGTGCAAGGTCTTTGACCGAATCTCTCAGGCAAAAGGACAGAGCAGACAATTCACTACATAACCGTATTTTTTGTCTGTACGTCATTCCGTGAGCCGCTGAGGTTTATCAGCGGTTTTTTTATTTCAATTCTATTTTATTTAGGAGGACAAAATGGACGCACTTTTAAAACTCGTTCAAACAGTCAACGGCTACCTTACGGACTATGTTCTTATAATCCTTTTGGTAGGCACAGGTCTTTGGTTTACGATCAAGACAAAATTTGTTCAGGTTCGCTGCTTCGGCGAAGGTATGAAAAAGGTTTTCGGTAACCTTTCTCTTAAGGGTGGAAAGAATAAGAGCGGTCTTTCTTCTTTCCAGGCTCTCGCTACGGCTATTGCTGCGCAGGTCGGAACAGGTAACATCGTAGGTGCTTCGGGTGCTATTCTTATCGGTGGTCCCGGTGCTATCTTCTGGATGTGGATAATCGCTTTCCTCGGAATGGCAACTATCTACGCCGAGGCAACTCTCGCTCAGGAAACAAGAGTTATTGGTGAAAACGGCGAGGTTAGCGGCGGTCCCGTGTATTACATAAAGAAGGCGTTTAAGGGCAACTTTGGAAAGTTCCTTTCCGTATTCTTTGCAATAGCAACAGTTCTTGCACTTGGCTTTATGGGCTCTATGGTTCAGTCCAACTCTATTGCTGAGGCATGCAATACAGCTTTCGGAATTCCCACATGGCTCGTTGGTCTTATCGTTGCTATCGTAGCGGCTTTCATTTTCCTTGGCGGTATTCAGAGAATCGCTTCTGTTACCGAGAAGCTGGTTCCGTTTATGGCAGGTATATTCCTTCTTGGTGGTCTGGCTATCCTTATCGTCAGAATTCAGTACATTCCCGCAACCATTGGTATGATATTCAAGTATGCGTTTGCGCCTCAGGCTCTTATCGGCGGTGGTATCGGCGCGGCTCTTAAGACTGCTATCAGCCAGGGTGCAAAGAGAGGTCTTTTCTCCAACGAAGCAGGTATGGGTTCTACTCCTCACGCGCATGCACAGGCTAACGTAGCAAAGCCCCACGATCAGGGTGTTGTTGCTATGGTCGGTGTGTTCATCGATACGTTCGTAGTTCTTACTATGACAGCTCTCGTTGTTATCTCCTCGCTTTACACAGGTGACGGTATCCTTGCAGGTTTGAACGGAGCTTTCTATCAGGGGGCAATCGGTTCAATTGACGGTATTCCCGCAATTATTTCCAAAACGAACGCAATGCAGGTTGCATATACCCACGCTCTTCCCGAATTTTTCGGAAACTTCGGTAATATTTTCGTTGCTGTTTGCTTGTTCTTCTTTGCTTTCTCCACCGTTATCGGTTGGAACTTCTTCGGTAAGATCAACGCTCAGTATCTTTGCGGTAAGCACGCTAAGATAGGTACTATTATCTATTCTGTAATTGCTATCGTGTTCATCTTCCTTGGCTCTATTCTTAAGAACGACCTTGTTTGGGAGCTTACAGACTTCTTCAACTACCTTATGGTTATTCCCAACATTATTGCTCTTATCGCTCTTACGTCTGTTGTTGTTAAAAACACACCCTTTGGAAAAAAGGATAAGAACGACCTTGACGAGCTTAAGTAATTAAACAAACAGGGAAGCGCTTCGGCGCTTCCTTTTTTGCATAAAAAACCGACAGACTTAAATCTGTCGGTTTTAATTTTACCATTCAATTTCAATTACAATCGGTTCTGCGGGGAAATCGTCGGCGGGGATTCCGCTTATTCTGAAAAACTTTCCCGCTACGCCTGCGGAATGGAATTTGGGCAAACGCGTTCTTTCAAAGGTTAGCGTCTGTCCATTATTCATTAACCGCACCTTTTGGGGAATTGACGGAACATATTCCATGGTTACGGCGCTGGACGTAATTCCATCGTCGAATATAGCGACCGAATGATAAAAATCCATACAGGCAGACTTTTTTATCTTGTCGCGCGACATAAAAACGGCAATATCAGCGCGGTATCGGAAAACAAGACGGTGGCAAGTGTTATTGAATACATAAAGAAAAACTATATGCACGAGATCAGCCTTTCCGAGGTTGCCTTTGCTTGCGGCTTTAACGACAGTAACTACTTCTCCTACCGATTTAAAAAAGCCTATGGAGTGTCGCCCATAAGCGTTAAAAACAAAAGATAAAATGCCGCCGAGCCATAAGCGTTTATTAAAAAATCGAGTTGACAGTATAGCTTTTTTGTGATAAAATTATAAAAAACATATAGAGGAGAGTACGATATGAAGCTTTATCTTAAGCAAAAAATCTTCACATGGGGCGACAAATTCACCGTTTATGATGAAGCGGGAAACGATAAATATTACGTTGAGGGAGAAGTCTTTTCCTTTGGCAAAAAGCTCCATATATACGACCTTGGCGGCAACGAGATAGCCTTTATACATCAAGAGGTGTTCAGCTTCATGCCCAAGTATTACATAAGCGTAAACGGCGTTGACGTTGCCGAGGTAAAAAAGCACTTTACCTTCTTTAAGCATGAATATAGTGTAAACGGCTTTGGATGGAGTGTTACGGGCGATTTCTTTGACCATGAGTATACAATATCCGACGGCAACAGAATGGTTGCTTCGGTCTACAGAGAGTGGTTCACATGGGGAGACGCCTACGCAATCGACATAAGCGACGGAGTGAAAGAAATCGATGCGCTTGCGGTTGCGCTTGTTATAGACGCGGTTATTTCCGCCGAGCGCGATAACTGATGATAAAATATTCGAAAACAAAAAAAGCCGTATTTGTAGAGCGACCCAATCGCTTTATCGCAAAGGTGCTCGTGGACGGAAAAGAGGAGACGGTGCACGTCAAAAACACGGGCAGATGCAGGGAGCTGCTTGTAAAGGGCTGCGAGATTATTCTTTACGAGTCCGACAATATAAGCAGAAAGACCAAATACGACCTTGTTGCGGTCTATAAAAAGCGCGACGGAAAAACTCCGCTTCTTATAAACATGGATTCGCAGATACCAAATGATGTTGCTGAGGAATGGCTTGAAAAAAGCGGCTTGTTCTCAAGTAACGCTAAGATCCGCCGTGAGGTAAAATACGGCGACTCGCGCTTTGATTTTTATATCGAGGACGGCGAAAGAAAAGCCTTTATCGAGGTAAAGGGCGTAACGCTTGAGGAGAACGGAGTCGCCATGTTTCCCGACGCGCCTACCGAGCGTGGGATAAAGCACATAAACGAGCTTGCCCTGGCGAAATCGCAGGGCTATGACGCTTATATTCTTTTCATAATTCAGATGAAAGAGATTTTCGAAATGCGCCCCAACGATAAAACACACAAGGCGTTTGCTGATGCGCTTTGCGAAGCTGAGAAAAAAGGGGTGCGTGTACTTGCACTTGATTGCACCGTCACCGAGGAATCCATTGAGGCGGATAGCTTTGTAACTGTTGTGCTTTAAAACCAACAATCGAAACGCCTGTTTTCCTCATTGTTATGATTGTTTTTCTATTCTTTACGGTGGGTGACTTTTTTGAAAAAATATTGAATTGATAATGCTTTTGTGGTATAGTCATATTTTATTAGGGGGGGGTTTATGGATCTGCTTGTTAAATTGCTGATTTTGTGCCCATTACTTTTTGTAGCGGGCTTGGTTGACGGAATATCGGGCGGCGGCGGACTTATAGCGTTGCCGTCGTATCTTATCGCCGGAGTTCCCATAACCTCAGCATACGCATGCAATAAAATGCAGAGCTGTCTCGGCACAAGCGCGTCAATGCTTAAATACGCTAAAAGCGGTCTGCTTGACTATAAGGTTGCGTTTCCCGCTGCGGTTGCCGCGATAATAGGTGCGGCTGTCTCAACAGAGATCATGCTTATGCTTGACGATTACGCGAAAAAGATAATCATAGCGGTATCAATGTGTCTCGTAATTTTGCTTACCGTGCTTTCAAGCAGAATAAAGATTGATTCATATAGCTTGCGAAGAAATTTGCTTTCGTTCAAAACAGTATTTCTGTGCTTACTTATCGGTCTTTTGCTTGGGTTTTACGACGGCTTTTTCGGTCCGGGCGGCGGAACGATCGCGCTTTTGCTTTTTGCCTTGCTTATGAAGTATGACCTCAGAGTGGGATGCGGCAATGGAAAGCTGGTAATAGTAATAGCAAATCTGACCTCAACGATTCGCTATATAGTTGAGGGAGCGGTAATATTCAAAATAGCAATTCCGTGCTCGATCGCAAATATTCTCGGAAGCTATATTGGCGCAACGCTTGCCACCCAAAAAGGCGCGAAATTCGTAAAATACATATCATGGATAGTTATCGCCGCGTTGCTTATTTATGCGATAATCGAAACAATATCGTAAACCGAGGTATACTAATGAAAATAATTAAATTATTAGGAGTATTGATTACAATGTCTATTCTTTTCTCGTCATGCGGCGGCACTCACGAACAGACGCAAAGCAATCCCGAAACAGATGCCGAAATAAAACAGAGTTATATTAATATTACTCCCGAAGAAGCAAAAGTCGTTATGGATAACGAAAGCGGTTATATAATCCTTGATGTGCGTACCGAGGAGGAGTTTGCCGAGGGACATATTCCGGGGGCAATTCTTATTCCCGACTATGAAATAAGCGCAAGGGCTGAGTCTGTCCTTACCGATAAAAATCAGACTATACTCGTCTATTGCCGAAGCGGAAGGCGCAGTAAGCTCGCCGCGCAAGCCCTGTTGGAGCTTGGTTATACCGATATAAGAGAATTCGGTGGTATAATTGATTGGAAGTACGAAACAGAAAAGTAATATAACTTAACGAGCAATATGATGGAATAATAAAAGGAGGCATTGCCTCCTTTTATTGTTTTGGAATTTTAATTTTTGCATACAATGTGTTGCCCGCTACCGAATGCTTTGATAGATTATCACATTTGAAGTTTTCAAATATATCGTTGTTCGCGATTATAATTCCTTTTTGCCCATTTGACAGATCGTAGCTTAACTCACTTTTGGTTATAGGACCATGAACGCCGAGGATTATGTAATCGGAATATTCAAACAGTGTCGAGACCTTTTCATAATGCTCGGGATGCTCGTGTATGGATTCGCTTGAATAGGTAAGTGACTTCAGCGGAGTGATGAGCGTGAAATAAAACACGGGGTGCGTAGACCGCTTCAAAAAATCGCGTGAGGATAGCATCAGCTTAACGTTTCTGCTTAATACTGTCGGGGAATAGGAATCATATAGCTCAACGTTGACGTCGGCATTCATCGCGGTGGATATCAACGAGCTCATTTGATAGTATTCATCGGCGTTTTGAGGGAAAGGTAAATATAGCTTGCGTATAATGGTGTTTCGGGATAATTTGTATAACGAGTTCAATTGTTTGCTGTGGTAATGGGTTATTACGTAAGATGATATTTCGGTAGCGCAGTTGTCAACGGCTTCCAGATATGCGTTGTATGCGTATGAGTACGCCCCTGATGAAATATCAATTATTACGTGCTCGTCGCCGTCGTGAATCAGAAGCATTTCGGATTCTTTGCTTCCCAGATATTCGACCGTCATAATTTGAGCGTAATATTGGTTGTGAACAAAAAGACATAAAGCAAAAAGAACCGAGGCGATAATCGGAGGTAACGCTATTATCCATTTGCGCTTCATCTTCAGAATAAGGCAGAGAGCAAGCGCAATTGCCAAAGCAATTATTATCGGACCCACGAATACATAATTTAACGACACGGTAGTCCATTCAAATGCCGTGATAAAGGATATGAATTTGAGCAATACGTCACATGTCAATTTTATTATCAGCGCAATGCCGTCAGCCAAAAAGGAAATCTTGTTTACCGCTATTAATACGGGTGCCAAAAAAAGTATAAGCGATACCGCAGGCGAGGCTACAAGATTTGTCAACACGGAAACAGTCGATATTTCGTTAAAGCAGAGCCAAGCGGGAACGCATATAAACACGTTTGCGGCAACCGTTATCAAAACGCTTGAAAACAGCCATATCAATATCTTGGCTGTTGTGGGGGACATCTTTTTGGAGTACTTGTTTTCCGGCTTTACTTTTTTGTATATGTATTCTGAAAATTTGTTGATAAAATAGTCGGCAACAAATATACCGAGAACCGCGAGACACGAGAGCCACAAACCGATATCGTAGACCGCGGACGGAGAAACTGCGATTATAAAAAACAGTGCGAAAAGTAAATTTGTCAGCATGTCGCTTTCGCTGCTTAAAGCATAAGCGAGATAAACAAAAGCCGACATTACGAACGCTCTCACTGTCGATAAAGCGAATCCCGTCAGGGCCAGATACAGAAACGATACCAAAATCACAGTTGCGCCTCGGACTCCTTTAGGAAGCTGCAGCTTTTTGAGCGTGAAATCAAAAATAAACATTAACACCGAAAGGTGCATACCGCTTATGGCTATAACGTGAGATATGCCCGCGCGCCTGAAATCTCTCACTGTTTCGGAGGGAAGCAGGTCTTTGTTTCCCAGTATCAGCGCCGAAACAAGATTGCTCGCCTCTCCGTCAATGCTTCGGCATATGACACTGCTCAGCCTTTGATTAAGCCTGTAAAATTTTATGGTTATGTCGTCATGTCCGTGGGAAACCGACAATTCATTGCTGTTTTCGGAGGTAGAAACAAGAGAGAGCGTTGTGTTTTTTGCGCGGTAGTATTGTGGATCTTCGGTGTATTCGTCAATCGGAAGCATCACGAATTTACCGGTTATCATGTCACCGAGCTCAAGCATCGCATTGTACTCAAACGTAACTATCGCGTTAGTTGAAAGTTCCTCGCTGTTTACTGAAATCAGCTTTACTTGATATGTTGAGGTGTATACGGCACTGTATCCTACGTCTGTTACAAGACCGCTTATTTCTATTTCTTTGCCAATATATTCTTCCACTTTTTTGGCGGTTTGGTCTATGTTTAAAAATGGTATTAATATCGCCAACGCGGCAAAAAGAACGCATAAAATACACTTTAGCAGTTGTGCCCGATGCTTTTTGGCGAATATCAAAACGACCGTCAAAATAAGAATTGTCCCAAGAGAGCAAAGAAGACCGCAGACCTTATGGTCGTATGCCAAAAAGCAGCCACAAATTGATGCGGCTGCAAATATGGAACAAAACAAAGCCAAAGGTCTGCGGTAAAATATGTTCATGTCAGCTTTCTATATATCTGATCTCGCACTCAAGCTCGACACCGTAGTTTTCAAATACGGTTTTCTTTATGTGTTCAACCAGCTTCATAACGTCGTCGGTTGTGGCGTCGCCGCGGTTGATGATAAAGCCAGCGTGCTTTTCCGATACCTCGGCACCGCCTATGCGATATCCCTTAAGTCCGCTTTTTTCAATCATCTCGCCTGCGTAGTAGCCAACAGGGCGCTTGAAAACGCTTCCCGCGCTGGGGAATTCAAGGGGCTGCTTTTCCTTTCTTGCGCGAACGTTCTGGTTCATTTTGGCGATTATATCAGCCATTTTTCCGGGAACCAGCTCAAGCATTACCGCAAGAATGATAAGATGCGGATTTTTGGAATATATGCTTTCGCGGTAATTGAATTCATGTTCTTCGAGATCAATCTTTCTTATGGTGTCTCTTTGCGTGTCATAGCATATTGAAGATACTACAACGTCCGATACGTTTCCACCGAATGCGCCCGCGTTCATGAAAAGGCCGCCGCCGATAGTGCCGGGGATTCCGTAAGCAAACTCAAGTCCCGAAAGCTCGGCTTTTTGCGCGGCAATCGCCAGTTTGGATATCGATGCCCCGCAATCTGCTTTTATTACGTTACCCTCAAGGGTGAAGTTTTTCATGTTGTTGGTGATAATAACAAGCCCGTCAAATCCGTGATCCGAGAATACAACGTTGCTTCCGTTTCCTATTACTACGTACTTTATATATTGGTTTTTGGCTTCTCTTATAGCGTTTATAAGCTCCTCTGCGTTGCGAACGAAAGCAACGACGGAAGCAATGCCGCCAACCTGCATGGACGTATGATTAGACATGGAAAGTATCTCGCTGCAAGGAATGTTCAAAGCCTTGAGCCGCGAATAGAGCGTAGAAGTTCTTAACATAGCGTTTACCTCACAAAAAATTATCCGTTACACACTATATTATACATTATTTTTTTCATAATTGCAATAACAGTATGGCATTTTTATGTAAAAACACAAAAATAATTATCCTGTTAAAAGATTGACAAACCACAAAGCCTGTGGTATAATCATACTTAGAAAATATTATTTTTGGCAAAGGAAGGTAAAACAAATGAAGGAAGTAGGGCTTCAAATTTATACTGTAAGAGATAAGATGGAAACTCCCGATACTTATCTTGCGGCTATGAAGCAGATAAGAGAGATAGGTTACACTCATTTCCAGACCGCGGGTAAGGTAACAAACATTGAAGCAGCTGAATTCTACAAAAAGTGCGCTAATGAAGCAGATCTGAGAATTTGCGGAACTCACTTTGATTGGAGGATCATTACCGAGAAATTTGACCTCGCCCTTAAGATCCACGAAATACTCGATACTAAGAATATGGGTATCGGCAGTATGCCCAGTGGCAGTGCGAGAAGCGAAAAGGATGCGCTCCTTAAGTTTATTGACACCGTTAACGAGATCGGACACAAGCTCTCTAAGTACGGTATGAAGTTTACATATCATAATCATCATTTCGAGTTCGCTAAGATCGAGGGTAAGACAATTATGGACTATCTTATTGACGGCTTTGATCCCAATGCTGTCAGCTTTGTTCTTGATACCTATTGGGTACAGCATGGCGGATATGATGTGAGAAAAATGATAGAGAGACTTGCGGGAAGAATTGATATTCTTCACCTTAAGGATATGGGCGTTTCGCTTGATGAAAATAATTCCGATATCACCGAGGTCGGTAACGGTAATATCAATTTTGAGGATATCATTCCTCTTGCTGAAAAGATAGGTGTTAAGGACTTCGTGGTTGAGCAGGACAGAAACTTCACAACAGGCGATCCTATGGAAAGTATTGCCTTCAGCTACAACTACATAAAGAAAAATCTTATGAAATAAAAATTCGGCGCTGCCTTGTGCAGCGCCTTTTTTAACCTACCGCGCTTTTTTTCATATAATGTTAAAAAAGAACGTGAGGTGCGTTATATGACTGATTTAAAAATAAGTGTTGTGGGTGGGGATAAACGGATAGTAGAGGTTATAAAAATCCTGCGGGAGAAGGGCTTTGATGTTAGCGTTTGGGGAATAGATGATGCGTATATTTCGCCGCTTTTGTGCAAGAACAATTGCGAGGAGGCGGTGTCGAATGCGGATATTGTTGTTTTACCTACGCCGCCGAGTGAGGACGAGGTGCGTGTAAATTGTCCTCTTTTTTCTAAGGAAAGCGGTATAAAATTGCATAAGCTGCTGGAGCTTCTTCCCGAAAAGGCAGTGGTAATGGGAGGCAGAATGAGCCCCAGATTGCGTGACTTTGCCGCCCAAAGAGGGCTGAAAGCATTTGATTATTTTAACAGGGAAGAGCTTCTTGTGAAAAATGCCGTTCCAACCGCGGAGGGAGCAATCGGTATAGCCATAGAAAAATCGCCCAAAACTCTGTTTGGCGCGGAAATTGCCATATTGGGATTTGGTCGCATAGGAGAATCGCTCGCTTATAGATTGAAAGGATTGGGAGCAAAAATTACAGTCTATGCAAGAAAGGGAGCAAGCGTAGCGAAAGCGGAGTCCGAGGGAATGATTGGCGCCAAAATATGCTACCGAAATGGGGCGAGCAGTCTTTCTGAGCTTGCAAAGGGCTATGATATTATCTATAATACAATACCGTATTGGGTCGTTACCGAGGATATTATTCAGAACATGCCGAAATCGACCTTGATAATTGACTTGGCGTCAGCGCCCGGAGGCTTTGATATAGTGGCGGCGAAAAAATACGACGTTGAGATAATTCATGCGCTGGCTTTACCGTCCAAAACCGCGCCCGCTTCGGCTGGGACTATTATTGCGGATTCTATACTTAATATTATCACGGAGGAGCTTACTGTATGATCGGATATGCTTTTTGCGGCTCGTTCTGCACTCATAAAAGGTCGCTTGAAATGTTGGAAAAGATAATAAATATGGGATACGACGTACTCCCTATAATGAGTGAAAACGTTTATACAACTGATACTCGCTTTGGAAAGGCATCCGAGCTTATAGAACAGGTCAGGGAATTGTGCAACCGAGATATAATACATACGATAGTACAGGCGGAGCCGTTGGGACCAAAGGTAAAGCTTGACGCTCTTATTATATCTCCCTGTACCGGCAACACGCTTGCCAAGATAGCCAACGGAATTACCGATACCGCCGTGTCAATGGCGGCAAAGGCGCATTTGCGAAGTAACCGCCCGCTTGTGCTGGCTCTTGCCTCTAATGATGCGCTTTCCTCTAATCTTAAAAATATCGGCGCGCTTTTGCAGAGAAAATCGGTATATTTTGTCCCTATGGAACAGGATGAGCCTATAGAAAAGCCACACTCATTGATTGCGGATTTTCAATTGTTGCCCGGAACTCTTAATTCCGCATTGGAGGGAAAACAGTATCAGCGCGTCTTTAAATCATAGTGGATTTAAAGAATACACCCACGCTTTTGCGTGGGTGTTAAGCTTTTTATTTGAAATAGTCGATTCCGTCAAAGTATTCAATAAGCGAATATTTGTTTTGGTTTATGGCGGCAATCTGTTCGTGATAAGCCTTATAAACAGTTCTGTCAAGGTCGCTGTTTACTATGCCCTTGTTAGAATATTTCTGACCATCTTCAACTGTTTCGTCCGTGGGGTCATTGTCTATGTATTGGAAGTGGAGCCAACCAATGCAGTTCTTTGCCTCAAGCAAGCGAAGTGTGAAGTTCTGATAGAAATATCCCCTATCTGTTTGATTTGCACATGTCCCCCCGCGCCGTGAGTGAAAATTTTTGTCAAAAAGGTATGTACAAATTCGGTAAAGTATGTTATAATATAATGAATAAGTTTTATTTTTACAGACTTGAGAGGATTTTGTATGTCGAATTTTAAAAACAAGTACAATAACAAAAATAGAAATGAAAGAAATGAACGCAAAACCAATAACAGAAAGTTTGATAACGGTTATAAAGAATACTCAGAGGATAATACCGAGAACGAGCTCAGCGGTACGGTGATAGGCAGAAATGCGGTAAGAGAATTGCTTAAATCGGGACGCGCTATAGACAAGCTGCTGGTGAAAAAAGGAGAACATGAGGGTTCTGTTACCGTTCTTGTGGCTGAAGCGATATCAAGAGGAATACCGATTGTTGAAGTTGAAAAAGCCAAGCTCGACTCTATGTCAGGATTCGCGCCTCATCAGGGAATTATCGCTATGGCGGCGGAAAAGGAATACTGCTCGGTAGAGGATATACTAAAAATCGCAGAGGATCGTGGCGAAAAACCGCTTATCGTTATATCCGACGGTATTACCGACCCCTATAATCTTGGCGCTCTTATACGTTGCGCCGAGGGCGTTGGCGCGCATGGACTTATTATTCCCAAGCGTCGAGCCACAGGACTTACACCGCTTGTTACCAAGGCGTCTGCGGGAGCGATAGAGCATCTTGCGATAGCAAAGGTTGTAAACATAGCCGCTACCATCGAACTGCTCAAGAAAAATAATGTTTGGATATACGCCGCCGAAGCGGGCGGAAAAAGCTACTACGAAACAGATTTTTCAGGCGGTTGCGCTATTGTATTCGGAAGTGAGGGCAACGGTGTTTCCAAAATCGTTATGGATAACAGTGATTTTATTACCTCTATCCCCATGTACGGACACGTAAATTCGTTTAATGTCTCTACTGCGGCGGCGGTTATTCTTTCGGAGGCGGCAAGACAGCACAGAACCGCTAAATAAAGTAAACATTTGAGATTTGCGTAAGCGTATATACAGTAAGTTGTTAAGAAAGGAGTTTTTATGGGAAAGCTTTCAGACACCGATATAAACGCAATGCTAAAGCGTATTCAGGACAACGTGGACAAGCAAACGGCGTCCGATAAAGAGGAGAAAAATATATCTCACGAGGGCGAGAACACTCCTGCCCAGCTTATAGATAAGCTTAAGGCGCACGTGGGAGAAAATAAAACTGCTGATGCCAAGGTCGTATCCGAGGCAGATGATTACGATATAAGCGGCTTTGAAATCGAAGATACAGAGGACGAGAGCGAAGAAGCGGTTGAGGAATCATCGGATGCTTCGATTGAGACTTCAGATGAGAATGTTGACGATAGGATACCTAACGAAGAAACCGAACCCGAAAAACTCAATTCGTTGAATGACGAAATAACTGAAAAAGAGGTTCTTGACGAGGAAAGGACTGAGAATACCGTTGACGGTGTTGAAGTTTTCGCTGAGGAAGCCAAGGCAGAGGAAAGCGAAAATGAGTCTGAGGTTGAAGCCGAGGTGGAAGAACCTGAAGCGCTTTCCGAGATAATCTCCTGTCAACCTGACAAAGAGGTAGATAAAGAGCAGGCAGCGGTTGAGCCTGTTTTCAAAGATGAAGAAGATTCGCCTAAAAAAATCAGCGATGTTTCTTCGAGCGTTGAGACCGATCTTTATGACGAGCTTTCCGCAAATGAAGAAAATACCGACGAGGGGCAGTTTGATGCCGAGAATCCCGACGGCGAGGAAGCGGTAAGAAAGCGCATAGAGCAATTCGTAAATGAAACGCTTGAGCCTACCGAGGACTTTATATTCTTTGAAAGCCTTGACAAACGCTCAGGTCGCGGTATTGGCGACGAGGATAGAACAGCCAAGCGAACCACAACAGTCTCCGAGGAGAGTGTGGCTGTAGACACCAAAAAGAACATCGACACCACATCGGGCTCTTTTGAGAATGTTACGCTTAGCTTTAAAAAGCAGCCGCTTGAGCTTGAAGTTGAAGACGTGTTGGTAGGGGCTGAGGATGTTGGCGCGCGCAAAGAGCTTGATGATGCCGACATAAACTTTGCTATATCGCTTGGCAGTAAGGACGCTCTCGAATCGGCAATGGGATTTGCTAAGGTCAGAGCGGCAAAGCATAATTTCGTTAATCCCGCGGTAAAGGATGCGGTCGGAAACATAATTCTTAATAAACAGCGAGAATACAGAAGCTACGATCAAAACGCGGAAATAAAAGACAGTTACAGAAAAGAGAAAAAGAAGATAGGCGAGCGATTGATATTTACATCGCTCATCCTGCTTGTGCTTCTTTTCTGTGAGACCGTATTTTCATTTGAATCTGTAAATATTCCTTATGTCAGCGATTTTTTGGATATACCGTTTTGTTATTATATCGTTTCGACAGTGCTGTTTTTGAGCAGCGTTGCTCTTTCTGCATATAAGCTCTTTTACGGTATTACAGGTTTTTTGACTACTCGCGCGCATTATTATACACCGATAGGCTTTGTAAGTATCATTAATACGTTGTATAACCTGTTCGTTCTGATAGCCTTTGGGTCTGAAAACCTGCCTATGTTCAATTCGGTTTGCGTGTTTGGGTTGGTTATGAGTATAATCGGGGAGTATATGCAGGTTTCCCGAGAAATACGCACCTTTAACCTTGTGTCTGATGACAGACCGAAAATCTCTCTTGAACGTGTGGACAGATCAATTGAAACCATAAAGAAAGAGAGCTATCTGAGGAGCAACGAATTCTTTGTTGAAAACACTAATTTTGTTGGAAAATATTTTGAGCGAAGCGCTCGTAGCCCGGAGTCCTATCATGTAAAGTACACGTACATAACGCTTACTATGCTGCTTTCCTTGTTGGTGTCGGCGGTAGCGATAATAATGACAAGAACCTTTTCGTCTTTTGTTCTTGCGTTTGAGCTTTCAGCGCTTTTGTGCGTTCCCGTTCAGTTTATGCTTCTCGGAACTTATCAGTTCTATATCATATCAAAAAAGCTTTACCGTGATGACAGCGCAATGATCGGTGAAACGATTGCCGATGAATATGTTGGCTCGAATACGATATATCTTGATGACGTAGAGGTGTTCGATGAGCATGGGGTAAGGGTTATCAACCTTGAATCCTTCAATAACTTCAACATCATAGATATAAACTATTATTATCTCTCGGTCTTTTCGAGCATAGAGGGGCCGCTTAAAAACGCGTTCGGTGAAGTTCCCCAAAATATAAAGATTTCAGATAACGTTAAGCTTTTGAACGTTTATCAGGGCGGCATAGAGGCTCTTGTGGACGGAAAAAGCAGGATATTGCTGGGAAATGCCGATTTTCTTTCTGGAAAGGGTGTTCATTTGGGTCGTTCTGGTGAGGAAAAGCATCATGAAAAGGATGAAACTTGTGTAATGTTTATGGCTGTAAACAACGCGCTTTGCGCCAAGCTTCATCTTAAGTACTCGATATCCTATCGATTTGAAAGCTTTGCGGAGGACATGGCGGAAAATCACGCGCAGGTTGGCGTAAGAACCGTTGACCCCAATATCACCGAGGAAATGCTGGCGGCTTTGCGTGGTGATAAGTCCGATGCTATCAAGGTTATGCGACCTACGCCTAACGATCTTGTTCCGATAGGCAGACGTTCCGACAGCGGTGTTATAACTGCCAAGAATCCTCATATGATAGCAAAGATACTTGCCGAGGGAATTAAGGTAAAAAGGATAAATTCGGTTATCAATATTCTGTGGGCTGTATATGCTATTGCGGGAATGTGTTCCGTTATCCTATTTTCCGTATCGGGCTCATTCAGCGCGATTTTACCCACATACATCATAACTTATGAGATCTTGTGGACGGTAGGCGGAGCTATTTACATTTTTAACAAACTAAGAAACAGGAAGTCAAAATGAATAACAGTACCATAATGAAGTCTATTACCAAGCCCGGACGCTATTCGGGCGGGGAATATAATCAGATAATCAAGGACAAAAGCAAGATAAAAGCAAGATGGGCGTTCTGCTTTCCCGATTCGTACGAGATAGGAATGTCAAACCTTGGAGTGAGGATCCTTTACGGCGCGCTCAACGAGGAAGAGGATATATGGTGTGAAAGAGTATATACTCCGTGGGCTGATATGCAGGAGCAAATGCTGAAATACAACCTTCCTTTGACCGCGCACGAAAGTAAAGATCCGCTTAAGGTATTTGATATAGTTGGATTTACTCTCCAGTATGAAATGTCCTATACCAATGTGCTCAATATGCTTAAGCTGGCAGGAATACCGCTCCGCGCGTCTGCTCGCGGCGAGGAAGAGCCGATAATAATCGGCGGCGGTCCTTGCGCTTATAACGCCGAGCCAATTGCCGATTTCTTTGATTGCTTTTCGATAGGCGAGGGTGAGGATATGCTCGTCGAGTTTACCAAGCTCTATATCGAAATGAAGGAAAGTGGAAATTACTCAAAACAAGAGTTCCTTCATCAAGCGGCAAAAAGCATTTCGGGAATTTACGTCCCATCGCTTTATGACGTTGAATATAATGCCGACGGAACCATAAAGGCATATACTCCCATATACGATGATATTCCTACAAAGATAACCAAGCGTGTTATAAAGGATATGGATAAGGCGTATTTTCCCGAAAAGGTGGTAATGCCTTATATCGAGACTGTACATGACAGAATCATGCTTGAGGTCTACCGAGGCTGTATACGCGGTTGTCGTTTTTGCCAAGCGGGAATGGTTTACCGTCCTGTCAGAGAAAAGACTGCCGACGTGCTTAATAAGCAGGCAAAGTGCCTTTACGAGTCTACGGGATACGAAGAAATATCGCTTACATCATTGTCTATAAGCGATTATACACAGCTCGAGGAGCTTACGACAAAGCTGTTAGATTGGACCGATGAAAACATGGTCAGCCTGTCATTGCCGTCGCTACGCGTGGATAGCTTTACTAAAGAGCTTATGGACAGAGTGGCCGGTGTTCGCTCGTCCTCTCTCACATTCGCGCCCGAGGCGGGAACGCAGAGACTCCGCGACGTTATAAACAAAAACGTACGCGAGGAGGATCTTCTTCGTGCTGTAAACGTTGCTTTTGAAGCGGGGAAAAATCAGGTAAAGCTGTATTTTATGATGGGACTCCCAACCGAGACCATGGAGGATATAGAGGGAATAGCAAATCTTGCTAAAACTGTGGTTGATGCTTATTACCAAAATCCCAAGCGTAATAAAGGTCGCTCTCCGCAGGTTACGGTAAGCGTGTCTTGCTTTGTTCCCAAGCCGTTTACTCCTTTCCAATGGGAGGCACAGGATACAAAGGAAATGTTTGAGGAAAAGCAGAAATTCCTTGCCGAGAAGATTACCGACAGAAAGATAAAATTCGCGCACCACGATTCCGGAACATCAAGAATAGAGGCTGTTCTGGCGCGCGGTGACAGAAAACTTTCCGCTGCGCTTGAGCTTGCTTGCGAGGAGGGCTTTATGTTTGACTCGTGGGATGAGTTCTTTGATTACGACCGCTGGATGTCGGTGTTTGAGCGTTGCGGTGTCGATACCGATTTTTATGCGAACCGTCAATTCGGAATTGACGAGGTTCTTCCGTGGGATATTATAGACTGCGGTGTGGACAAGAGCTTTTTCAAGCGTGAGCGCGAAAAGGCGTACAGTGAGACTACAACGCCCAACTGCCGTGAAAAATGCAGTGGCTGCGGCGCGAATAAACTCGGAGGTGAGAGAACATGCTGTCCCAAAATGAGCAAGTAAAAGCCTGCTATTTGAGAAATAAACTCCCGCCGCTTGACGAGCCGAGAAACGTTCGTATAAAGTTCAGAAAGGTGGGCGATCTTCAGTATATTTCGCACCTTGACCTTCAGAGAACGTTGCATAGAATACTCGTTCGCGCGGGTATTCCCATGTGGTACACCAAGGGCTTCAATCCCCACGCAAAAATCGTTTTCTCCACCCCCTTGTCTGTGGGAGCGCAAAGCGAATGTGAGCTTGTGGATATACGAATAGACAGAGAAATGTCGTGCGAACGCATCAAGGAGCTTCTTAATAACGAGGTTACCGATGAGCTTCGTATTCTTGACGTTTATATTCCAAGCACAAAGTTCTCGGAAATAATGTGGGCAAATTATACCATTGAGGTTTGCCGAGACGGACTTGACAGCGCTATGGTGGATGCGCTTAAGAAAACGGTAAGAGCCGAGGAGCTTAAGGTAATAAAAAAGACAAAATCGGGCGAAAAAGAGGTAAATATTATTCCTCTTATCGGAAAATTTGATGCCGAGCTCTCCGCTGACGGAACCAAAATTATAATCAACGCGCTTCTCAATGTGAACGCGGACAGTTATCTCAATCCCGATCTTTTGCTTACCGCACTTGACCGTGAATGCGCTTTGCTTTCAGCAGAGCCCGATAAAATATGGTATACAATAATGCGAACCGTTACCTATTTTGAGGATGGCGTCACATTGTTCAGATAATCTCAAAACACGGAAGGAATGATCTCAAATGAACAAAAAAAGAATTGAAACGACCTGCGTGCAGGGGGGATATACCCCCGGAAACGGTGAGCCTCGCCAGATACCGATAGTGCAGAGCACAACCTTTAAATATGATACCAGCGAGGACATGGGTAAGCTTTTTGACCTTGAAGCAAGCGGATATTTCTATACAAGACTCCAAAACCCTACCAACGATTACGTAGCGAATAAGATATGCGAGCTTGAGGGCGGCACAGCGGCAATGCTTACCTCCTCGGGGCAGGCGGCTAACTTTTACGCAGTTTTCAATATCGCAACATGCGGCGACCACGTTGTAGCGTCTTCCGCGATTTACGGCGGTACATATAATCTTTTTTCAGTCACCATGAAGAAAATGGGGATAGATTTTACCTTCGTTTCCCCTGATGCTACCGCTGAGGAGCTTGAGGCGGCATTCAAGCCCAACACAAAGGCTGTCTTTGGCGAAACCATTGCAAATCCCGCACTTACAGTGCTTGATATCGAGATGTTCGCTAATGCGGCGCATAAGCACGGCGTTCCGCTTATTATCGATAATACCTTTGCTACTCCGGTGAATTGCAGACCCTTTGAGTGGGGCGCTGATATCGTTACTCACTCTACCACAAAGTATATGGACGGTCACGGCGCGGCTGTGGGCGGATGTATCGTTGATTCTGGCAAATTCGATTGGAGCAAATATCCCGAAAAATTCCCCGGACTTTGCACCCCCGACGATAGCTACCACGGCGTAGTCTATGTCGAAAAATTCGGTGTTGGCGGAGCGTTTATCACAAAGGCAACCGCACAGCTTATGAGAGATTTCGGTTCTATTCAGTCTCCTCAGAACGCCTTTATACTTAACCTCGGACTTGAAAGTCTCCACGTTCGCATGAAGCGCCATTGCGAGAACGCGCAGGCGGTTGCGGAATTTCTTCAGTCCAGCGACAAGATTGAATGGGTCAACTATTGTGGGCTTAAGGGTAATAAATATTACGACCTGGCGCAAAAATATCTTCCTAACGGTTCTTGCGGCGTAGTAAGCTTTGGCGTTAAGGGCGGCAGAAAAGCGGCAGAGAAGTTTATGAAAAATCTTAAGGTGGCGGCTATCGAAACTCACGTTGCCGACGCGCGTACGTGTTGTTTGCATCCCGCTAGCGCAACCCACAGACAGATGAACGACGATGAGCTTTCGGCGGCAGGTGTATCTCCCGACCTTGTTCGTTTTTCCTGCGGACTTGAAAGCGCTGACGATTTGATAGAAGACATTAAGCAGGCGCTTGAATGTATCTGATTTGATAGGAGAATTTGTTAAATGCCCATTAAAATCCCAAATGAGCTTCCGGCATATAAAACGCTCACTGAAGAAAACATATTTATAATGGACGAAAACCGTGCTGTAACGCAGGATATTCGTCCGCTTAAGATTGCTATCGTAAATCTCATGCCGACCAAAATAGATACCGAGACACAGCTTATGAGACTTCTCGGTAACACCGCGCTTCAGGTAGAGGTTACGTTGCTTCATACCAAAACACATCTTTCAAAAAACACGTCAAGAGAGCATCTTACCGCATTTTATAAGACCTTTTACGATATAAAGGACGAAAATTTTGACGGAATGATAATCACGGGCGCGCCTGTTGAGCAGATGCCCTTTGAAGAAGTGTCCTATTGGGACGAGCTTTGTGAGATAATGGAGTGGTCCAAAACTCACGTTCATAGCACCTTCCATATCTGTTGGGGTGCGCAGGCGGGACTTTATTACCATTATGGGATAAATAAGTATCCGCTCCAAAAGAAGCTTTTCGGCGTATTTCCTCACAAGGTCGTAAGAAAAAGCTCAATTCTCTTCCGAGGTTTTGACGATGAGTTTATGGTGCCTCAGTCAAGGCATACTACCGTCAAAAAGAGCGATATTTTGGCTTGCAGTAAGCTTAAGATACTTGCCGAGTCCGAGGAAGCCGGCGTTTACGCGGTTTCTATCAAGGACGGAAAGCAGATATTTATAACAGGACACTCGGAGTATGACGCGGAGACTCTTAACAAGGAATACGTAAGAGATAAGACTGCGGGGCTTCCTATCGAGATACCGAAGAATTATTTTCCGAATGACGACGACAGTAAGCCACCCAGAGTAACGTGGCGCTCACACGCAAACCTGTTGTTTTCTAACTGGCTTAACTATTTCGTATATCAGACAACCCCGTATAATCTTGACGAAATGAATAAAAAATAATTCAAAAAAGGAGCAGGTCTATGAGTTTATTTCCAATGACGCAGACTGCCGCCCTGGTTGGGCAGCTTATTGACACCAAGGCGTCTACCGTTCCGATTATAGAAATGACCAGCTTCAAGCCCGAATATGATTTCCTGGTGCATAGCTCAAGGCTTGACAGATGTACTCCCGAGGAGGAAGGGGTGCCGTCGTCACTTGTGTCAGAGCTTCTTGAAAAAATGAGATCTGACAAAACGCTAAACCTGCACAGTATTACCATAGCGCGAAACGGCAGAATACTTTGTGAGGCGTCGTTGGGCGCGCAACGCTTGGATATCTGGAAGCATGCCTTTTCCGCATCCAAGAGCGTGACCTCGCTTGCCATAGGTATGCTTATCGACGACGGAGTTTTAAGGCTTGACGAGAAGGTGGTTTCCATCTTTCGCGAGGAGGTCGGTGCGGTGGCTAAGCTTAAGCTCAAGGACCTGCGAGTTGAGGATTTGCTTACCATGAGGAGTACCGTGCTTTTTGCCGAAGCTGACTCCATGACCGATGACGACTGGGTAAAGGCATTTTTGAATGCGTCCACCAAGGGCGAAATAGGCGAGAGCTTCAGGTATAACAGTCTTAATACCTATATGCTGTCAGCCATAGTTACCAAGAAAACAGGGAAGTCTATGTCAGAGTTTCTCAATGACCGACTTTTTGCTCCGCTCGGAATAAAGGATTACTATTGGGAAAAATGTCCCAAGGGTATCGACAAGGGCGGCTGGGGGCTTTATATTCGCCCCGAGGATTTTGTGAAGATAGGAACGCTTGTGGTAAACGGCGGAGAATATAATGGCGAACGGATAGTTTCCGCGGAATATATCAATATGGCGACTATGAAGCATGTTGATATAGGCTGGGAAAGTGATAGCTTTGATTACGGTTATCAGATTTGGGTCGGCAAAAAATCCAACACGATTCTTTTTAACGGCATGCTTGGACAAAACGTGCTCTGCTTTAAGGATAGCGGAATAGTGGTGGTTTCAAATGCCGGAAATAGCGATATGTTCCAACAAAGCAGCTTTTTCACGTATTTAGATAACTACTTTAACCGTGATTTTGCCGATAGACTCGAAAGCGCTCCGCGCGACTATAAAAAGCTGTGTAAACAGATAGCTTCTTATTCGCTTTACGGAAAGAAAAAATTTGCTTTCCGGAAAAGATTATCAGCTCTGTTGTTGCCGCAAAATAAGAAGGTTTCATATGATGCTCTCGTCGGCAAGGAATACTTGATTCTTGACGGAGACGAAAAGGCAGTCGGAATCATTCCGTTGGTGATCCAATCGGTTGAAAACTGTTATACCAAAGGTCTTGTAGGCGTTTCTTTTGCTAAAAATTCGGACGGCGCTCCCGAGTTGATCTATAAGGAAGATGACGGAGATGTTCATATTCGTCTTGGCTTTGATAAGCCGGAGATATTCAATATAAAGTACAGAAATGAGAACTTTATCATTTCCTCAAAGGCTAAGTTTACACAAAACGAGGACGGTGAAGCTGTTCTTGTGATTAGGCTTGACTTTATGGAAACACCGTCATCAAGAATAATAAAGATATATTTTCAAGACGATGGAACTCTTGTTTTTGAGCAGACCGAGGCGCCCGGAGCTGATTTTATGATCGGACTTACCGATATGGTGCTTACACAGCTTATAGACAGACCGATAGTCGGCGCCGTGTTTGAAAAATTCGGTGCGGAATTTATCGAATACAAAATACAAAAGGTATTTAACGCTAAGCTGACTCTGAAGCAAAAATAAAATGAAAAAATCCCACGAGCGTTTTACGCATATCGTGGGATTTTTTTATTTGCCTTTCATATTATGGAATATGGAGGTGTTATTATGAGTAACAGAAAAATTATTGATTTAAAAATGCCGATTGATTATAATAGAATGATGGACATACTCGAGCACTTTGCCGAAAAATATGATTTTATTTCCATCGGTAACATTGGCAACAGTATTTTTGACCGAAGAATTCCAATAATAAAGCTGGGTGAAGGAAAGAAAAGAGTAATTTACATAGGAGCGCACCATGGCAGCGAATGGATAACAAGCGGTCTGCTTTTGCGTTTTATAAACGAATATTGCGAGCTTTACAGAAGTGGTGGACGAGTTGAGAGTACGTCAATTGATACGCTTTATCAAACAGTTGAACTGAATATAATTCCTATGCTTAACCCGGACGGTGTAGAGCTTTCGATAAACGGTATAAGTGACGATAACATTCTTTTTTCGCGTCTTATGTCAATGAATAACGAAAGCCGCGACTTTACCCATTGGCAGGCAAACGGTCGCGGCGTCGATCTTAATCATAATTATAATTTCGGATTTGCGGAGTATAAAAATCTGGAGAGTGAGCAGGAAATTGAATGCGGCGCTCCTACCCGATATAGCGGAGAATATCCCGAATCCGAGCCGGAAACGGGATATTTGTGTAATTATATCAGATTTTGCGGAGATTTTATGGGGGCATTGACGCTCCATTCCCAGGGTGAGGAGATATACTATAAAAGCGGAGACAAATGTCCACAAAACGCCGAAAGGATAGCAAAATATCTGTCGGGAATAAGCGGATATGAGCTTGGCAAAGCCGAAGGAATGTCGGCATACGGCGGTTTTACAGATTGGTTTATTGATGAGTTTAGCCGTCCGTCTTTTACCGTGGAATGCGGAAAAGGAGAAAATCCGCTTCCGATTTCCTCCCTCCCGATGATATATATTCGAATAAGACGAATGCTTTTCGAAGCTCCGCTTATTCTGTGTCGTCGTTGATCTTGAAAAGGTTGAGCTGGTTTTCGACAGCAGAGCTGCGCTTGGTGTAACGCAGTCCAAGGTGCTCGTAAGCCAGTCTTGTAACGCAACGCCCTCTCGGAGTTCTGCTTAAAAAGCCTATCTGCATAAGATACGGCTCGTAAACGTCCTCAAGGGTTACGGCTTCCTCACCAACGGTGGCGGCAAGCGTGTCAAGCCCCACAGGTCCGCCGTCGTAGAAATCAATTATTGTTTTTAGCATGCGTCTGTCGGTGTTGTCAAGACCGAGCGCGTCTATTTCGAGTTGTCCGAGTGCGTAGTTGGATATATCGGAATCTATGATGCCGCTTCCGCGCACCTGCGCGTAATCACGTACACGCTTGAGAAGTCTGTTGGCAATTCTGGGAGTTCCTCTTGAGCGCGACGCGATCTCGTACGCGCCGTCATTGGTTATCTCAAAATCAAGTATTCCCGCGCTTCGTTTTACTATGGTCGCAAGCTCGTCGGGGGTGTAAAGCTCCAGCTTCAGCAGAACGCCGAAGCGGTCCCGAAGGGGAGTTGTAAGCTGACCTGCTCTGGTGGTTGCGCCTATGAGAGTGAATTTGGGAAGATCTATTCTTATGCTTCGAGCTGAAGGACCTTTTCCTATGATGATATCAAGCGCGTAGTCCTCCATAGCGGGATAGAGAATTTCTTCAATCGAGCGTGAAAGTCGGTGTATCTCGTCGATGAAAAGCACGTCACCCTCGTTGAGGTTTGTCAAAAGCGCCGCAAGGTCGCCTTGCTTCTCGATTGCGGGTCCCGATGTAATACGGATATTGACACCCATTTCGTTGGCGATTATGTTCGAAAGAGTGGTCTTACCCAAGCCGGGAGGGCCGTAGAGCAAAACGTGGTCGAGTGAGTCGCCGCGAAGCTTTGCGGCATCAATGTATATTTTGAGATTTTCCTTTATCTTTTCCTGACCTATGTAATCCTCAAGCGTCTGAGGGCGCAAGGACACCTCTGTTTCGCTGTCATTAGGGGTGTATGAAGAGGTCATGATACGGTTTTCAAAATCAAGCTCCTCGTTATCGTTAAAATTGTAATTATCCATGCCGCATCCTCCTTATCTCATAAGTTTCTTAAGAGCGAGCTTGATTATCTCCTCGACTCCAATAGAGGGGTCAATGCCTTGAAGCGCCGATATAGCCTCGCTTCTCGAGTAGCCGAGAACAGTAAGGGCGTCCTGCGCTTCCGAAAGAGCGCCCTTGATAGCGCCGCCTTTGGCGGGAGCGGGAGTAACACCTCCACCGGCAAGAACTTCCGCGGGGGTATCCTTCATCAGCTTGTCCTGAAGCTCAAGCACTATGCGTGCCGCGGTTTTTGCGCCAACGCCGTTGGCTTTTGAGATAGCCTTTGTGTCGTTTGTGCATACCGCAAGCGCGAACTTTTCGGGTGTGAACACCGAAAGAATTGCCATTGCGGCTTTTGGTCCAACGCCTGAGACGCTTGTGAGCAGCTTGAATGCCGAAAGCTCCTCGTGAGTGTAAAATCCGAACAACTCCACTCCATCCTCGCGCACAGCCATGTAAGTGAATAATCTTACCTGCGCATTTGGATTCACCGATGGATTGGAAAGCGCCCCAAGTGTAGTGGTGCTTATGGTCAGCTTGTAGCCCACTCCGCCCGCGTCTATAACCGCGAACGTAGGCTCAAGCACCGCAATCGTTCCTTTTATATAATAAAACATGCTGTACTTCCTTTCTGCTTAAGTTTCTCCAGTCTCGCTCTCTTGGCGGGCTGATTTTTTCTTTTTGATCTTGTGTTCAATCACCCATATTCCGACAAACACCATCAGAGAGATGCCCGAAATAACACCGCCAACAGTTATGACAGTGGGTGAATAAACCATTTCCAGCGTGTGAGTGCCATCGTTTTCTATATCAAAGGCAATCAGCGCGTTAAACGTCTTGTATATCTCCACAGGCTCGCCGTCAACGTAGACCTTCCAACCCTCATCGTAGGGAATCGTTGTCTGTACAGTGGAGTTTTTGCCTGATGTAGAAATAGTGCCATCAAGACTGTCCTCGGTGTAGCTTGCGATTTCATATCGGTTTTTGGAAAGTCTTGCCATGGCGTTTTTAAGCGCGGTTACGTCGAGGTAGTACAGACAATACTCATCGTTCTTAAGGTACAGATTTTCCTTTGAGAGAGTTAGCTTGATGTTGATGCTTTCGCCAATACTGAATTTTCCAATAGACTTTATTCTGTTGCTTTCGTTAGCCATAAAGTCACCGAAGTTATTGTTGTTGACGTAGAATTTTGTTTCTCTGGGGTATTCCGAAGGCGCGTGAAAGAAAATATGTCCTGTTGTCGGGGCAGTGGCGTTCATAGTAACGTACGCCTCCGTGCCTTCGGTGGTGACGGCGTATTTTGTGTGTCCCGCAATGGTGGTCTTTCTCGCGTTTGAGTGATTGGTGTTGTTAATATCTATGGGAACGAATATTTCTATATTTCCCCCCAGCATCGCGCTTACCGTTTTGTTCAAGCGTTCAAAGGGTGAGGTGTATACCGCCTTTTCGTCACCGCTTTCATTGGTGTTGGTAAAGGAAAAGTCTTTGACACTGTCGCTGACCTGATAGGCTATCGAAAGCGCGTAGGGGTTTTGATAAGCGATATAATTTTCATCCTCGGCGACTACCGTATAAAGCTCGTCCATAAGTGAATTTACCGCTTGGTTTTCGTTATAGGTCGAGTTTGATGCAGGCTGATTTTTCTGAGAAATTACGTATTTGACACCAAGAATAGAATCATTTACAGGATTTCCGCCGAGATATTTCGACCAATGGGATTTTGAGGAGTATCCCATATTGTTGAGGAATTTTATAGTCTCCTTGTTAAGTGTGGACGTTGAGCCCGAAAGTCCGCGCATGCCCAGCGTCATGTTGTCGTTGGTTTTTCGATGATGGGTCTTTTCCATTCGGTAGAAAGAGTTGTCAGATTCCTGAACCTCGGATACGATAGGGGATAATTTGTCAAAGAAATCGTTGTACGAGCTGTAAGACGAGTATGTTACGTCAAAGTGAAGCGCCGTGATATTTATTACGCCGTTGAGCACCATTTCCACGCATACCGCGATGAGCAGGATCTTTGAGGCCTTTTTGATCTCCTTGAGCTTTTTCGCGCGTATCATAACGTAAAGCACCGCGCAATAGGCGATGACTATGGCAATTGTAAACCATACGGTCCTGTAAGTGTCAAGCTTGCCTTGAACGTAGTAGTCGCTTTCTCCAAGAGTAAAGTTTGCAAACTCAAACTTTTCAAGCACTGTTACGATGAATATAAGGAAAGCACCTATACCGAACACGGTCCTTGAGGATTCCTTGCGTATCTGTCCCATAGCCTTGTATATCATGGTCAGCAAGAAGAAGCAGACCATAAAGCTGTATCTGTAATTGAGCCAGTTTGGAACTTGGAAACCGTGCCACGCTATGTCAACAGGGTTAAGCGTAAAGCTTACCACGAAAACCGCGAGAAATAATGTGGAAAATATCTTTTCACGAAGCGTTATTTTCTTTGAGAAATAGTAAAAGGGAAGAAGCATAAGCGTAAGAGTGCCGCAGTATACTATTGGAAGTCCCTCGGGTCTTACAGTATCGTACGCTCCGGGGAAGAATTTAGCGAGAAGGTCGGCAAGGTCATATCTTATTTCAAAGCTCCAATCGGGGGAGGAGAAAGTATTTTTACCGAATTGAAGTGAATAATAAGCGCCAAGCAGCATAAACGCGGCTATTCCCAAGGCGAGAAGCGATGCGAGCGATATTCTGAGTAACGATTTGCCGAAATGCGCATTTTCGCCCATAATGTTGTTGCCCTTGTGTGCCAGATAATAGTAGAAGAAATAGAGCGCAACGTAGATGCAAACCATGTATCCAATATAATAGTGGCTCATCACCATTGCGGCAAGCGAGATGACAAAGAGCTTGTAGTGTCCCTTTTTGACAAGCTCCTCAATGGCGTAGGTGATTACAGGAAGCCATATAAGAGCGTCAATCCACATGGAGTTGTGTTGCTGTACGATTGCGTATGAGCAGAGCGCGTACATGGTGGATACGGTTACTATGGAAAGTCTGTTTATTCTGCTTGAGGTTTTGTGAAGATAAAATCCAAAGCTCAAGCCGCAAAGACCTGTTTTTATAAGGAATATGGTCAGCAGTGCCTCGAGAATACGCCCCTTGGGAAATAGCGCCACTATCCACGCAAGCGGACTTGCTACGTAGTACGCGTATATTCCGAGGAACTCACCGCCAAGCGCGCGTGAAAAGGAGTAAAGCAGACTTGCGTCGCCGTGAAGAAAGTCGCGCAATGCTTCATAGAAATAAACGTACTGTCCGTTAAGATCAAGTACGAGAACACTTCCGTCAAGCCCGGGGAAGACTCCTACTGAAATGTATATGAGCCTCATAAGGCATAGCGGAAGCAGGAAGCAAAAGAAAAGATACGAGTATTTGCTATGTGTAGCTTTGTGCCATAGCGTACGCAAAAATACCGATACCTTGTTCGGCTCTTTGTTTATTATAGGCTCTTGTTCCGACTGTGTTATGATTTCGTTGTCCATTTTCAATCCTCTTTTTTTGTTTCGGTGACGGAAATAAGCTTTTTCAAGGCTTTTTCGAGTTTGATTCGGTTTATGTTCATGTCTCTTTCGCAACCGAGACAAATTATCCTGATGTCACTGCCGACTCTGGCTATCTTGAATTGAGATGTTCCGCAGGGGTGCGGCTTTTTCAGTTCCACCGTGTCTCCCACGGCAAATTTGATTATTTCCATGTAAGCCCTCTCAAATTACAAAATTATACATTATATATTGTACCACATTTCTTTCAAATTGTAAATAAAAAAATATTATTTTATTAAAATATAAAAATATATTTGACTTAATCGGATATTTATGGTATAATTATCGTGGAATAATGTGTAATCGCGAATTTGAGGTGAGTGATATAATTGTTTTGGGTATAGACCCCGGGCTTGCTATCGTGGGCTGGGGCGTTATAGAATATAAAGGCAACAAATTTACTACGCTTGGCTACGGCTCTATCCAGACCCCCTCTACTATGAAGACCGAGGACAGGCTGGTTGAGATATTCAACGCCATGAACAAGCTGATAGAAACCTATAAGCCCGATTGTATGGCGGTTGAGGAGCTGTTCTGGAACACTAATCAGACTACGGGTATTCGCGTCAGCGAAGCGAGAGGTGTAATTTTGCTTTGTGCCGCGCGTCTCGGTATTCCGATATACGAATATACACCGTTGCAGGTTAAACAGGCAATAGTCGGTTACGGCAGAGCCGAAAAAAAGCAGGTGATCTCTATGGTTACAATGTTTTTGAAGCTCGAAAAGCCGCCTAAGCCCGATGATACCGCCGACGCGTTGGCTATTGCCGTGTGCCACGCGCATAGCGGTGCTTCAAGGCTTTCTAAATATTTTAATAATTGACGAGGTTAAAAAATGTGGTGTGCTGAAAACTGGAAAGATTATGAACTTATAGATACGTCCGAGGGCGAGCGTCTTGAAAGATGGGGAAAATATATTCTCGTCAGACCCGACCCGCAGATAGTTTGGAAAAACGACGATAAAAGTCCGCTTTGGAAAAAGGCAGACGCTACTTATAAACGCTCAACAAAGGGCGGCGGTGCGTGGGGAGACAACCGACTTCCCTCGCAGTGGAAAATAGGATATAAAGAGCTTGAGTTCGTCGTAAGACCTACGGGCTTTAAGCACACGGGGCTTTTCCCCGAGCAAGCGGCAAACTGGGATTGGTTCTCGACGCTTATTAAGAACTCCGGCAGAAAAATAAAGGTACTCAACCTCTTTGCCTACACCGGTGGCGCAACCGTTGCGGCGGCAAAGGCGGGAGCTTCTGTATGCCATGTTGACGCGGCAAAGGGAATGGTGGCGCAGGCAAAGGAAAACGCCGCTATGAGCGGTCTTGCCGAAGCGCCCATAAGATATATCGTTGACGACTGCAAAAAATTTGTTGAGCGCGAAATAAAGCGCGGTAATAAATACGACGGAATTATCATGGATCCGCCCTCATACGGCAGAGGTCCATCTGGCGAGGTGTGGAAAATAGAGGAGTGTATAGACGAGTTCGTCCGCCTTGCGGTGAATGTTTTGTCTGACAAGCCATTGTTCTTCTTGCTTAATTCCTATACCACGGGTCTTTCACCGCTTGCAATGAACTATATTGTTAATTTGAGACTTGCTTCCAAGTTCGGCGGTAACACCGAGGCGGGAGAGATTGCGTTGCCTGTTACACAAACAGGCGGATTTCTTCCTTGCGGCGCCAGCGTGAGATGGAGCGCAAGCGGAGCATCTGATAAATAAGAAAAGGTAAAGTAAATGAACGCAAATTTTATTGAAATTAAAAACTTGAGCTATTCGTACGATGAGGATGACGGAAAGGTCGTTCCCGTTCTTAACGGTATTTCTCTGGATATAAAAAGAGGCGAATACGTGGCTATTCTCGGACACAACGGCTCCGGTAAATCAACTCTTGCTAAATTGCTTAATATGATACTGACTCCTACGTCAGGTACTATTACTGTTGACGGAATGGATATCACCGAACCCGACCTTTCCGAAGACGATATCTTCGCGCTTCGCAAAAAGGTCGGTATGGTTTTCCAAAACCCCGATAATCAGCTTGTTGCTACCATTGTGGAGGAGGACGTTGCCTTTGGTCCCGAAAACCTCGGATATCCGCAGGCAGAGATACGCCGCAGAGTTGACGAAGCACTTGAAATCGTTGGCATGAGCGAATACGCGCATCACGAGCCTCACCGACTTTCGGGCGGACAGAAGCAGAGAATTGCCATTGCGGGTATTATCGCCATGTCACCCGAGTGTATCATTTTTGACGAGTCCACGTCTATGCTTGACCCAAGCGGACGCAAGGACGTTCTCAAAACCATGGAAAAGCTCAACCGCGAAAATGGCATAACGGTTATAACCATAACCCACTATATGAACGAAGCGGCAAAGGCTGACCGCGTGGTGGTGCTTGACGATGGAAACGTTCTTATGGACGGTACACCCGCGCAGATATTCGCCGAGCCTGAAAAATTGCGTAAAGCGGGGCTTGACGTGCCTCAGTGCAGCGCGCTTGTAGAAGAACTTCGAGCAATGGGAATAGAGCTTGACGGAGAGTGCTATTCAACCGCGCTTTGCGCCGAGCTGATATGCAAATATATCGAAAACGATTCAAAGAACTAAAGGAAGTGAAATTTAATTGGCAAAGATAGCGCTTGAAAATATATCTTACGTTTATAGCCCCAATACCCCATACGAGGTGAAAGCGCTGGATGACGTAAGCGTAGAAATAAAAGAGGGGCTCATCACGGGAATAATCGGGCATACAGGCTCGGGAAAATCTACGTTCGTCCAATTGCTTAACGGACTTGAAAAGCCAAGCTCGGGTAGGGTCCTTATTGACGGCGAGGATATTTGGGCAAAGCCCAAGGAGATATCCAAGGTTCGTTTTAAGGTCGGATTGGTCATGCAGTATCCCGAATATCAGCTCTTTGAGGAAACGATAAAAGAGGATATCGCATACGGACCGCGTAATATGGGGCTTGACGAAGCCGAGGTCGAGGCGCGTATAAAGCTCGCCGCCGACTTTGTGGGGCTTGATAGCGAGTTGTTGGAAAAGTCTCCGTTTGATTTGTCCGGTGGACAGAAAAGAAGAGCCGCCATTGCGGGAATTATAGCTATGAAGCCCGAAATACTCGTGCTTGATGAGCCTGCCGCGGGACTCGACCCCATGGGGCGCGATGAAATTTTCGAAAGTATCGTAAAATATCGCAACGAAACGGGAGCGACGGTTATAATTGTAAGTCACAGTATGGAGGATATGGCAAAATTCTGTGATGAGCTTATTGTAATGGCGCACTCAAAGGTAGTTATGCAGGGTGATTGCAGAGAGGTCTTTTCCAATGCGGAAATGCTCGAGGAAATTGGGCTTGCGATTCCTCAGATAACAAAACTTATGATAACGCTGAGAGCAAAAGGCGTAAACGTTGACGGCGGAATATATACAGTAAAGTCCGCCGCGGAAGAGCTTGCCAAGCTCTTTAAAAGATAGTCTTTTCCTGAAAGGTTGAATAAAAAATGAAAAGTATTTCGTTCGGGCAGTTTTATCCTGCCGAATCGATCATTCATAAAGCAGACCCGCGCACAAAGGTGATACTCGCGGTTTTGTACATTGTTTGCTCATTTGTGTGTAAAAATATATTTAGCTTTGTTTTGCTGATAGCGTCCGCGCTGTTTATAGTGGCATCAAGCAGGATACCGATAAAAACAGTTCTTCGCTCCATAAGACCTTTGCTTGTAATAATGGTCTTTATGTCGCTTTTAAATATATTTCTCACACATGACGGCGTGTTACTGCTTGAATTGTGGAAAATAAAAATTTACTCAAAGGGAATATACGCCGCGGTCGCGGCTGTGGTTCGTGTGGTGGCGCTCATTATAGGTACGAGTATCTTTCTTACCTATACCACAACGCCAATTGAGCTGACCGACGCTATAGAACAACTTTTAGGTCCCTTGAAAAAAATCAAAATACCCGTTCATGAGTTCGCAATGATGATGACCATCGCCCTTCGCTTTATTCCCACTCTTATTGAGGAAACAGATAAGATCATGTGTGCGCAAAAGGCGAGAGGAAGCGATTTTTCCACAGGCTCTCTTACAAGAAGAGCAAAGGCCCTCGTGCCTATCCTCGTGCCCCTGTTCATCTCCGCATTCAGAAGAGCGGAGGATCTTGCAACTGCAATGGAGTGCCGTTGCTATACAGGCGGAGAGGGAAGAACGAGAATGAACGTGCTTCATTCCACCTGGCGAGATTTCGTAATGCTTTTTGCACTTATAGTCTTTGTTGCGGGAATA
>JAZRDN010000058.1:0-35462 GCA_045660295.1 Eubacteriales bacterium
AGCAAGCCCCCGCCCTACAACGTTTGTGCGAACATAGTGCTAAAACATTATTAATTATGTGCCGAAAGCAAAGGAGTGTGTGTTCAGCACACGACTGGTGGCAACGACCATGTTGTTCGCACACATATGGAACGCTGACCATTCGCCCGCGCGGGCTTCCGCGCAAAACAATAATTTAGCTCACTCCACTTTATTTATCGAATACACCGACAATATCTGCGGCGGGTAGCTTTCGGCTACTTTACCGTCGTATAATACGCGAACTCTGTCGCCTACGGCGATATTTGAAATGTCCGACTTATAGCCGTAGCCCTCCAAAAAATTTGTGCTGACAACGATGCCGAGTCCGTCGTACAGCTCGGTTTTCACGGTAATACTGCCGCTTGAAACAGACATTACTTCTCCCTCAAGCATATACGGTATATCGGCTTCGTGGTCGAAAATACAATCAACAAGTTGGCTCTGTTCTTGATTTTCGAACTTTGATAGCACAGATTTAAAAATTTCCCACAGCTCATCTGCTGTGGCATCGTCAAGCACAAGCGACGTACCGTTTGTAGTATTGTTAAATGTTCCGCAAGAAACATTGTAACCTATTTTATTGTCGTTTACAGTTAAAGTAAACTCATTTATACAATCGCATAATCCGTCTCTCCACTCGCCCTCGTTGAGTATTTCAAGCAGTCGTTCCGAATCAAAATCGTCCACCACCGTCCCCGTTCCGTCATACCCAAAAAGCTGAATTTGAATAGGGGCAGTATACTTGGTGCTTCCACAACCCACAAACACGAAAATCATAACAAAAGCCAACGCAAGCGCAAAATATCTTTTCATTTTCATACCCTCCTTTGAAGATTTCACCTATACAGACGGCAGAAATCAAAAAAAGTTCCATGTTTATTGACTTTTGGGCGCGGTTATGGTATCATATTTAATAGAATTTGATTCGGAGAAACAAATGGGTAACATAAAAATAGGAAATTACACTCTTAAGCACGGCTTGTTCTTAGCCCCGCTCGCGGGAGTGAGCGACAGGGCTTTCCGAGACATATGCCGCCGCCACGGCGCTGAGTACACGGTAAGCGAAATGGTCTCGGCAAAGGCTCTGTGCTACGAGCAGGCTACAAAAAAAATTGACAAAGTAAAGACCGCGCCATTGGCGTCTGTCTACAAATACGAAATGCCGATGGCGATACAGCTTTTCGGAAGCGAGCCCGAATATATGGCGCGCGCCGCGGCGCTTATTGAAAACGCCGATTATATCGGGTGCACAAGCGACACCGCGCCTGCCGCCATTGACATAAACATGGGCTGTCCCGTTCACAAGGTCGTAGGTAACGGCGAGGGCAGCGCGCTGATGAAGAATCCAAGGCTTGCGGGCGAGATAGTGCGCGCCGTAGTCGATGCGGTCAAGCTCCCCGTTACTGTAAAGATACGCGCGGGCTGGGACGAGGACAGCAAAAACGCCGCCGAGATGGCAAAAATCCTTGAAGCCTCGGGCGCGGCGCTGATTGCCGTACACGGAAGAACACGAAGCCAGATGTACGCGCCCTCATCGGACAACAGGATAATCGCCGAAGTCAAGAAAAGCGTTTCTATCCCCGTGGTGGGCAACGGCGACATTTATTCGGCTGACGACGCTATAAGAATGTTTGAGGAAACAGGCTGTGACGGCGTTATGATAGCGCGCGGAGCGCTTGGAAATCCGTGGATATTCGAGGAGACGGTCGCGCGCCTTGAGGGCAAAAGCTACGCCGCGCCAAGCATCAGCGAGCGTCTTGCTGAGGCGGTCAAACAGATAGAGCAGATGATAGAGGAAAAGGGCGAGTACATCGCCATTGCCGAAAGCCGAAAGCACCTGTCATGGTACACAAAGGGCATGTCGGGCGCACCGCGCGCACGCGCTGAAATAAACTCGGCAAAGACCCTTGAGGAAATGAAGAATATTATCAAGAACTTAAGCTGAACGAAAGAACCGCGGAAAGGAGGGGTTATATGACAAGCGAGGAAATGCTTATAAAAAAAGCCAAGTCGGGCGACGAGCAGGCGTTTTCCGCCATCGTCAAGCTATACGAAAAGCAGGTCTATAACTCCGCCCTTTATATCTCAAAGAACCGCGAGGACGCGTTTGATATCTCGCAAGAGGTATTCCTTAAGCTATGGCGGACACTTCCCGCTTTCCGTGGAGAGGCATCACTAAAAACATGGATAGCAAAAATAACCCGAACCTGCGCCATCGACTACGTAAAGGCGCGAAACGCGAAAACGGCATCTTCGCTCACCTATGAAAACGACGAAGAAAAGGATATAGAAGTAATCGACGACGACGTATCCTCAAATCCCACGCAAAGCTACGAGCGAAAGGAAACTGTTGCCGCCGTAAGGCAGGCGGTGGACACTCTGCCCGAGCCCATAAGAGAAACGCTTATACTGCGTGAGTTTCACGACTTGTCTTACGCCGACATCGCAAAGCTTCTCGGCATATCCGAGGGCACGGTAAAGAGCCGAATAAGCCGAGGGCGAGAGCAAATAAAACTTTTCTTAAAAAACGGGAACTTTTTATAAAATCAATCGTCTAAAAAAATGAGAAAGCAAGAAAGGAGCGTGCGAAAATGGCTAACACAAACTGCGAAAAAGTGCTTGACATGTTAAATGAATATATTGACGGCGAGCTTAACGCAAATGATGCCGCGCTCGTCCGCTCGCATATAGAAAACTGCCCAGAGTGCCGCGAGGCGCTTGAGGAGCTTAATAAAATAGAGCAGCTTCTTGACGAAAGCGCCGAGGAAGCCCCCGAGGCGCTCTGCGACAAGGTCATGGAGCATGTAAGAGCCGAAAAGGCGGCTTCACGCAAAAAGATAGTATTTATGAGACGCTTCGGCATTATTGCCGCGGCGGCGGTCATTTGTCTCACGGTTATTGCCTCGCCAATGCTCATTATGGTAGCGACAGGCGGCGCAAAGGCCGAGGCTGATTGCCTTGACGCCGAGATAGCCTCAAAGCTCGAGGATCAGCTTACGGGCAACGGAGCGGCGATGGACGATTATTACAGCGTAATAGAAAACGCATCTGCCGACAATAGCAATTCCGACATTCTTGACGCCATCAAGGACTTGGTGGACAACGACAAAGCCGAAACGGAAGCTGAGACCTTATTGGTTGACAGCGGAGAATACACTGCGGTTATGCTTGACGGAAGCGAGGTCTCGATTTACATTAACACCAATGAATACACGGCAAATATAGGTGAGGTGGAATACGCACTAAAAATAAGCGGTGCGACATATATCCTTGCAGGTGGCGGAGAAACTCTTTATTTCGCCTTGTCCGATGCCTCCGTTTTCAAGCAGATTGGCGGTTGATATGGCAGATATAAACATCATCACAAAAAAAGAGAGACTGGCAAGGCTTATATCGCTTGAGCTTGAGCGGTTGGGCTTGACATATGAAATATCAGAAAGCCCCGTAAAGGGCGCGAAGCTGTTTATAGCAGACCTTGACACCTGCGACTGCGACGGAGTACCGCATGAAAAGGTATTGGCGATTGGCGAAAACGAAAAATTCCCCCACGCGCTCACAGACCCGTTTTTACTGTCGGACCTAAGAAGCATGCTCATAGAAATGCTCACAAGGCTCTCGGGCGCGCCAAAGGTTGCCGCCCAACCAAGGCGCAAGCGGCAGGCAGTTATTGAGCTTGACCCCGAAAGCTCCTCGGCTTCTGTGCGCCGAGGCTCGCCCGTTTCCCTGTCCCCCACCGAATACAAGCTACTGGACGCGCTTGCTTCACGGCGCGGTCAGGTGCTTACCTACGCCGAGGCTGACACGATTATCGGCGGCGAGGGCTCTAACAAAGCCAACGTATATATTTGTTTTTTGCGAAAAAAGCTGGAATCCCACGGCGACAAGCTGATATACAGCGTGCGCGGCAAGGGATTTATGATAAAATAACGAAAGGAACACCGACATGAAAATAATGTTTGCATCCGACATTCACGGAGATTACGACTGCGCTACGGCGACACTTAAAAAATACCGCGAGGAAAAGGCTGAAAAGCTGATACTCCTCGGTGATATTATCTACCACGGTCCACGCAACGACCTGCCCGAGGGCTACGCCCCCAAAAAGGTAATCGCTCTGCTCAATGAAGTTAAGGACGAGCTTGCCTGCGTGCGCGGAAACTGCGATACAGAGGTTGACCAGATGGTGCTTGAATTCCCCATTCTTGCCGATTACATGCTTATGTACGAGCGCGGAAGATGCTTTTTCATCACTCACGGACACCACCACAACACGACCACGCCGCCTATGCTTAAGGAAGGCGACATTCTTATTCACGGACACACTCACGTGCTCACAGTTACTCCCTTTGGCAACAACAACACCTACATAAATCCCGGCTCGGTCTCGCTTCCCAAGGAAGGCAACCCCAAGAGCTACATGGTCTACGAGGACGGTCTGTTCTCGATAAAGGATTTTGAGGGCAATGTGATAAAGGAATACAAAATATAAAAGCAAAAGGAGATGAAAATATCATCTCCTTTTATTGTGTTAAATTTTGTTTGTGCCAAAACAACTGCGTGGCAACGAAGCCTTTTTGAGTATCCGGCAGGACTATTTCGCGAAGGTAGCTATCTCCTCTGCCGCCATAGCGATGAACTCGTCTATGGTCATTACAGTGCTTTCGCCCGTCTTTCTGGAACGAACGGCAACCTTACCCTCGCTCATTTCCTTTTCTCCAATCACAAGCATATAGGGAATCTTCTGAAGCTGCGCCTCACGAATCTTATAGCCTATCTTCTCGTTTCTCTCGTCAAGCTCGGTTCTCATGTTGAGCGCCTCGAGCTTTCTCTGGAGCTGCTCGGCGTATTCGTGCTGGTCCACGCCGATGGGAAGTATCTTTATCTGTGTGGGCGCTATCCACATGGGAAGCGCGCCCGCATACTTCTCAAGAAGAAGCGCGAGAGTTCTCTCGTAGCATCCAAGAGAGGTTCTGTGAATGATATAGGGTGTAACTCTCTTATCGTTGCTGTCGGTATACTCCATGCCGAATTTCTTTGCAAGAAGCATGTCTATCTGGATGGTAATAAGGGTGTCTTCCTTACCGTGAACGTTCTTTATCTGGATATCGAGCTTAGGACCGTAGAATGCCGCCTCGTCGATGCCGATAGAGTAATTACCCTCGCCAAGAAGCTTGTCAAGCAGGTTGCCCATAATTCTCTGCGCCTCGTCCCACTGCTCGGGTGTTCCCTCGTACTTGTCTGTACGCGCGGGATCCCACTGGGAGAATCTGAAGGAGCAATCCTCTTTAAGTCCAAGTGCGTCAAGCATAAAGAGCGCAAGCTCAAGACATCCCTTGAACTCCTCCTCAAGCTGTTCGGGTGCCAGCACAAGGTGTCCCTCGGAGATAGTGAACTGTCTTACGCGGATAAGACCGTGCATTTCTCCGCTATCCTCGTTTCTGAAAAGCGTAGATGTCTCGCCAAGTCTCATGGGAAGGTCTCTGTAAGAGCGCTTCTTATTAAGGAATACCTGATACTGGAAAGGACATGTCATAGGACGGAGAGCAAAGCACTCCTTGGTCTCGTCATGAGGATCGCCGAGGACAAACATACCGTCAAGGTAGTGATCCCAGTGTCCGGAAATCTTATAAAGCTCTCGCTTAGCCATAAGGGGAGTCTTTGTAAGAAGATAGCCGCGGCGGCGCTCCTCGTCCTCAACAAAGCGCTGAAGAAGCTGGATAGTTCTCGCGCCCTTGGGAAGCATGATGGGAAGACCCTGACCAACAACGTCAACGGTTGTGAAGTATTCAAGGTCACGTCCTATCTTATTGTGATCGCGCTTCTTTGCCTCCTCAACAGCGGCAAGGTACGCGTTCATCTCATCCTTTGCGGGGAAAGCCACACCGTAGATACGCTGGAGCATCTTATTGTTCTGGTCGCCCTTCCAATAAGCGCCTGTGCACTGTGTGAGCTTGAATGCCTTGACAGCGCCTGTGGAATGAAGGTGAGGGCCTGCGCAGAGGTCGGTAAACTCGCCCTGCTTATAGAAGCTGATAACCGCATCATCGGGAAGCTCCTCGATAAGCTGAACCTTATAGGGCTCGTTCTTATCACGCATGAGCTTGATAGCCTCCTCACGGGGAAGCTCAAAGCGCTCGATAAGAAGATTTTCCTTGACTATCTTCTTCATCTCGTCCTCGATCTTTGCGAGATGCTCGGGCGAGAATGCCACCTCACTGTCTATATCGTAATAAAATCCGTTTTCAATAGCGGGACCTATGGTCAGCTTTGCCTCGGGATAAAGGCGCTTTACCGCCTGAGCAAGCACGTGGGATGCTGTGTGACGGAAAACATGCTTTCCGCCCTCGTCAGCAAAAGTCAGGAGCTTAACAGCAGTATCCGAAACAAGCTCCTTTGAAAGGGCGCAAATAACCCCATCTATCTCGCAAGCGAGAGTTGCGCGACTTACAAGCTCGCCTGCGCGAGCCGCCTCATAAACCGTTATCGGTGCTTCACACTCGACGATCTTTTCACCAAAATTAACTTTTATCATATCAAAAACCTCCGTTTTTATTTACAAAAAAATAACACACCCCGACAATTAGTCGGGGTGTGGAAATATCCGCACGGTTCCACCCGAGCTTTTAACTCATTAAGTATGGAATTGTGTAAACGCAAGGCGGTACAACTCCGAAGCTCCGCGAAAAGCCTTGCACCAAACGGCTTTCTCTCTGTGCGCCTCCCTATCGGGTGCTTGTCCTTACATTCGGTATTTTACAACAACTTTTAAATTTTGTCAATACCTTTTCAATTATTTGCGACAGTTCTTTTTTTAAGATTATACTCAGAACGGGGATTGTATATCTCACGCCATGAAAGATCGCCTCTGTCAAGAGCGGTGATTATAACCTCCGCTGTGGCGATGTTTGTAGCCACGGGAATGTTGTACAGATCACACACGCGCATAAGCTCGTGTTCTGTCTCGCTATACTCTGTATCGGCTCTGGTATCTCTGAAATTAAGCAAAACGTCGATCTCATTATACGCCAAGCGCGAAATAATCTGTTCTTCACCGCCGTGCTCACCTGTCAGCAATCTCTCAATCTCAAGTCCCGTAGCCTCAGATATATACTTAGCGGTAATGCTTGTAGCACACAGATTATGTTTACTGAGAATACCGCAGTAAGCGATACAAAATTGTGTCATAAGTTCTTTCTTCGTGTCGTTCGCAATTATTGCAATTTCCATATATGACCATTCCTTTCTCTGTGTATTCCTTTAATATAAGCCACAAACACAAACGTTAAATCACGTCCATATGAGTTATTATAACACACAACACAGTGTTTTGTCAATATTTTTATTAATAGAATAAGCCAAATTTTGTTAAATTAATGCGAATATGTACTCTTTTTACAATATTTTTTATGCAAAAACAGTTATTTAAATGTATTTTTCGATAAAATATCCATTTTTGCGGTCTGTTCCGACTATTTTTCTTCCTCCCATGTTCAAAGCCTTACGATTTATGGAAGAAATATGCACGGCTACGCTTTTGGACACCGTATTTACAGCCTTTCCCATAAGCTCACACAGAGATTTTTTATCGTGATAGCCGCCAACCTTAGCAAGCGCCAGCAATATGGCATATTCGCTCGCAGTAAGCGGCATCACATATCCAAGGTATCTCACTTCTCTGTCATCGACACAGATCTCAAGATAGGGAGAGTGCTTTAAAACTGTTTTTTTCAATTTAAGAAAACATTCCTTTCACCGCAAAAGGACCGCTTTCGCGGTCCTTTTTGTCAATCATTATTCTTTCCGTACTTTCCGTACTTTCCGTACTTTCCGTAATATCCGTTATAATAACTGCCGTAGCGCACGCCTTTTTTCAGACGCTTATTGATAACCGCACCGATTATATGCGCGCCGCTCTTTTCAAGCTGAAGCTTTACCTTTCTCGCAAGCTCGCTCTTTATTCTTCCCTCCGGAATGACAAGAATAGCACTGTCACACACGCTGGAAACCACCGCGGCGTCAACCACCACACCGAGAGGCGGAGTATCAAGGATCACGTAATCGTAAGCACCAGTCTGGACCTCAACAAAATTTTTAAGAGCCGACGAGCTGAGAAGCTCCGCTGGGTTTGCGGGATACTGCCCCGAGAAGATTATATCAAGTCCTTTATACTGGGTGGAGAACTTAACGTCCTCAATAGACGCCTGACCGCTGAGAAATTCGCTGAAGCCGACTACACCAACCTCATCGGAAAATTTATTGAGCATTACCGATTTTCTCAAATCGGCATCAACCACAAGAACACGCTTGCCTGCCTCTGCCAACGCTATTCCAAGGCCTACGGAAATAGTCGATTTTCCGTCTCCCGGGAGACAGCTTGTAACAACGATAGCATGAACGTCGGGTCCGCAGAACTGAACGTTCGCGCGCAACGACTTAAATGCCTCACCCGTGTGGCGGAATTCGTTCTCATCTATATTCAACGTAATATTTTTCATCTTATTCCCCTCCGCAATCACAGCTTTTTAAACTTACGCTTGGACTTCTTATCCTCGCAGTATGGGATAACGCCCAAAACGCTCAATCCAAGCTTGCTTTCCACATCGGCAAAATCATCTATCTTGTCATCATGAATCGAAACAAGCATGAACACCGCAAACACTATAATGGCCGCCGCGAGACCCACAACGATCGCGATCTCACCTCTTACTGAGTTTGACGGATACTTGCTAAACGTTCCCTCGTCAATAACCTCTGCGGTAGCAAACTCGATATATTTCTCTATCTGAGCCGCGCCAATAGTACAAAGCAAGTCAACAATAGCCTTTGAAAGCGACGGATTGCCGGTAGTTACAGCCACCTCAAGCACGTGAGAATCGGGATAGTTGGAAATTGCTATCATGCTCTTAAGTTTGCTGTAGTTTATGCCGTAATTCTCCAAAGAAAGCTCGTCTATAATACGGTCAAGAACCGAACGGCTGGTCATAAGAAGCTCACAGTCGTTTACCGCGGTTATTGTCAGCGAATAATAGTACGCGCTTGACGAAGCCGAAAGATTATCCTCGGGATTCATTACCATGATAGTAGACTTTGACGTATACTGCTCGATATAATTAGCGGCAAGATACGCATACGTAGACGCTGCCACGATAACTGCCACGAGGACGATTATCCACAGGCGCTTAATAAAAACGCGCAATATATCGCCAAGGCTTACAGATATCTCATTTGTGTTGTTCATGTCAATACTCCTAACATTTCAAATCGTTTTTATATCACAATCTTTGGTTGCAAATTATTTTTTTTGGAGCTGTATTAAACAAATACTCGGCATAATCACTGCCAAACTTTGATATTACAAGCTTCACGGCATTTTTCAACTCCGGAGTACGCGCGGTAACCCCGTGCGCATCAGACGCGATAACATCCACAAGCCCCTCGGAAAGCAACTTGAGACACACGCGTCGGCGCTTTGAGAAAAAGCCGAGAAAAAGCGATCCCGCGTTAATCTGTATGACCGCCCCCTCCTCACACATTCGCTGTATCAGGTCTGTCTTACCGTACAGGCAGGAATATCTCTCCACGTGAGCAACCACAGGAATATATCCGCTGTTAAGAATGCGCTCCACTCCGCTTGCGATGCTCTTTGCGTCAAGCGTGGCAAGGAAGTCGGTAAGAACGTATCTTGACTCTGCCAAGGTAAAAACCTTTTTTTGTTTTATGGAGTCGATACAATCATAGTGATATATCATCTCCGAGCCAAGTGAAAGTCCCATGTCGGGATATTGCTCCCCGCAATATTCCCTCGCTTTTGCAAAACGATCCTCTATCTGCTCGGGCGAGCAGTCGCCCTTCTCCAAATTAAAATAATGCGGAGTAAAGCAGATGTGTCTGACACCGCTATCGTAAGACATGTCTATCATACTGCACATAGTCTCAAAGCTATCGGCGCCGTCGTCAAGATCAAAAAGTGAATGATTGTGCAGATCTATAATTTCAAACATACTATCACTTTTCCTCTATATAATATCTCAATACATCATATATCTTTGAATATTATACCACATATTTTTTGCGTTGTCAAGCAGTATAGCGATTAATCTTACTCCAAATCTCGCTGTTTCGACATTTCAACGACCGAGAGCATAGTACCTCTCACGCCTCTCATTCGACGGTGGGAATAATATTTATCCTCAAGGCAGTACGTACATTCGTCCGAAACGTCGATGTTTTTTGTGGGAACTCCGCAATTCACAAGAATTTGAAAATTCATACATCTTATATCCGCAAAAAGCCTTTCTCCGCGTCGGACAACGAATTTTTCGGCAAAGTGCCGTCCTCTCGCCTTTTCCACGGCTTCGGGGAACTCCTCTCCCACCTCAAAGCAGCAAGGACCTATGCAAGGACCTATGGCGGCGTGTATCCGACACGCCTGCGCGCCCTTATCTATCAAAGCTTTAACGCCGTTCTCGGCTATTCCGGCAACTGTTCCGCGCCAGCCCGCGTGAAGCGCCGAAACGGCAATTATCCTGCCGTTTTCATCCGCGGCTTCAAGTATTATCGGAACGCAATCGGCGGTTTTCACCCCCAAGGTCACGCCCGACTCTGTGGTTACATATCCGTCGCACTCACCGCAGGGATTTTTGAAATATCCTCTGCCTCGGTCAGCTTTTCCCACCTCAATAATATTCGCCGAGTGTATCTGCGGAAGACTTATCACGCTTTCCTTATCAAAGCCCACCGCATCGGCAAATCGCGATAGATTATCAAGCACAACACTGTCGTCCTCCCCTCGCCCAAAGGCAAGGTTTAGCGCCGACGTATGCGTTTCCCTGCTCACGCCGCCAATTCTCGTGGCAAAGGCGTGGCGTGAACGAATAATATCCGACCTGACGTAAACAACCGAATTTGACGCAACTACCGTTTCAAACAATACTCTCACCTCACTAAAAATCGTGCAGGGCGCTTGGCTCTGCACGATATTTATTTTATGCTTAAGATTACTTTATGACTCTTACCTTATAAACGTCACCGATAGCTTCGATCTTAGCCACAGCCTCAACATTTACGTCACCGGTAATATCAAGAACGGTATAAGCGTTATCGCCCTTGGACTTATTGGTAAGGTTTTCGATGTTGATACCCTCGTCAGAAAGAATAGTGGTGATCTGAGAAAGGATAGCAGGAACGTTAGCGTGAAGCACGCAAACGCGTGTTCCCGTAGTCATGGGCATATCCACCGCGGGGAAGTTTACGCTATTCTTGATGTTACCGTATCTGAGGTAATTGTCAAGCTCAATAGCCGCCATAACCGCGCAGTTATCCTCGGACTCCTCTGTGGAAGCACCAAGGTGAGGAATAGCAACCACTCCGTTTACACCGAGTATCTCCTCTGTGGGGAAGTCGGTAACGTAAGCAGAAACCTTGCCGCTCTCAAGAGCCGCCTTAAGGTCAGCCGCGTTAACCAGGTCAGCGCGCGAAAGGTTGATGATCTTTACGCCGTCCTTCATCATAGCGATGGACTCAGCGTTTATCATATTCTTTGTTGTGGGAGTTGCGGGAACGTGAAGCGTGATGTAGTCAGCGGTCTTGTAGATATCCTCATACGTAGCCGCCTGTGTTACGTGGTGGTTAAGGTGCCATGCGCCGTCAACGCTGATGTAGGGGTCACAGCCAACGACCTGCATCTTAAGGTGAGTCGCGATGCCCGCAACCATACCGCCGATTGCGCCAAGACCGATAACGCCGAGGGTCTTGCCCGCGATCTCGCAGCCCGCGAACTGGGACTTGCCTGCCTCAACAGCCTTAGCGACTCCCTCTGTACCCTGAAGTGACTCAGCCCACTTTACACCGCCAACGATGTTACGCGAAGCGAGAAGGAGCGCACAGATAGCAAGCTCCTTAACGCCGTTAGCGTTAGCGCCGGGGGTATTGAAAACTACGATACCCTCTTTGGTGCATCTGTCGATCGGGATATTGTTTACGCCCGCGCCCGCGCGTGCGATAGCCTTAAGCTCCTTACCGAACTCCATATCGTGCATTGCCGCGGAGCGAACCATTATCGCGTCGGGAGTCTGAACGTCAGCGCCGACTGTGTATACGCTCTTGTCGAGCTTATCTGTGCCGACAGCCGCGATTTTATTAAGAAGTTGAATATTCATAACTTTCCTCTTTCAATTATTCGATTATTTCTTGGGATTATTCTTTGCGAATTCCTTCATGAATTCAACGAGCTTCTCAACGCCCTCGTAAGGCATAGCGTTATAAATGGAAGCTCTCATTCCGCCTACCGAGCGGTGACCCTTAAGGTTCTTGAGTCCTGCCTTAGCAGCCTCGCTCGCGAACTTCTTGTCAAGGTCAGCGTCTCCTGTTACGAAGGTCACGTTCATCATGGAACGGCTATTCTTCTTAACGGGAGCAACGTAGTAGCCCTGACCGTCGAGATAATCGTAAAGAAGGTTAGCCTTCTTCTCGTTCATCTCCTTCATTTTCTCAAGACCGCCGATAGACTCGATCCACTCGTAAACGAGACCCGCAACGTAGATAGCGTAGCAAGGGGGAGTATTGTACATAGAGTCATTTTCAGCCATGAGCTGCCAATCGAGCATAGAGGGTGTGCAATCAAGAACGTCGCCAAGAAGGTCCTCACGAACGATAACGAGAGTTACGCCTGCGGGAGCCATATTCTTCTGCGCGCCCGCGTAGATAACGCCGAACTTGGAAACGTCAACAGGCTCGGAAATAATGCAGGAGGACATATCGGCAACAAGCGGAATATCGCCTGTGTCGGGAATATAGTCAAACTTTGTGCCGTAGATAGTATTGTTGAAGCACATATGTACGTAGGATGCGTCGGGACGGATCATATCCTTTGTAACAACGGGAACGTGGTCAAAGTTATCGTCCTTTGTTGTAGCTACGCAAACAACGTCACCGTACTTCTGGGCTTCCTTGAAGGCCTTGCCCGAGAACTGACCGGAAACGATATAGTCAGCCTTACCGGTCTTCTTGATAAGGTTCATGGGAACGCACGCGAACTGTGTGGACGCGCCGCCCTGCATAAAGAGAACCTTATAGTTGTCGGGAATCTGCATGATCTTGCGAAGGTCTGCCTCTGCCTTCTGAATGATTGCTTCATAATCCGGAGATCGGTGGGACATCTCCATCACTGACATTCCGGACTCTCCGTAGCAAACCAGTTCGGATGCTGCTTTTTCGAGTACCGGTAAAGGAAGCATGGACGGGCCTGCCGAAAAATTGAAAACTCTGTTCATAATGAACCTCCAAAATAATGAAACTATCGTAAAAAAAAACGATTAATTTATTATATAACAAAACAAAAAAATCGTCAAGAGATTTGATAAAAAAACAGCACCTTTACAAAAACAATCTGCAAAAGTGCTATTTTTGGATTTATTTACCCGTATTTTTTGGGCATTTTGACGATTAATCTTTGATGAGAATAAATTCCTTTGCGTAAGGCAGGCTCTCGATCCAATCGCAATAAGTATGCCACTCGGCGAGCTTATGGCTCTTGCGGGCGTAGTACATATTTATGAGATTTTCATAGTTCATCGTCACGGTTCTCATCTGGTTGTAGCTGGACGGCAGAAGCTGTATCATATTGTGCCAGCTCTGTCTGTCGCTCTTATCGGCGTTGAATTTTTCACGCTCGGCTTCAAGGTACTCGATTATTGTATCAAGCAGCTTAAGACCGCCCTCGTCAAGTCTGTCACAGCTGAAATCCTCACGCTCAAAGGGCTTGGAGTGTATCTTGTGCATGGTAGAGGTCGAATTAGCCACCGTGCCCACCTTATAGGTATCAAACTCCTTCCACCAGTAAAGCGGAGCGGTAATATCGACGCTTACGAAGATCTGACGGATAAATTTGCGGTGGTCTCCGCCCGCGTGGCAAAGGCGGCTTCCGAATTCAAGGTCGGCGGGTCCGTAGACGTAGTTACCGTCCTCGTCGTAGTAGCTATCGCTTTTAGCCCAGCTGTTCATGGGGTTTCTCGCCCCTCTTATGGCGTTGTCGAGATTCATTACCGACGTTCTTTCTATCTTTATCATTTCAGACCTCCATGTAACATTTTATAGCTTCCCCATTATTGTACCATAAAAAAATTTTTTTTGCAACAGATTTTGTAAATTTTACTCCCACGTGATTGACTTATTATGTACAAAATGCTATAATAAGAAACACATCCCACGAAAGGCAATAATTTTGATGAAAAAAATTTTCAGATACATAGCGCTCATACTGATCTTCGTCACGCTTTTTTCGCTTATATCCTGCGGCGGCGACATTCCCGTAATGGGCGACACACAACCATCCACCGAGGAGACGCAAGCCCCCGAAACCGAGCCGCCTATTCCAAAAAAGCGCGTGGCTCTGACCTTTGACGACGGCCCCGCCTACGACAATGATGACTTCCAGAGACTTACATACAAGTTAGTGGACAAGCTCGCCGAATACGGCGGCGCGGCGACCTTTTTCCTTGTGGGCAACCGCATTAACGGTGCTACGGGTGACTCGATAACCTACGCCGCAGAGCACGGATGCGAAATAGGTATACACGCATACACGCACGACTACGACTTTTCAACCTGTGATTATTCCACTTTTGTCAACGAGCTTGAAAAAACAGAAGCCTTGATAGAAAAATATTCGGGCAAGGAGGTAACGCTTTTCCGTCCGCCCTACGGCTCTATAACCAAAGAGCGCGCGGTAGATTCGGGATATCCGATAATCCTCTGGAATCTTGACAGTGAGGACTGGCGTTACAAATCGCGCGCCGATGCCGCCACGGCCGAGGAAAACGTGCGCATCATAGCCGACAAAATTCTCTCGTCGGTAGAGGACGGCGATATAATCCTCATGCACGAGATATACCGCAACTCCTACGAGGCGGCGTGCATAGTAATAGACACCCTCTCCGCCGAGGGCTACGAGTTCGTGACCGTCACAGAGCTTATCGGCGAGGAAAGCCTCAAGGCTGGCGCGACTTATTACAGCGCGGATTAGGCAAGAGAGAATACGAAGCAATATAAGATATTGCAAGTGTTTTTTCGGAAGCATACACCGTTATTTTCCGTACAAAACCTTATGTGTTCGACTCCCTTACGGCTAACCATATGAATTGTTTTTACCTACAAAAAGGGCTGAATTTCAGCCCTCAAATTACTGACAAAGGCTATCTCTTGTGAGATAGCCTCGTTTTCGTTAGTTCTGTTTAAGCTCATTGCTGGCGTTTGTCACCATCGCGCTGAAAAGGAAGAGAACGTCCTTTCCCTCAAAGCCGCCGAGGAGCATATTTATATAGCCTGCCGCGGTCTCTCTTATATCGACCACGTGAATAGTGCTATATCCCTCGATAAGAAGCGGAGAGATACTTGAACCGAAGGAGTCACGGAAGATCACAAGCTCCTTGCCGTTATCCTGAGCGGGATTGGTTATGGTCATCGGTCCCTGTCTCGCTCCCGAAAGGAAGAAGTCATAGGGCTCGAGTCCGTTAGCCTTTTCCCTGTCGTAGATATCAACGTATTTGCCCTTTGTATGGTCAAAAAGAGTTGCGTTATCTATTGCGTCATTGGTGAGATAGTGGATAGTTTCGCTATCGACCGCAAGACCGAGCTGTCCCGTATACACGCCGTAGAAGGGCACGTCGAGCGTGTTCGTCTTGAAGTCCCACGAATACTCATCGGCAACACCGAGAGCGTCGGCAAGCTTTTTAGCCACGTCAACTATCTGTTCCTGTCTCCAGTGAGTATCGGTCTTGTAATAGTCCTCGATAGAAAGCTCACCGAAAATATCCACGTACTCAAAATCGGGGCATGCCTCGGTTATCATATCTATCAGCTGCGCGTAATCGTAGGCAAGATAGCCGTTTTCCTCCGCGATAAAGTAGTTTTTATCGGGAATTATCGAAAGAATGACCTTGTTGGCTTTATCCTTAAGATATTTACTGTAGATATTGTTCCATATCTTAGTAGCGTTATTTACAGAACTCTCGTTAAGCGTCGGCTGCATCTCGCTGATAACGCCATCAACGATATAGATATCGTTGTTATCTTTTTTATTAAAGAGCTTAAGCTCCACGAATGCCTTCAGCTCCCGCATGGTATCGCGCAGAGGGAACTGGTCGAGCGTATAGTCCTCAAAGTCGGAAATATACTCTTTTACACTTGCATTAAAGCCCTTATCGCTCAATTCAAACACGGGAAACTGCGCGAGATTTCTGCGCTCGCTCTCAGAAAGCTCTTTGGGAGTATGGAGCACACACGCAATAGCCACTATAAAAACAAATAGGATAAACACCGCGGAGGTCACAATATTTTTTACGTTGGTTTTCATATTTTTGCCTCCTTAGAATCTGAAGTAAAGGAAGAAGCTTGCCGAGCTGTCAACAAGATATGCGGTAACGACCACGAGAAGCGCCACCATAATGACAGGCTCGAGCAGGTTTGCCACCTTGCCGAATTTCTTACTGTCACGCAGCTTAACCGCCAGCATCTTAACAACGGGAGTCGCGCCGATTGCCGAAATAATCACCATGGGCGCGTAGCTCTTAAGGTAATAGAGCGTAGTTTCGTTGACAAAAGGAATATCAAGAGCGCCGAACATACCGCCAAGGTCAGAAAGCGCGCCCGAAACGCCGTTACCGTTAAAGATAACGAAGCTGACTATCATAACCACAAAAACGTAGATATGAGAAATGAATCTGGGAAGCCTTTCCAGCCACTTCGCAAGGAAGAGCTTTTCAAGAAGCAGGAAGAGCGCGAAGTAAAGACCCCATATGATAAACGTCCAGTCAGCGCCGTGCCAGAAGCCTGTAAGGAACCACACCACAAGCACGTTTCTGAACCATTTGAGCTTAGATACCTTGTTGCCGCCAAGCGGAATATATACGTAATCCCTGAACCAAGTGCCAAGAGACATATGCCATCTGCGCCAGAACTCCGAAACGCTCTTGGAGATAAAGGGATAGTTGAAGTTTTCAAGGAATCTGAAGCCGAATATCTTTCCAAGACCTATCGCCATATCGCTGTAACCCGAGAAGTCGTAGTATATCTGCAGGCAGTAAGCAATAGCGTAAAGCCAATAGAAAAGCACAGATTTATCTCCGCTTTCACGGAATATCTGTCCCGCGCCGCAGAGATAACCGAATGAGTCTGCTATAAGCACCTTTTTGGCAAGTCCCACCGCGAAGCGGAAGGCACCCGACGAAAACTGCTCAAAGCTATGCTTTCTTGTGCTCAGATCCTCCTCAACCGTGGTATATCTTACGATAGGTCCCGCGATAAGCTGTGGGAAAAGAGCCACGTATGTTGCAAGGTGAATGAAATTTTTCTGCACCTTTGCGTCTCCGCGGTAAACGTCGATGGTATAGCTTATGGTCTGGAAAGTATAGAAGCTGATACCGATAGGAAGCGCAAGCTTCAAAAGACCTATGTTAGTACCGAATATGGAATTAACGTTGCCCACAAAGAAATCGGTATATTTAAAGAACAGAAGCGCCGAAAGTCCTATCGCCACCGACGATATCATAAAGACCTTTGACCATTTGGTGTTTCTGAATCTATCTATCAAAAGTCCGTGGATATATGCCGACAGCGACGAGGCTATCATCAAAAGCACATATATCGGTTCTCCGTAGAAGTAAAAGAACAGGCTTGCCGCGAGCAATATGAAATTCTTGAACTTAAAGGGCACAAGAAAATACAGTATCATTACCGCTGGCAAGAAATAGTACAGGAAACTGATACTTGAAAAGAGCATTTTTTACCTCCAACCTAATTTTTGGCACACAAAAACGATGCAGACACCGACACTCAGTATCCGCATCGTCCAGTATCAAAGCGGTGAATTACTCCGCTTTTTCATATGGCGGTGAATTACTCCGCCGTTACAAGATTTGCTTTGTATTCCCCGTCGGCGTGCTCAAGAACAAGCATCCATTCGCCCGAGCGGTTCTTAATGGTCATAACGCTTTCGGCGTTACTCTCTGCCGCAGGCATTGCCCAGAACAAAGTCACGTTTCCATCAATTCTCGTTTTCTGACCGATATCTTCATAGCTTCCGTCGGCGTTCTTTATATAAACGCTTCCGTACTCGGTTTTCACTTCGGTCTTTCCTTCAAATTCAAAGGTGAATTCCGCTCCGACACATCCGTTTGGCAGTTCGTCGTATTCATAATGTTCGTTATCGTAAGCCGCGATGGTCAACACTCTGCTTTCAAGGGATGACGGAGCTATTAATTCACCGCTCTTGGCGTAAGCCACAGACACGTTACCGTTTTCAAGAATATCAAACGGCAAAACTGTTAAACAGCAAACAAGCAGGACACAGGCAAGCGCGCCCGAAAGCACAGGTCTCATGCGAATATAGAGAGGCTTTCTGCGAGGCTTTTCCTCGGCTGCGAGAACGCTGTAAAAAATTCGGTTCTTCAAGTCGTCCGTCGGTTTTATTTTTTTGTATTCATCGACAAACTTTTTGTCAAGCATATTCCCTTCTCCTTTCCGAAGATTTTTCGGATAAGAACTCCACAAATAAATAGCTTTCCCACCTATGAAATCGGGGCAATCTTTTCCTTAAGCAGCTCTCTGCCCCTTGACAGCCGCATTTTTACCGCCGACTGCGAGAGTCCGAGGGCGCTTGCCACGTCGGCAACGCTTATTTCCTCAAGGTAATGAAGCACAAACACAGTTCTGTACTTTTCGGGAAGCGCGAAGATTGAATTAAGAACTTCGCCCTCGCCCTTTTCAATTCCGTAATCCTCAAGCTCGTTTATCTCGTCAAGTCCCACCGCGCTTCTCACGGTGCGCTTGCGCATAACGTCCTTGCAATGATTGGACGCCACGCGGAGAAACCACGCTTTCTCATGGTCAACGTCGTTAAAGGCTTTCGGACTTGTAAAGTACTTTAAGAACACGTCCTGTACCGCATCTTCCGCGTCCTCCCTGCTTCGAAGCATTGAATAACAAACGCGGAACAGCATTTCCCCGTACCTATTATATAGAGTTTCAAAATCCGTCGGCTCGCTCTTTGGCGATCCGAGAAATGATAGATTGTGCATTTGTTTCTTCCTTTCCGAAGCATTCTTTACGGATGCCTCGGTGTGGGGATCACACACATCTTACATCCATAACACGTATCAAAAACGCAAAAGGTCACAAAAAAGAAAAGTTTTTCTCAAAGTTTATACACAAGATCGGCTATAAGCCCCTCATTATTGGAGCATAGGCATTTATCACAGATATCCTTTACAGGGTCTATGGCGTTTGACGGACAAACGGCGACGTCGGCGACACGAAGCAGCTCGATATCGTTTTCATTGTCTCCGCAGACATAGACTGTAAGCTCCTTACCCTTACCGGCATAATATTTTTTAAATGAAGAAAAAAGACTTGACTTATTGGTATTCCTCATCTGTATCTCGAGCAAGGTCGGCTTTGAGCGATTATACTCAAAAACCCCCGGAAATTCGGCGGATAGCTCCTGCTCTATATGGACAAGAGTGTCGGCATCATCCCCAAAAACCACCTTATACCATCCGTTTTTTTGCCATTGTTCATAAGGAACCAATATATACGCCTCTATGCCGTATCCGTCAAGCTCCTCCGCGGCACGTCTATCCTCACTGTCGACTATATAGCCCCCATAATAAGATGCCCTGATAAGCGTGGATTTATGACGGGCGCGCACAGACATAACGGCGCGGTGAGCAAGCTCTCCGTTCATATAGTTCTCGCAAAAGACCTTTTTCTCGGAAAAATCGTAAAAATATGTACCGTTACACATTATGGCGAGCGCGTTGACAAGCTTGTCCACGTCTGGGATTATCGCATCAAGATTATAGTGCATTCTTCCCGTGGCGAGCGAAAAAAGACCGCCCTCGCGCTTAAAATATTCAATTGCTTCAATATTTCGTTCCACCACCTTAGTACCGTCAGCCAAAAAGGTGCGGTCAAGGTCGGTTAATATCGCTATGTTATCAAACCTGCCCATTGTTCTCTCTTGCCTACGAATTTGTTTTTTCAAGCTTTTCGATAAGCTTTTTCATCTCCTCGGGAAGCTCGCACTCAAAGTGCATGGTCTTTCCCGTTTTCGGGTGGGTGAGTGTAAGCTCCTTGGCGTGGAGGCACTGACCCGAAATAAGACTCTTGTTAGCCGCCTCAAACTGTGTTTTTCCTCCGCCGTAGACGCTGTCACCCACAAGCGGATGCCCGCGGTACGCCATATGCACGCGTATCTGGTGAGTTCTTCCCGTTTCCAGCACACAACGCACCAAAGAAAAGCCCTTATACCTCGCGAGCACAGTAAAATGCGTAACGGCATGTCTCGCCGTTCCCTGTCCCTCTTTCAGCACCGCCATTTTTTTGCGGTCGGTGGGATGTCTGCCTATTGGCGCGTCCACTGTTCCCGAATCCTCTGAAAAGTTACCTATAAGAATAGCGTAATAAACACGGCTGACGGCGTGCGTTTTAAGCTGGGCGGCAAGCGAATTGTGAGCCTCGTCGTTTTTAGCCGCCACTAAAAGTCCGCTGGTATCTTTATCTATTCTATGGACGATTCCGGGGCGCACAACGCCGCCAACCCCTGAAAGACTACCCTTGCACCTGTACAAAAGTGCGTTTACCAGCGTGCCGCTCGGATTGCCCGCCGCAGGGTGGACCACCATACCGCAAGGCTTATTCACCACTATTATATCGTCGTCCTCATAAACCACGTCAAGCGGAATATCCTCGGGCTCTGCTTTGTCGGACACAGGCTCGGGAAGCTCTATTTCAACAACATCCCCCGCACGGAGCTTATAATTTTTAGCCACCTCTTTGCCACACACGGTTATATCGCCGCTTTCAACAAGTCTGGCAACCGCCGAGCGAGTAAGCTCGGTTTTGTCGGCAACAAGCGCATCTATTCGCTTTCGGGCGTCCTCGAGGGTAACTGTTATAACAACACTTTCTTCCATATCAGCTCTCGCCGTCGGACTTTTGCTTCGCCTTGTTTTTCTCGTCTTTGATTATATCAATAAACAAGTAAACAAAAAGGATTGCGGCGCCTACGCAAACAAATGAATCGGCGACGTTGAATATCCAATACCACAAATTCGGAAAAGCACAAAAATCCAAAAAGTCAATCACAGTTCCGTTGCCAAAGCTCTCGCCGTAGAAAAGGCGGTCTATCATATTTCCTATGCCGCCGCCTATTATCATAGCGGTAGGAATATAGATGAGCTTTTGCCTCGGTCGGTATTTTACAAGATAGAATATCATACCCACTATCATCACCGTGGATATCACCATGAACACCCATCGGCTGTTGCTGAAGCTTCCGAACGACGCTCCCGGATTTCTTATATAAGTAAAGTGAAACACGTTCTTGATAAATGGCACCGACTCGCCAAGCTCCATATTGGACACAACTATCCATTTGGTAGCCTGATCCAGCGCCACAACGCCAAGAACGATCAACAAACTAATAAGCAACATAAAAACTCCTAAAAATCGGGACTGTTTTGCACAAGGGGCAAAACCAAGATATAAAATCCGATTTCATCCGATATCAAACAAAACAGTCCCGTTATTGGGCACAAGCCCTTATACTTTGCAAGTGAGAAGTGCCATAAAGCGCCGAAAATTCAGACTTCAAGGCGGCTTCTGATTATTCTCTCTTGCCTATAGCGGTTTTACACCGCGTTATCAGCCTTCGATTACTGCCTTACACTTAGCGCAGATAAATCCGCCGTCCTCGGTCTCATCACCCTCGGTGGAGTAAGCCCAACATCTGTCACACTTGTGACCGTCAGCCTGCTCTACGAGCACTGCGATACCCGACTCGGTCTCAGTGAAAGCGTTGCCCTCTGCCTTACCGTTCACAAGCTTAACGCCAGAAACGATATAAACGGTAGCAAGCTCGTCCTCAAACTTCTTAAGAAGATCGTATGTCTCGGCGTTCTCGGCGTAGATAGTTACCTTAGCGTCAAGAGACTTACCGATAAGCTTGTCTGCACGGGCAATTTCAAGAGCCTTCATAACGTCGTCGCGAAGCTCGAACTGCTTATCCCACACACCTGTGATATCAGCAAAGTTATAAGCCTCGGTATACGCGGGCATATCGTTAAGGAACACGCTTTCCTTCTTATCGGAGGATGCGTGAGGCATAGCCTGCCAGATCTCCTCACCGGTAAACGCGATGAGAGGAGCAACCAGCTTTGTCAAGCCGTTAAGCACAAGATACATTGCGCTCTGCGCCGAGCGGCGAGCGAAGCCGTCCTGCTTGCCTGTGTAAACTCTGTCCTTGGTAATGTCGATGTAGAGCTTGGAAAGGTTGATAGTACAGAAGTTATTGACTTCGTGGTACACAATGTGGAACTCGAAATCGTCATAAGCCTTTCTAGATATCTTTACAAGCTCATTGAACTTGGAAAGGATCCACTTGTCTATCTCATACATCTCCTCAACCTTGACCATATCGGTGTCGGGGTTGAAGTCGTTAAGGTTAGCCATGATAATTCTGGCGGTATTTCTTATCTTTCTATACGCCTCGGAAAGCTGCTTAAAGATGTTATCCGAAACGCGGACGTCAACTCTGTAATCGCTGGACGCAACCCAAAGTCTTACAAGGTCAGCTCCGTACTTAGCTATCATATCCGAGGGATATACCGAGTTACCAAGCGACTTGTGCATCGCCTTACCCTCACCGTCAACTACCCAACCGTGAGTAAGAACGGTCTTATAGGGGGCGCCTTCGCCCTTAGCACCGACAGCTGTAAGGAGCGAGGACTGGAACCAACCTCTGTACTGGTCAGCTCCCTCAAGATAGAGGTCTGCAGGCCATGTCTTGTCTTCGTCACTAAGGGTAACGAAGTGACTGGAACCCGAGTCAAACCAACCGTCGAGGGTATTTGCCTCTTTATCGAACTTTGTTCCGCCGCAATGAGGACACTTGAAGCCTGCGGGAAGAAGCTCGGATGTCTCGAGATCATACCAGCAGTTAGAGCCCTTTTCGCCAAACAGTTTAGCAATATTTTCTATAGTTTCGTCGTTACAAATAGGCTTTCCGCAATCCTCGCAGTAAACAACGGGAATAGGAAGTCCCCAATGACGCTGACGCGAGATACACCAATCCGCGCGGTCACGTACCATCTGCTTGATACGGTCTCCGCCCCATTCGGGAAGCCACTGAACATTTTCGCAAGCCTTTACCGCATCATCCTTGAACGCATCCACAGAGCAGAACCACTGGGGAGTAGCGCGGAAGATGATGGGAGACTTACATCTCCAACAGTGAGGATATTCGTGCTCGATATCCTGACTTACAAAAAGCGCTCCGCTTTCCTTCATATCTGCGAGAATAGCCTCATTTGAATCAGCGTAGTACATACCCGCAAACTTGCCGGCATCCTTTGTCTGATAGCCCTTATCGTCAACAGGAACGATAATATCGATATTATATCTGCGGCAAGTAACGTAGTCGTCAGCACCGAAGCCGGGCGCTGTGTGAACACAGCCTGTACCGCTATCCATAGTAACGTAATCAGCGTTAACAACAACGCTTTCACGGTCAATAAAGGGGTGAGCCGCCTTCATAAACTCAAAGTCGGAACCGGGTCTGGTCATAAGAACTTCATAGTTCTCAATTCCGCCATTCTCCATGGTCTTGGGAAGAAGCGCCTCTGCCACGATGTAGCACTCGCCGTTATCAGCCTTAGCCACAACGTAATTCTCAACAGGGTTGAGCGCTATAGCAAGGTTACCGGGAAGTGTCCATGTGGTTGTTGTCCAAATGACAAAATAAGTGTTATTCAAATCGCAAACCGACGAAAGAAGCCCCTTGTCATCCTTTACTCTGAACTTAACGTAGATAGAGGTACATTTATCGGTTTTATACTCGATCTCAGCCTCGGCAAGAGCAGTTTCATCCTTGGGACACCAGTATACAGGCTTGAGTCCTTTATAGATGTAGCCCTTCTTATACATTTCGCCGAAAACCTTCACCTCGGTAGCCTCAAACTGGGGCGCCATTGTAAGGTAGGGGTGCTCCCAGTCAGCAACGAGTCCCAGTCTCTTGAACTGGTCTGCCTGCTTATCGATAAAGCCCTGCGCAAAAGCCTCACAAGCCGAGCGGAACTCGGAAATTGACATCTTCTTACGGTCAAGCTTATTCTTCTTTATGATAGCAGACTCGATGGGCATTCCGTGATTATCCCAACCGGGGATATAGGAAATTCTGTATCCCGACATAGACTTATATTTATTAATAAAATCCTTAAGGATCTTATTGAGGGCGTGACCCATATGAATATCTCCGTTTGAGAAGGGAGGTCCATCGTGAATTACGTAAAGAGGCTTTCCCTCACCGTCAGCCACCATACTATTGTACAAATCTATCGAATCCCAATATTTCATCATTTCAGGCTCGCGCTGGGGCAGATTCGCTCTCATCGCAAACTCTGTGCGGGGCAGATTCAACGTACTTGTATAATCCTTTGACATAATTTTACTGTCTCCTTTAGACTTATACGCTTATGCGTAATTTTCATTAATTATATATATTTATTCGCCTGTAGGCGAAGTCTTCCTTTTTTAGTGTGCTCGGAAAGCCCGACCACAACGAATTTTCCGTAACCGCGCACGCTTATGATACTTCCCTCGCCAACCGTTCTGTCGGCTCTGTCCTCGGTAAAGTAATCAAGCTCGGCTTCACCGATGCGTATAACGCTCTGCGCCTTTTCGCGCGAAAGCCCCGTAAGAGCCGAGACCACGCAATCGAAGCGAGCCGAAGCCACCGTGTCCGATATAGGCTGAAGCTTTGGGGTATTACGAAACCCCTCGGGCAGATCAAACTCACGTGTTTTCACCGTGTCGTTGCCAATTTTTTTCAGCTCCAACAGGATAAACCCCGCAATCTTTGGATCGCAGAACACTACCGCAGAAAAATCGTCAAGCACCACGATATCACCGACAACGCCACGCTCGATACCAAGACCGAGAAGCGAGCCGAGATAATCTCGGTGCGTAAGCTTTTTATATCCGCTTCCGTTTATTTTTACAGCGGCAACCGCCTCAGCCACAAGCTCGCCGTAATTTCCTTTTATGCTTAAAAAATCATTTTCCTCGGCAACAGACATATAATCGGGCAAGGCGAAAAGCCTGTTTCGCTCGCTTCCGTCATATCCGCCAAAGAAAAAGCAGACGCAGTCGCATTTTCTCTGCGCCAAAATTCTTTTAGCGATGATTTGTTCCTTTGGGGTAAAAAACGCGCTGTACCCCCACTCATAGCGCTCGGCACGCTCTGCCAGCTCTATGATCTTTGCTTCAAAAAGCGCGTCCGCGGCGTCGTTCCTCATCTTAACACCATCACCGTAAAGCCCGACAGCAATTCCTGAACAATATTCAAGAGCATAAAGGCAATAAGAAATGAAAAGTCGATAGGTGAATTTCTAAAAACGGGAAAGAGGTCGAAAATCGCCTTTATGGGCGCGACGACAGGCTCTGTCAGCATATACACCAAGTCAAGCCACGCTCCGTCAAGGTCGGGAATCCACGAGGTCACCACGCGGATCAGCATCGCTATATTGATCGCGCCGAGAAGCAAGGTCGCAATCTGCGCGAACATATACAAAATATTGTCCACGCTCACACCTCCTTGCATTTGCGCGCAAAACACCCGACAGCTACCATAAAGCAGCTGCCAGTGTCGATCACCGTGCTTCTTGTTATGCCGTAATATCCTCGTCGGATGTCTCGCTATCAATTCCAACGTTGTTGGGAGTAGCAACGAAGGTAGTCTTGGACACCTGCTTCATGTTGCCCTTGATGATATAGAGCACGCCCTGAAGATAGTCCATAAATCTTACTATCTCAGCATCCTCCATCTCCTCGATGTTAAGAACGACCGAGCTACCCGCACTGAGGTAGTCAGCTACCTTTACGACCTCGCCAAGTCCCTTGGGTGTCACCAGCTTAAGTGTAACAGCCGCCTCGTTGATGCCTGTGAAGGAACCGCCGTTGTTTTCATCCTCGTTCTCGATCTCATCGACCTCGACCATAGAAGTATCTGTTCCCCAGATGTTGGTCTCGTCCTCGCCTATGCTGATAATATCGTCAGTGATATCATCCTGATCTTTTCTCTTAAGAAAGTTGATTGCCATGTTAAACCTCCGTATGTTTTTGTTTTTATTTTAATTTATGCAATTGACCTGTTCAAGACTTCACAAAAAGTCTGCTTCCGATCCTTACCACGGTTGAGCCGCAGGCTATGGCTTCCTCAAAGCTGCCGCTCATACCCATAGAAATTATCGGTCTCTCTACATTATGTAATTTTTCATGCCAAATGTCAAGAGATAATTTATAAATTTCCTCAAAATATTTTATGTATTCGCTTTTATCGGTACATTTCGGCGCCATGGTCATAAATCCGCAAAGCTTTATGTTTTCGAACTGCGAAAGCGACTCGCAAAGCGCCGCCGCCTCCTCGGGCATTACACCGTCCTTGTTTTCCTCGCGACCGCTGTTTATCTCGACAAGCACCCTCATCACAAGTCCGTGCTTTTTAGCCTGAGAATCAATTTCCTTTGCCAGCTTAAGCGAGTCGAGCGAATGTATCATCGACACCTTGTCAATGATGTATTTCACCTTGTTGGTCTGCAAATGACCGATAAAGTGAATGTTGAGCCCCTCTTTATCAAGCGCATCGTATCGGGAAAGCAACTGTTGGACTCGGTTTTCACCAACGTCGTTCACGCCGAGAGATTTATGAATATAGTTTATTTCGTCAACGTCGGCGCTCTTGACGGCGGCGAGCATAAGCACCTCGTCCCCACGACCCGCGCGCGCCCTTGCCACGTCGATTGCGGCACGCACCTCGCCGATATTTTTATCAAGATATGAGTAATCCATAGTTTACCTTATACCTCAAGTCATAGTTATCAATCTATTATACCACAACTTTATCAAAATTGAAAGACCTTTTTTGCATTTTTTACACTTTTTTTAAATGTTTTTTCGTCAATTGGCGCTTCTATCTCCAATTTTTGAACGTATTCCTTAGCAAAAAACCACGTGCACTGGCGCTTTGCATAGCGTCTGGTTGCCATTTTCAAATTTTCAACGGCATCGTCAAGGCTCATTTCGCCGTGCAGATACCCGAGAAGCTCCTTATATCCTATTGCGCCCGACGCGGTTTTAGAACGCGCGAAGATTCCCTCGGTTTCAAGGGCGCGCACCTCACAAAGAAGCCCGTCGGATATCATGATATCCACACGTTTGTTTATCCTCTCGTAAAGTACTGAACGGTCGGGATAGTAAAGCCCCACAGCAAGCGGCTCATATTTACCGTCAAGCCTGTTATTTTCCTTGTCAAGCTCGCTTTTTTTGCGCCCACTGGTGTGGTATATTTCAAGGGCGCGGATAACGCGCTTGGTGTTGTTCATGTGGATAGACTCGGCGCTTTCGGGGTCAACATCCTCAAGCATTTGATGAAGGCGCTCCGCCCCCTCTCGCTCAAGCAGAGCGCAAAGCTCGGCGCGGTAGACCTCGTCGCTGTCGGCAACTTCGGGCAGACCGCCACGCAGAAGCGCATCGAGATAAAGCCCCGTGCCGCCACAGATTATCGGCGTTTTTCCGCGCGAGATTATGTCGTCTATCGCTTCGCCCGCGAGCCTCGCGTAGTCGGCGCAGGAGAAATTTTCCCAAGGCTCAACTATGTCTATCATATGGTGTCTGACACGGCGCATTTCGTCCTCTGTGGGCTTCGCCGTGCCGATATTCATGCGCTTGTATATCTGCATCGAGTCGCAGGAGACTATCTCGCCGCCGCACTCCTCGGCAACAGCCAGCGCCAGTGCCGACTTTCCGCTCGCCGTAGGTCCTACGACTATGGGTAATTTTATTCTGTTTGGCAAGATATCACCTCCGAATTTTCATTTTGTAAAGATTTACTCTATAAACATCGCGTCTCCAAAGCTGAAGAAGCGATAACGCTCGTCCACGGCGGTCTTATAGGCTTCGAGAACCTTATCGCGGTCATAGAGCGCCGAAACAAGCATGAGCAGAGTGCTTTCGGGCAGGTGGAAATTGGTTATAAGCGCGTCAACTGCCTTAAACTTATATCCGGGGTAGATAAATATTCCCGTCTCACCGCTCATAGCGCGGACAGTTCCGTCGGCATCGGCTACGCTCTCGATTGTACGGCACGAGGTCGTTCCCACGCAGATAAGTCTGCCGCCCGCTTTTCTGCGCTCGTTGATTATCCTTGCGCTCTCCTCGGAGACAGAAAAATATTCGGTGTGCATAACGTGGTCGCTGATACTGTCCGCCTTTACGGGGCGGAACGTTCCCAAGCCCACGTGAAGCATTACGGGAACTACCGCGACTCCCTTTTCCTTTAGTTTTTCAAGCAGCTCGTTTGTAAAGTGAAGTCCCGCGGTGGGTGCCGCCGCCGAGCCGTTTTTATCGGCGTAGACCGTCTGGTAGCGGTCTTTGTCCTCAAGTCTCTCGGTAATGTAAGGCGGAAGGGGCATGAGTCCTATCTCGTGGAGTATGTTATATATGTTTTCATACTTTTCGCGGTCGTAATCGAACTTGATAAGGCGGTTGCCCTCCTCGATTATATCGGTTATCTCGCCCTTAAGGATACCGTCGCCGAACACGAGGCGGCTTCCTATCTTGGCACGCTTTCCCGGCTTAACGAGTGTTTCCCACACGTCAAGCGAATGTGAGCGCAACAAAAGAAGCTCTATCTTGGCGTCCTCCCTGCCCTCCACGTGACCGTAAAGTCTCGCGGGGATAACCTTTGAATTGTTTACGACGAGGGTATCACCCTCTCGAAGCATATCGAGTATATCGTAAAAGTGCTTGTGCGTTATCTCGCCGCTGGCGCGGTCGATGCACATAAGGCGCGAATGGTCGCGCGGTTCTATGGGAGTCTGAGCGATAAGCTCCTCGGGCAGGTCATAAAAGAAGTCCGAGGTCATAAGGTCAGTCTCGGGCTTTTGGTTTACAATAGGCATAAAATCTTCCTCAAAATCCTTTCAGGTTAACGTCCCTTTACATATAATAATATCGGGATAAATATATTCCATTTTATTATATAACAAATCAATCTTTTTTTCAACGGTTTTTTACAAATTTATAGACTTTTGAGGTGATTTTTATGAGTAAAAACAAAAAAGAGCTGTTTTCGGGTGCGGCAACAGCGATAATTACACCATTTTCGGGTGAAAAAATAGATTACAAGGCGCTTGGCGGCTTAATAGACTTTCAGCTTGACGGCAGGATAGAGACCATAGTTGTGGCAGGAACGACGGGAGAAGCTCCCGCGCTTTCCGACAGCGAGCTTGAGGAGCTTTTTACATTTTCCGCCGAGCGTGTGGGAAGCAAGGCAAAAATAATAGCAGGATGCGGAAGCAACAGCACAGAGCATTCGGTGGAGATAGCCAGGATAGCCGAGTGGAGCGGATGCGCCGGGCTGCTGGCGGTTACGCCCTACTACAACAAACCAACGGCTCGCGGACTGGTCGAGCATTATCTGAAAATTGCCGACGCGGTAAATCTGCCGATAATTCTTTACAACGTTCCCTCGCGCACGGGGGTAAGCATTGGGCTTGATTGCTACCGCGAGCTCGCCTCACACGAGCAGATAGTGGGGGTAAAGGAAGCGTCGGGAAGCATTTCGCTTGCGGCTGACATTCTCGCCGAATTCGGCGAGGACTTAGACCTGTACTCAGGCAACGACGATATGACCGTACCCATAATGGCGCTTGGCGGCAAGGGTTGTATTTCGGTAGTATCAAATTTGTTGCCGCTTGAGGTACACGAACTTTGCAGGCATTGCCTTGAGGGAAATTTTGCCGCCGCGGGCGAGCTTCAGCTCGATCTTATCCCCATAATCCGCGCGCTTTTCAAGGAAAGCAACCCGATACCGATAAAATACGCCCTGTCGCGCCTTGGCTTCTGCGAGCTTTCCTATCGCTCGCCGCTTTGTCCCCCAAGCGAGGAGACAGCAAGCCTGATAGACTCAATTTTGGATGTGTTATAAAAGTAGCTGAGTCTCTAATGACTCAGCTACTTTATTTTTATTTTTTAGCCTCTGCCACCGACATTGCGTAAACCGCCGCAAAGCCAGCTCCCGCAAGCACCGCAAACACGGGATATGCCCACCACGGCATTCCGACAAAGCTCTGCCCCTTAAACATCGCGGGCGCAGACCCCAAGAGGAAGCCGAAAACCACCATATACACACGTCTGGGGTACTTATTCATCAGCTTTTCCACCGCAAAAGCCGTGGCGAAAATTCCTACAATTCCGCCCACACCGAAGGGCACGAGAGGTAAAATATCAAGCCTTGACACTCTTTCAACAATCTCGCCGTAGATTCCGAAAACGTAAAGCATCTGCGAAAAGCTGATACCCGGCAAAACGAGTCCGAAGGCAAGGATAACTCCGCAAAGCAGTTTGAGGGCTACACCCCCAACACCGCCGATTCCGTCAATCGAGAAGATTCCCGACGGTATAAGCGAAATAAGCCAGACAACGACTATTCCGCACGCTATCATAACAATATCCAAGAGACCTATCTTATCAATTTTCGCCTGCTTGAATACCATCGGCGCGCCGCCAACAACCGCGCCCACGAAAAAGAAGCAAACGAACAGCGGCGCTATCTCAAGCAGAAATCCCACAAGCTTTGAAAAAACAACAAAGCCAACCGCGCCGCCAAGCGCCGTCCACAAAAGGAACAGGAACGCTTTTTTCTTTTCCCCGCCCTTTTTCACAAGCGAGTTTACCGCCCACAAGAGCTTGTCGTATATGCCCAATATCATTGCCATTGAGCCGCCCGAGACTCCCGGCACGGTAAGCGTTCCGCCTATCCACAGGCCTTTGAAGGCAGTCATCAGAATATTTTTCACTTACTTACTCTCCGCTTCAATCAATTTTGAAATAATTTCCTTTTCAAGTAAAGGCTCTCCGCCCTCGCGCAAAACTCTTACCGCGTTATCAGCCATACGCTTTGCGATAAGCGCAAAGCCTTTTTCGTTTATGTGAGGGTTGCCAAACCCGAAGTCACTGTCTCGGCAATTACGGTATTCCTCACTCGGTTCTTCCACAAACCAGCCCTCTTTGTCGGTGTTTTCGGGAAGATATGCGCTCTCAAGCGCCTCGGCGGTATAAGAAAATTCACCGCAGGGGTAGCCCGCCGCCACAAACTCGCCGTGCTTTGCGCCGAGTCTCACCGACTTGTGCTTGTATTCATATGAATCATCAGCCGATATGGCGATCTTTGGTGGAAGCACCGCTGCGCCCATCATATTCGATTGACCCGCAAAAACGAACAAATCTCTCTTTTTCACAATCAAAAAACCGCCTCTCCGAATTTATCTGTTATAATGATAACACAATCCGCCCCTTTTTTCAAGAGATTTGAGAAATTAGTTTAAAAAGACCGCAAAATAATTTAAAAAACACCGCAAAATTTTTGAAAAGCTATGGACTTTTGAGAAAAAGTGTGGTATCATAGCCGTGTATAAACTTCCCAAAGGGGTTATCAAAAGGATTTCGTTATGAAAATTGGACTTTGTGAATCAAGAGCAAAAGAGATAAGACAGGCTTACGAGGTTGGTTTTGACTTTATCGAGATCAGTAACTGAGCGGTCTATACTATGAACGAGGAAAGATTTGCCGCTACGCTGGTGCTTAAAAACGAGCTCCCCGAGGACCTTATGTACGCCTGCAACGGACTTGTTCCCCCCGATTTCAGACTTGCGGGTGTCGATGTGAACTTTGATGAGGTTTCCTACGAGGGCGGCGGTGACAGAACCCCCGAAAATCTCAAGGCTCTTTGCGAATTTCTTAAATCACTCTAAGTAAAGAGACAGGGGGCACAAGCCCCTTGTTTTGCAAAAAGGAAAAATTATGACCTACACACAACTTTGCGACGCTCTGCGCGACGCGGGAATTGAAAACGCTGATTTTGAAGCGGCTCTGCTTATAAACTTTTTCTGCAAAAAAAGCCGTTCGGAAATATTAGCAAATCCCGAAACCGAATACGTTGACAAGGCGCTTTTTGATGCTATAGACAAGCGGTGCGAGCGCTATCCGCTTCAATACATCTTCGGAGAATGGGATTTTTACGGTGAGACCTACACGGTCAACGAAAACTGCCTTATTCCCCGCTCCGACACCGAGCTTTTGGTGGAATACGCAATAAAAAATCTCCCCGCGGGAGCTAAATTTGCCGACCTCTGCACGGGTAGCGGATGCATTGCCGTGTCCACACTTGTTCACCGACCCGACACAAGGGCGGTTGGGCTTGACCTTTTTGATGAAACCGTCAAGCTGGCGCGCCACAACGCCGAAAGAAACAATGTGGGCGACCGCTTTGACACCCTTTGCGCTGACCTGCTTGAGGGAAATCCCTTCACAGAGGGCGAATTTGACGCCATAATCTCAAATCCTCCCTACATCCGCACGTCGGTCGTTGACACTCTTGAGGAAGAGCTTTTTTCCGAGCCACGCGCCGCGCTTGACGGCGGTGAGGACGGACTTATCTTCTACAAAAAGATACTCTCCGACTATAAAAACAGCCTCAAGAACGGCGGTTTTATCCTCTTTGAGATAGGCTTTGACCAAAGCGACGACATAGAAATGCTGGCACACGCCCACGGCTTTTCGTGCGAGGTGCGTCGCGACCTTTCGGGAAACCCCAGAATGGCAATTTTGAAGCAGTCGACAAAATGACGGTCAACTCCTCCGACAAATTGCTTGAATATTTAAGAAACAGATAAAGGAGCGCACCATGGAACGCATCACAAAAAGACTCCACGAGGGATTTAAATTTAAAAAGCTTCCCTATGAGGAGATTGAAAAGAATCTTTCCTCTCCCGATCTTGACGACAGCGCGTGGGAGTCGGTCACGGTTCCCCACGACTGGGCGATAGGCCACGACTTCAAGAAGGAATATGACATCACCTACCGCACCATAACCGCCGACGGCATCACAAAGCCGATAGAGCAATCGGGGCGCTCGGGCGCACTTCCCACGGTTGGAACAGGCTGGTACAGACTCCCGCTTGATATTCCCGCCGAAAGCAAGGGCAAGATACTCGAGCTTATATTTGACGGCGTTATGTGGGAATGCGAAATCTACTTAAACGGCAAGCTTGTGGGTAAAAATCACTTTGGATACCGCTCCTTCTCTATTAACGTTTCGGATGTCGCAAGCTACGGAGAAAGCAATCTTCTTGCAATAAAAGCGGTACTGCCTCACGACGCGAGCCGTTGGTATCCAGGCGCGGGAATTTACAGAAATCTCTATTTGGTTGAAAAATCCCGCGACTCGGTTGCGTATTGCGGAATAAAGACACAGATTGAGACCAAGCAGGACGGAAGCAGGGCTGACATAGAGTTAAGTGTTGAAACCTGCGGAAGCCCCGATACCGTTAAATTTGAGCTTGTTGACAAAGACGGAATTGCCGTGCTTGTTGGAGAGGGCAAGGGAGTTTTGAACGCAACTCTTACCTCCCCCAAGCTTTGGACGCTTGACGCGCCCTATTTGTATACCCTTAAGGTATCAACCGTGAAAAACGGCGAGATTACCGATACCGACTCGGTGCGTCTTGGCTTCAGAAGCTGTGTGTTTACCCCCGACAAGGGATTTTTCCTCAACGGCAAGCCAACCAAAATACACGGCGTGTGTATGCACCACGACCTCGGCATCTTTGGCGCGGCTATAAACTATTCTGTGCTTAAGAGGCAGTTATGCATTATGCACGGCATGGGCGTAAACTCCATCCGAACCTCTCATAATCCCCCCGCCCCAGAGCTGCTTGACCTTTGCGACGAGATGGGCATTCTCGTTATGGACGAGTTGTTTGACGAGTGGAAAGCAGGAAAAGTGGCAAACGGTTATGCGCGCTCCTTTGACGAACACGCAGAGACCGATACCGTTGCCGTTATCCGCCGCGACATCAACCATCCTTCGGTATTCATCTGGAGCATAGGCAATGAGGTGGAGGAGCAAAGGCAAGCCGACGGCGCGAAAATCGCCAAGTGGCTCACCGACATCTGCCACCGAGAGGACAGAACACGTCCCACCACGGGCGGCTTTAACTTCCACCCCCACGCCGAAGAAAACGGATTTTTCGACGCCGTTGACCTTGTTGGACTTAACTACAAGCCCCATCTATACAAAAAGCTTCACGAAAAATATCCGGACAAGATATTCTACGGTTCGGAAACCGAATCCTGCATCTCTACACGAGGAGAATATAAAATTCCCGTTAAAGTAGAACCCAACGCGCCCCAGCGCGAGGATATAACCGTCTCAGACTATGCTCTTTCCTCCCCTAACTGGGCATACTACCCCGACCGCGAGTTTATCGCACAGCGCGATGAATTTGTATTTGGCGAATACGTCTGGACGGGCTTTGACTATATGGGTGAGCCTACTCCCTATTACAGCGAGTGGCCCGCGAGAAGCTCCTTCTTCGGAATCGTTGACCTCTCAGGGCTTCCCAAGAGCCGTTACTGGCAATACATGGCAGAGTGGACCGACAAAGACGTGCTTTTCATAATGCCACATTGGAATTTTGAAGGTCACGAGGGCGAAAGCATCCCCGTGCATATCATAACAAGCTACGACAAAGCCGAGCTTAGAGTAAACGGTAAGTCGCTTGGTATCCGCGAAAAGGTAAAGAACCCCGAATACAACTGCTATGAACGCATTGTTTCAAACAGAAGCCTTCAGAACGCCTACCGCATAATATTTGACGTTCCATACGAAGCGGGCGAGATAGTAGCCATTGCCTACGACGAGAACGGCAACGAGGCAATAAGACGCGCGGTAAAAACCGCGGGCAAGCCCTACGCCGTCAAGCTTGAGGCAGAGCGCGCCGAGATAAGCGCCGACGGCGAGGACGTTTGCTACGTGCGCGCCTACGTGCTCGACAAGGACGGCAACCCCTGCCCCACGGCTTCAAACACCTTGCGCTTCAAAGCCGAGGGCGCGGGCAGAATCTACGGCACGGACAACGGCGACCCCAGAGAGACCGTCGGCTACTTCAACCCAAACAGACAGATGCTTAACGGCGCTTGCGTGGCGGCTGTTATATCCAAAAAGGACGAGGTTGGCACCGTTACACTTACCGCCGAATCGGACGGACTTGTGTCATCAAGCGTATGCATATGGGTAAAATAACATCACTTGTGTCGTTTATACAATAAAATACGAATTATTTGCAATTTATATGCTCAATTTTTGTTGTATAATGGAAAAGTAAAAAGCTTAAAGGAGACAGACAATTATGAAAAAGCTTGGATATGCCGTTCTCGGTCTTGGAATCGGTATGGCACACGCGGAAGCGGCAGCGGCATCGGAATACGCCGACCTTGTTGCGGCTTGCGACATTGACGAACAGAGACTTGAAAAATTCGCGTCTATC